>JBDKIW010000125.1:0-78886 GCA_039796955.1 Planctomycetota bacterium
GGGGGGCGGAAAACTAAGGTGTCCTGTAAGATTTAATGGTGGCCAGCCAGCGCAGAATATCGCCGGGCCAGGGGCGTTGCCAGGCGTGCTCAACCCCGGTCACAGGGTGCCGAAATCCCAGCTCGGCGGCATGCAGTGCGAGACGCGGGGCCTGGCTGTGGTCCGGTAGCGGGGCGGCTCCATAGGGTCCCCGGTATTTCACATCGCCGCACAACGGATGGCCTATCTCCGCCAGTTGTATGCGGATCTGATTCGTCCGGCCAGTTTCCAGACGACATTCCAGTTCCGTGTAGCCCCCAAGGGCTCTGAGCGGCTGAATGTGGGTGATCATGTGTCGCCCGGGCTGATCTTCGCTGCCACTGCCCCGTAGCCCGTCTCCGCGATCGCGAATCTGAAAGGATCGGAGCGTGGTGGCCTTTGGGTGACCGGGGACGACACAGAGGTATCGCCGAAGCGTTGCGTGGGCGGCGAATTGCGTGATCAGCCCCTGTTGCGCGGTTGGTGTTCGGGCAAACACCAGAATCCCGCTGGTCTCGCGATCAATCCGATGCACGGGCAGCAGCTCGGCAAAGTTCGGTGCGGCGCTGCGGCGTTCGCGTTTTTCGATCAGCCGCTGCAGCGATTCTTCCAGAGACGGCTGTCGCTGGCGGCGTTGCGGTCGCCAGTCCAGATCGCCGGGATGTCGCACGGACAGCATGCCCGAGGGCTTTTCGGCGACAACGACGTGGGGGTCAAGAAACAGAATCCGCACGTCACTGTCGCTCGGCGGCGGCGGAAATGCGGCGGCACGGACATCCAGCTGATCGCCCGGCTGGACTCGGCGGCCCTCATCGATGACAAGGATGCCGTTGACTCCCAGTCGTCGTGCGGCCAGCAGAGAGCGGGCGGCCGACCAGGTGAGCGTCGTGTCGTGTTTTCGCAGAGCTGCAAGGATCGCTCCGGCCGTCTGTTCAGTGATGGTGAAGCTGCGAACGGTCACTATCGAAGTCCACGTTGGAAGGTCGGGGGCCGGTTGTCTGCGTTGTGATTGCGGGTGTGGTTACGAGGCTGATTTTTACTGCGTTTTGGCGGAGCGAAACGGGACCATGAATGCATCCGGGGCCCTCCGGTGTGATCTCAGGCGGTTTTCTGGCCCGGGTAGCGGACGCGACCATGATGGGCAGCGAGCAGGGATTTGATGAGCGAGTCTTCGATGCGTCGGATTTCGTTCATCTGCAGATTGCATTCATCGAACTGCCCGTCGAGCAAGCGTTTCATGATGATTTCGTGAACAAGGGACTGGATGCGTCTGGGCGTGGGTTCCTTCAGGGTGCGGCTGGCACTTTCAACAGCATCGGCGACCATGAGGACAGCGGTTTCACGGGACTGAGGTTTGGGGCCCGGGTAGCGGAAGCTGGATTCCGCGGCGTCGGTGCGATGATCCACGTCGGCCTTGCGTGCGGCTTCGCGGTAGAAGTATTCGACCAGCGTGGTGCCGTGGTGCTGAGTGATAAAGGGATGCAGTGGTTCCGGAAGGTTGTTTTCTTCGGCGAGTTCGAGTCCGTCCTTGACATGCCCGATGATGATCAGGGTGCTCATGGCGGGTGCCAGTGAGTTATGGGGGTTTTCGGTGCCTTCGACGATGTTTTCGATGAAGTATTCCGGCTTCATCATTTTGCCGATATCGTGGAAATAGGCCCCGACGCGAACCAGCAGTCCGTTGGCACCGATGGATTCGGCGGCGGCTTCTGCCATGGAGGCGACGGTCATGGAGTGGTTGTAGGTACCTGGAGCGCGACGGGAGAGTTCCATCAGCAGCGGATGTGAGACTCCGGTGAGTTCCAGCAGGCTGATGTCGGTAACGATACCGAAAGCCTGTTCGATGAAGGGCAGACTGCCGGCAACAAGGTAGCAGCAGACGAGTGACCAACCGGCGAATTTGAGGGCAGTGACGATGATGCCCAGGTTGCGCCAGGAATCGGTGACACCCTGCTGTTCCAGAACACCGACACCCCAGACGGCGCAGAACGAGACGACGGCGAGGAGGAATCCGACTTTGATCATGACCAGTCGTGACTTGATACGTCGGAGGGGCAGGATGGACGTGGTGCAGATGGTCATCAGGATCATGAAGTGGCCGAGAGTGGCGAGTGTGGCCAGTGAGATAATCAGGGAGAGGCAGAAGGCGGTCATGATGGCCACGACCTGACTGTAGACGATGGCAGAGATCATCACGGCGGCGAGGAGTGGAATGATTTCCGCACGCAGCGGATCATCACTGGCAATGCAGGAGAGCAGCACGGTGGTGCAGCACATGAGGATAAAGATGATGAGTCGCGGGGTATCGAACAGCATGCGTGGCGAGGCATAGTTGAGGAACATGCCGAAGAGAATCACCAGCATCGTGATAAGCATGGTCCAGCCGAGGAGTCGGATGGTTTTCTGTTTAACAGACAGCTTGCTTTCGAAGGCATCATGTTCCAGCTGCAGAAGTCTGCGGTGGGATTCGTTCAGTTGAGTTTCAGCGGGGACAATCACGGTCCCGGCGATATAGCGATCAAATTTTCCTGTGGCGGAGTCGCGGGCGGCCTGGAGTTCTGCGGCGGTGGCTTCGTTGTCGCGGCGCAGCTGGCTTTTCAGGTTGACCTGCAGCCAGATTTCGATGTTTTTCTGCAGGCGTGCGAGTTTGCCGAGCGTGGGCCAGTTTTTGCCGAGGCGTCCGGTTTCGCGCAGTTGTTCCTGCAGCAGGACGTCTGCGAGCACACCGTTGTGCACGGTGTTGCCGACTTCGTCGAGGACTTTGATGGCTCGATTGCGGTCGAGGACAAGGGAGGTTTCCGCGTTGTCACCGAAGAGGCGGCGGGCGGCAGAGGTGTCGATCAGTCCGAGTCGACGGGCGTCCCGGGTGAGCAGGTCGAATTCGCGCATGAGTTCGTCGATGCGTTCGCCTTTGGAACCTTCGGGGTCGCGAAGTTGATTTCTGAGGACGCTGAAGGAGGTTTCCTGGGTATCGCTGCCATCATTGGCGATGCCGAAGCCGGTGAGGATGGATTCGTTGACGTCCTTGATGGTTTCGGCGTTGGCCATTTCGCTGAGCTGATCGCGAAGCAGCGACTGGAGGCGTTCGATGACGGGGGCTTCATGACGCAGGACGAGCGGGGCGGCCTTGATCGCTTCGTCAAGTTGTCGGCGGCTTTCGTCGACGTTTTCGACAGCGAAGTCGGTACGGGCCTGAATACCGACGGCAGCAATCTGGCCTGTACGATAGTTGAAGCGTGCGTTCCAGGTCTGTGACGCGATGAGCAGTCCGAACACGGAGACGACGGTAAGCATCACCAGAGTCAGGATGCGATAATCACGAAAGGCGGACAGAAGCCGGTCGCGTGTGGTTGGCGTGGGGCGAAACAGCCGAGTGTGGCGCGATCGCCTGGTTCCAAAGAACGACATGGCGATCACCCTTCCGTGGCAGGTTGAAGCAGGCAGCGAGGCTCTGCGGGGACGCGGAGTCGCGGTGTGTACAGGTCAACCGCCGTCCGCAGGATTCGGAAGAATCCCGGGAATCCCGGAGATGAGCTTCTCATGAGAGCAGTGAACCGACGGATGAGCGTCCATCGCGCTGGCTGATGCGGAAGAGTCCAGGGAGCGTCTTCAAGACGGTCGCTCCTGTTCCGTTTCGTACGCCGAAACGATCTCCCGAACCAGCCTGTGTCTGACAATATCCTTACCGGTCAGCTGCACTGTCGCAACTCCGGAGATGGCAGAAAGTCGCCGAATTGCATCCTTGAATCCGGATTGCACGCCTTTTTCGAGGTCATTTTGTGTGGAATCACCGGTGACGACGATGCGGGAGTTCTGTCCCATACGGGTCAGGAACATTTTCATCTGGGTCACGGTGGTGTTTTGTGCCTCGTCAAGGATCATGAAGGTGTCGTTCAGCGTGCGGCCTCGCATGAACGCGAGCGGCAGGATTTCGATCACATCATTGGACATGTAGCGGCGGACCTGATCGAAATCGATCATATCGTGCATCGCATCGAGCAGCGGGCGGATGAACGGATTGACTTTGGCGAACATATCACCGGGGAGAAATCCCAGTTTTTCGCCGGCTTCGACCGCTGGGCGAACGAGAACAATTTTGCGGACCTGTTCGGCGCGGAGTGCTTCGAGCGCAAGTGCGACGGCGAGGTAGGTTTTTCCGGATCCTGCGGGACCATCGGCGAAGACCAGATCGTGGCGGCGAATAGCCTCCATGTAGCGGGCCTGCCCGTCGGTTTTAGGCCGAATGGTGCCGACGCGATCCCGACCGGAGCGCAGCTCTGTCAGGCCGCGTGCGGGCCAGCCAGCTTCGGCGAGGACTGAAGCACCGCGAGACGGTGGTTCCGAGGTTTGGCGCGGGGGCGCGGGGGGTGTCGGCGCCAGGGTAGCAGCGACGGTTTCTGTGGTCAGTTCCTGTTGTTTTGCCAGCAATCCTCGCCATTTGCGGAGTGTATCAAGGCAGGATTGCACCTGCGGGGTTTCACCGAGGATACGGACCTGATTGCCACGGAGGACCACTTGTGCGCCGGTTTCGGAGCACAGTCGACGCAGGTTCTCGTCGCGTGAGCCGAACAGGGCACGGGCTTCGTCGTGATGCTCCAGTTCCAGAAAAGCTTCGGGCATGCTTGAGTTCTTTGAGGGTTGGGGCCGTGTACTGCAGGAGGACTTGTTTTGCAGGGCCCGGTCGCCATGCGTCCGGACAGTCGTCGCTGTACGCGTTGTAGGATGTGCAGGTGTCAAATGCACGCGTGAGATCAGCGAATGTGCCCGGAGTGCAGGTTGAATTCCGCGACCAGAGTTCGGAATTCGGTCAGGCCCGTTTCGTAATTTTTCCAGTGCGCCCTGGGGAAAGACAGGGATTTCCCGCGGGATTTCCGGAGAAACGCGTTTGGGGGCTGCTGGCGATGGAGGTAAATCCCCCCTATTCGCTACAGGCGTTCTATCTGCCACGGTCCGGTTCCGGATTGGATGACAGTGGGGGGCGAAGCGTTTTTCCGCTCAGTATTGCGCCGGGGTTTGGGTTACAGTCTGACTTCCGTCCGTCGGGATCGACGGGATGTCCGCGCTGTGTCGCTCTGCTGAGACCTAACCAACTATGTCTGCGACTCTTGAAGAATCTGCCCCGGTTGCGGGTGCGCAGGAAAGCCTGTCCGAGGGTATTGCGACTGTGCCGGCGCCCTTTGAGCGTCCGACGATCGTGACGGACAGTGTGCCGCGCTGGCTGAAGGCGTCGGCCGGGATGACGTGGATGCTGGCGCTGTCGGGAAGCCTGCTGGTGTATCTGGCGGGGCGTCCGCTGTGGCCGACGGACTTGTGGGATCATTTGAACTACGGGGCCCGGATTCTGCAGACTGGCACTGTCCCGGACACGGAGCCGCTGATGTCGGTTTCGGCGGGTATGCGGATGGTGAATACGGCGTGGTTATCGCAGGTGGGGATGGAACTGCTGAATCGGCGCTGGGGTTTGACGGCGTTGCAGTTTTCAGCGGCGTTGCTGGCAGCCGGAAGTTTGTTTCTGGTGTCGCGACTGGCCATGCTGCGTGGGCAATCGGTTATTGCCGGGGTGCTGGCGGGGCTGGTGTTTGTGCGTTTGAATCTGCATGAGCTGCAGGTGATTCGTCCACAGCTGGCCGGGTTACTACTGTACTGCGCGGTGTTGAATCATGGTCTGCAACCGCCGCGGAGTGGACGCTGGCAGTTTTTGATCTGGCCGGTGTTATTCGGACTTTGGGCCAATCTGCACGGTTCGTTTGTCTTGGGACTGCTTGTACTGGCGGTGTCGGTTGCGGGCCGGTTTGGTGATGTGCTGTTTCGTTCGCGCTCACTGCCGGTGACGTTGGGGGATCCTGAAGCGTGGCGGGGGTTGCTGTTGCTGCAGTTGTGCGCGGTCGCCGTGCTGGCGAATCCTGCGGGCCTGCTGGTGTACCCGGAGGTCCTGCAGTTTTCGGCGAATCTGAATGTGGAATCGATGTTTGAGTGGGCGCCGCTGACGTTGCGTTCTGTGCAGGGCCAGTGGTATGCAGCGGCGGTGCTACTGACGATGCTGGCCTTGAAGATCAGTCCGCGGCGAATTCGATGTGGGGAAGTGCTGCTGCTGGTGGTCACGGGGATGCTGGCAGCGTGGTCGGTGCGAATGCTGAACTGGTTTGCCCCGGTGGCGGGTGTGGTGGCGGGCGTGCATCTGGTGGCTGGAGTTCGTGGTTTGCGAGCGCGGGTGCAGGTGCAGGAACCGTCGGAACCGGCCGTGATCTGGTCACTGGCGAATGCGGGCCTGTTGTGGATTGTCGTCGCGATCACCCCCTTTGGGACTCAGCTGCTGCGGGGAGTTGTGCCGGAGGAATCGCGGCTGTTGTCGCCGGCGACACCGATCCGTACGGTGGAATTTCTGCGAGGGTATCAGGCGATACCGCGGGGGCTGGCCTTTGTCCCGGCGGAATGGAGCGGCTATGTGATGAATCGGGGACCGCAATCGCTGCGACCGCTGGTGAATCTGCATGTGCATCTGATGCCGGAGGAGGTCTGGAAGGACTACCTGCGTTTGATTCGCGGACCTGCGGACTGGCAGACGCTGATGGACGAGTACGGGATGAACATGGCGATTGTGAATAAGGCGGAGCAGCCGGTGCTGGTGAAGAAGATTCGGGAATCGGCGGACTGGAAAGCGGAATACGAGGACCGTCAGGGAATTGTGTTTGTGCGGAAACGTCCGGTGTAGTCTGAAGAAGTTGAGGCAGGGTGTCCGAGTGGTATTGCCGGTCCGGGCGAAAGCGGGCGGACGGGGATGCATTGGCGGTTTATCGAGAACAGTACTGCGGGATGAACAATCGTATGGCGGCTGTTTTTTCAGGAACGCGGCATGCATTGCCGATGAGCACAGTGCTGGCAGTGCAGCTGGTTGTTATCGGAGCCATGGCGGTTTCCTGGGTACGGGCACCTGCGGATCAGCGGCGAGCGATTGTGGCGGCGGTACTGCAGCGTCCGTACCGGCTGGACGTATCTCCGGGTGTCGATGCGGCGGCCGCAGTGAGGCCGTTGTATGATGAGCCCTCGCTGGTTTCGGATGAGCAGCTGGCGGGTGTACTGAAGAAGCTGGTGCCGAGGTTCAGCCGCAGTCACCTGCGACCAAACCTGATTGAGCATGCGCTGCGAACATGGGGGCAGGCGATTGAATTTCGTGATCCGGATGCGATCTCGGGACCGTTTATGGTGTCCTTTCTGACGGACGCGGCCCGGCATCTCAGTTCCTGGGACGGCAAGGTTCAGCCGTTGCTGGCAGATACTCCGGAAGGAGTGCATATTCGTTTTGCCGAGGACAGTGCAGCATCGGTGCATCATGATCATGCGCTGGCGGCGTTGACGGAGGCGGGGCTGCGACTGGATGCCCCTGTATTCACGACGATGCGACCGCTTCAGCTGCGGCATGTGCTGTCCGAGGCGTTGCGGGACTTTCGACTGGACGAGCCGGAGACAGAATGGTCGAGCATGTGTTTTGCTTTGTGGCTGGCACCGCAGGAAATTCGGGAGTGGCATAACGGCTCCGGTCGCCGGGTGACGCTGGACATGCTGGCTGACCGACTGATGCGTCAGCACAAGCGGGTCGGAGTGTGTCTGGGGCTGCATCGGGTGTACACGCTGACGTTGCTGCTGAGACTGAATGAGTCGCAGGGTGGGCGATTGCTGCAGCCGGCGACGGTGTCGGCGGTGGAGCAGTTTCTGCTGGAGGTGCGGGACCTGATGGTTGCGTCGCAATGGCCGGATGGATCGTGGAATGGTCAATGGTCGGAGGGCGCAGAATGTTCGCAGAAGACGGATCCGCAGGAGAAGCTGTCGAAGCGGGTGATAGCGACGGGGCATCAGCTGGAGTGGCTGGCGATGGCACCGGAGAGATTTCATCCGCCGCGAGAGACTGTGGAGCGGGCGGTGGGTTGGTTGCTACGCAATGTGGAAGCGACGCCACAGTCGGAGATTGACCAGAACTACACATTTTATTCGCATGTGGCAAAGTCCCTGTGTTTGTGGCGGGGAACCAGTCCGGCAGAATTCTGGATGAGTCGAGTAGAACGTCAGGAGTAGGGTTCGGGAAGATCCGGCAGGATTGATTCCGGGAGGGGCGGGGCGATAGACTTCGGCAAACGTCTGGAGAGCCGTGGTCTGATTCGGTGAGGATTCGGGGTGTAAAACAACCCGGGCCGCTGCGGGGCTGAGTCGTTTCGGGATGAAAGGGCTGAGCGGCATTCATGATTGTGGAAGGACTGGTCACAAGTATCGGGTTGGATGGACGGCTGAACGTTGCGCCGATGGGTCCGATCGTGGAGGGTGATTTTGAGCGACTGGTGCTGCGTCCTTTCCAGCCGTCGACGACATTTTCAAATCTGTCGAGTCAGCGATGTGGTGTGTTTCATGTGACGGACGACGTGGACGTGATTTCGCGGGCCATCACGGGGACTCTGACAGAACTTCCGGCCACCGAGTCGGCGCGGGTTGTCTCAGGTCGAGTGCTGGTGGACTGTTGCCGCTGGTATGAGTTTGAGGTGGAGGAAGTGGAAGCCAGCGACGCGCGCAGTCGGATGCCGTCGCGGGTGTTGCATCGGGGCGAGCGGCGGGCGTTTCTGGGCTTCAATCGGGCGCGTCATGCAGTGCTGGAGGCCGCAATCCTGGCGACTCGTCTGCACCTGTTGCCGGCTGAGGAGATTGACCAGGCGTTGCAGTTTCTGGCCCCGGCGGTGCAGAAGACGGGGGGACCGGTGGAAAGGGTCGCCTGGGAGCGGATTCTGGAGTTTATTCAGCGGCGACGGGGGCTGCTGTCATGAGGCGGATACAGGTTCACACGGGAGCGCGGCTGCACTTCGGGCTGATTCTCGGGAACGCGGAGGATGGCTGGCAGTTTGGCGGGCTGGGCCTGATGGTGCGTCGACCGGGCTGGGGCATGACGGTTTCGCGCGCAGCGTCTGGTGGGGATGAGATTTGTGGTGGTGTCGAGGCGACCTCACGGATTGCTCGTGTGTTATCGCGACTGCGGGAAACGCTGGCATTGCCATGGCTGCGGGTGGAGGTGTCGGAAGAGATTCCGTTTCACACGGGTCTGGGCGGAGGGACGCAGCTGGCCCTCAGCCTGGCGTCCGCCTGTTTGTGGCTGGTGGAAGGGGAGCGTCGGATCACAGCTGAGCAGTTAGCGCAGCGGGTTGGGCGGTCTGAGCGTTCGGCGATCGGGACGTATGGCTTTGATCATGGCGGTTTTCTGCTGGATCAGGGTCAGACGGCCCCGGACGTGCGGGTGCAGCGGGCCCTGGTTCCGGAGGGATGGAGATTTGTGCTGGTACGTCCTGTTGAGGGGCAGGGGATGTCGGGGGCGGAAGAGCAGACGTGGTTTGGTGCGCGGCCCGTGATGGATTCGGCGTTGATTCAGGAGCTGAGTCAGTTGGCTCGGGATGTTGTGTTTGCGGGTGTTACGGAATCGCGGTTCGCTCAGTTTGTCGAAGGACTGGAGCACTACGGGGACCAGGCAGGGCGATTTTATTCGCGAGCGCAGGGAGACATTTTTTCGTCGCCGCTGATACGAGACGTGGTGCGGGAATTGCGTGCGGCGGGGGTCAGGGGAGCAGCACAGTCTTCGTGGGGCCCGGGCATCTGCATTCCAGCGGAGCATGCCGAGCACGCGAGGGATATTTGCGGGCGATTGAGACGCTTTGGCGGTGCGGCAGAGCTGCACGTGACGGTGAGCGAGCCGTTGAACGGCGGTGCAACGCTGTGGACGGAAGCGACGGCTGAGCGAGCTGCGATTGTCTGAGGGACCTGGGTTGAACTGATGCGTGTGTCTGGTTTGGGGGAGTGGGCCGTGAAACGCATGGTGCTCAGTCTGTCAGCGGCGATCGCCCTGAGTGTAGGCATGTTCGTGCTGTATCAGCGGCTGGGAACGGAAACGGCCATGCGAACTGCGCCGCTGGAAGATGTGCCGGGGCTGCAGCGTGTCGCGCCGGAAGACTGGGCGGATCTCGTGACCTCCGGGGAACTGCGTGGGCGTGATGCGGTGTTGTTGCCGGTGCAGTTTTCGGAGGACGACTTTCAATCGGGGGTTTCTGCGGAGCATCGCGGATTTCTGCCAGCGGAGAGTTGTCGCGAATGCCATCAGGAGTACTACGAGACCAGTGTTGAGACAGCGCATGCGAAAACATCCATGCTGCCTGGACCGAACGTCATTCGGGGAAGTTTTGCCGAGGGGCAGAATGTGCTGACGACGGGCAACCCGCGTCTGCAGTTTCGCATGACGGCTGGTGAAAGCGGGTACTTTCAGAAAGTGCAGTGGCGGAATGCTGACCTGGGGACGGAGTTCGTTCGGGACTTTCGATTTGATCTCGTGCTGGGATCCGGAAATCACGGTCAGAGTTATCTATGGTGGGATAAGGATCGGCTGTACCAGATGCATGTGAGTTATCTGACGGAGAGCGACGCGTGGGTAAACAGTCCCGGGCCGTACACGGACGGCACAGTGGACTATTCGCGGCCGGTTCCGGCGCGGTGTCTGGACTGTCATGCGACGTGGATCGGTGTGGATGCGCGGGAAGTGAACCGCTTCGACCGGGAGACTCTGCTGCCGGGCGTGACCTGTGTGCGGTGTCATGGACCGGGGCATGAGCATGTGGCGTATCATCGTCAGTTTCCGGAAGCGACGGAGGCCCATCGAATTGTGAATCCCGGGGCACTCTCGATTGAGCGGCAGAATGAAGTGTGTGCTCAGTGTCATTCGGCTGGTGAGCCGCTGGGTAATGCGTTTGCCTATCGTCCTGGTGAGCCGTTGAAATCGTGGTTGCAGCTGGACCTGAATAGTGACAGTGAAAGCAACGCGGATCCTCACAGTGCGAACCAGTTGGCTCGACTGATGCAGAGTCGTTGCTTTACGGCCAGCGGTGGACTGAGTTGCACGATGTGCCATGATCCGCACAAGGATCAGCGTGGCCGACTGGCGGACTATTCGGCGCGATGTCGAGACTGCCACAAGCCGGACGTGTGTCCGGACGTACGTCAGTTGGGTGCGAAGGCGCAGGATCGCTGCGTGGACTGTCACATGCCCGCCACGCGGGATCAGGAAGTGCGCATGGAAACGGACCGAGGGACTCTGCAGGCCTTGCTGCGGGACCATCAGATCGGCATCTGGCCGGAGATCGCGGAGCGAGTGCGTCGGGACGGGGCGGCAGAAGTGTCGGACGAAGCGGCGGTTGAACAAGAGTTGCAGGGAGCCCGGGAATGACTGAGCAGGCGGAGTGGACGGGCGTTGTGCATCGCGCGGGCCTGAACGAAAGTCGCGGGCTGCGGCGTTTGTCCAGGCAGCGACGGTATTGTTGTCCGTGGTTGTGGCTGAGTGTGTTCCTGGCCAGTGTCGGATGTGGAGATGCCGGACCTGCCCCGGCTGGTTCAGGATCGGGCGGCACCGCGCAGGTCGGGGAGAGTGGTCAGGCAGCCGCTGGTACGGGCGCGGGCGGGGAAAAAAGAAAGGCGGGGGCCGGTGAGATTCCGGGCGAACAAAGTTCATCTGCGGCGAACGGTGCCTCCGGGCAGCCGACTTCGGGCCTGGAAGGCGAAGAGTCAGGAGGTGTGTTTACATTCGCGTCGATGCGAGATCGGAGTGGCATTGATTTTCTTCAGCGGAGTGGAAATTCGCCGGCCAAGCCGTTTCCAGCGGCGAACGGAACCGGATGTGCGGCGCTGGACGTGGACATGGATGGTCAGGTGGACCTGTGTTTTGCGAATGGGGCTGAATTCCCGCTGCGGGCGGATGCTGCGGGGCCGTTTGACCGGCTGTACCGAAATCTCGGTGACTGGCGGTTTGGGGACATTTCGGAAGTCGCTGGAATCGGTCAGGCGGGATATTCGTGTGGTTTGGCCGTGGGGGACGTGGACAGTGACGGGTTTCCGGACCTGTACATCACGCGTTACGGTCGAAACCTGTTGTACAGGAATCATGGGGATGGCACGTTTACGGAATCGGCCGTGGCGTTTGGGATCGCGAACGAGCACTGGGGAACGAGTGCAGCCTTTGGCGACGTGAACCATGATGGTCTGCTGGATCTTTACGTCTGCAACTACGGGCAGTGGACGTGGGAGACCAGTCAGTATTGTGGAGATGAAGCGCGAGGGATCCGGATGTTCTGCAGCCCAACTCATGTTCCCCCGGAAGCTGATGTGTTGTACGAGAATGCGGGGGATGGCACGTTCAGGGATATCTCGGAGTCATCGGGGATACGTGGGGTCACGGGACGTGGTCAGGGTGTTTTGATGGCGGACGTGGATGGAGACGGGCGGACCGACATTTATGTGGCCAACGACATTCACCCCAATTTTCTGTTTGTGGGTGGTGAACAGGGTTTTCAGGAGATTGGGGAGCAATCCGGGACAGCCTTTGATCACGTCGGACAGGCACAGGCGGGAATGGGCCTGGCGATCGCCGACGTGGATGGCAGTGGAACTCTGGACCTGTTCGTGACCAACTATCAGAACGAGCACAATGCGTTGTATACAAATCTGGGTCAGCGGACATTTCTGGAGACCGGATTGACGTCGATTCCGGAGGGCAGTCTGCCGTGGGTCGGCTGGGGCACGTCCTTTGCGGACTTCGATCTGGATGGGTGGCCGGATCTGATCGTGACTAACGGCCATACAGACGACAATCTGGCGGACCTGGGGCGGGAGGGACAGTATCAGCAACCGGCGGGCCTCTGGAAAAACACGGGGGGACAATTTCAGCTGGTGCGTGGTGCAGGAGCCTACTTCCGTCAGCAGCATGTGGGACGTGGCCTCGCCACTGCGGACGTGGACAATGACGGCGACGGGGATGTGATTATCAGCCACCAGGATGCTCACCCGGAACTACTGCGAAACGACAGTTGTCCGGTGGAAGTCCTGGGCAGGGGAATTGTTCTGCGGCTGATTGGTCGGCGGGCCAATCGCGACGCGGTGGCGGCGGTTGTGACCGTTGAGTTCGGCGAACAAACTCGCATGTTCACGGTGTACGGTGGGGGAAGCTATGCTTCGGCAGCGGATCGGCGACTGCTGCTCGGGCTGCCGGGCGATGACGACGTGACGCTGAAAGTCCGTTGGCCGGATGGCACGGAAACCGTCACGCAGCAATTGCCCCGTGGCGAGCGTTTGGTTATCGTCCAGGACGAGTCGGAATCGTCAGCGGTACGCGTACTGCGGGACGTGCAGTAGTTGAGTTGACGAGCCGGAGCGGCGAATCGGCGTGGTGAATCCGAAGTTGCTGGTGGGCTTTTTCAGCGTCGACCATATCCAGCTCAACGGGCCTCGCCAATCGGAAATCAGTCAGGGTGTCGTAAACGGCACGATTCAGCGGCAGATCAGTCGCGATTATCAGGTCAACAGGAAAGTTATCGGGACTGGAGAAAGACAGTGGCAGACATTGGTCAGGTAGAGCGGGTAGCAGTGCAGCCAGCGGGTGGATTCAGCATTGTCAGGGTGCTGGTCCTGGTGGGTACAATTGGGCTGGTGACCGGCGGCGGGTATTACGTTTGGAATCAGACACAGGGTCCGCGTCCTAAAGTGCCGTTTACGGGAGTCGTCCTGTTCGAGGGGCGACCGGTCACGACGGGGTCGGTGATGACGGAAGTGATTGGGGACCCGCTGGACTTCAGTATGGGTTATCTTGATCAGGAAGGGCGATTCTCCCTCGAAACCAACGGAGAGCCGGGGGCATCAGTAGGACGGCATAAGGTAAGAATCAGCAGTCTGGCGCCGGGAATCCCGCCGCGTCCGCTGGTACCGCCAAAGTACCTGGAAACGGCCACATCACCGCTGGAAATTGAAGTGACCTCGGATCCAGCGAGGAACGATGTGGTTTTTGAACTGGAAGGAACAATACCGGCGCCGGCCGCCGCTGGAGGACCGCCGGCGGGCCCACCCGGAGGGGCACCGACACAGCCGTCTGGCACTGAACCGGCAGCCGGGGCTGCAGCACCGACCGCGACTGAGGCCGATTCAGCGGCGGAAAACTCTGAGAAACCGGCAGAGTCAACTGAGGCTGCGTCAAACTGACGGGCCCGGAACTGGGAAGCTCAAATTCTCTGTGGCACATGGAGTGCGGCGGCAGTGATCGTTTTGTCGGTGGAAAAGCAGCGGGAAGACGTCGCTAGCCGGAAAACATCGTTATGAGGGATTGACACGAATTCCGAAAAATGATAACAAGTCGAGAAATGCTGTCGAAATTGTGACAGCAGATGCCTAACAGCCGGTCTAAGCTGCTGAAAAAGTGGTCAGTTCGTTCTGGTTTGTGGCTGTATCGTGTTCTTATCCAGTGTTTTCTTGATTACGCGCGGGGGGAGGATGGTATGAAATCCGTAGCCTGGAAGAGGCGAGCATTTACGCTGATTGAGCTGCTGGTGGTGATTGCGATTATCGCCATTCTGGTGGCGCTGCTGTTGCCTGCCGTCCAGCAGGCTCGTGAAGCAGCACGACGAACACAGTGCAAGAACAATCTCAAGCAGATCGGGATTGCGATGCACAACTATCATGACGTGTACGGACAATTTCCGCCCAGTGTTGGCTGGAATCCTGGTCCGGCCTATCGCGACGACATTCAGGCGGCCTTCTCTGACAAAGTGTTCATGTTGCCCATGCTGGAACGCGGCAACGAGTTCGCTCGTTTGCGTTACGACCAGTACCCGTACCATCACTGGTATCGCGGAAGCAACACGGCGCTCAGCGGCCGATTGCCGGTCTTCAACTGCCCGTCGAACGCTAACCCGAATCAGGGTGGTGCTGACGGCAATTTCACCTACGCGATCAACAACGGCGTTCAGCGGTTGTCAATCGACGGCGTGAATCCTGTCAGCGGCTGGGAAGGTCGTCACAACGGGATTGCATCGTACATTGGTCAGCCGGGTAACCAGAACGCTCCGGTCACGTTCGCATCAATCACGGACGGATCCAGCAACACGGCCGCCTACGGGGAATTCGGCATGGATAACTTCAAGCCGGAGCCCTACGGGACACGTACGAAGCAGATCAAGACCTGGGCCGGCGGGAACACTCATCAGGAACTTCGCACCAACTGCAACGCCTTGACGGCGTCTGCAGACAACGGTGGTGGTCGCCATGCGATGCGTGGGGCCGGCTGGTCCTGGTCGTTTGTTGGTGCAGGTTCTGTGTACTCCCACAACATGAACCCCAACGAAACCAGCTGCCACTCCAACGAAGGTGACTGGTATGGTTCGACGATGATGTCGGCATCCAGCTGGCACACCGGCGGAGCTCAGATTTGTCTGGCTGACGGTTCTGTGAAGTTCATCAGCGAAAACATCGACAACAACGTCTGGGTGCGTGTTGGTGCTCGTAATGATGGCCAGGTGCTCGGAGAGTTCTAAGATTCTTCGAGAAGTCCTTTTCAACATCAGAAGCCGGGATGTCGCAGGACACCCGGCTTTTTGTTTGCCTTGTTCTGTTTTTTTGCAGAGGCAGCCTGGTGGCAAGATCAATTTGTTTCGGGTCGGTCAGCGTGATACTGACTGGCTTATTGAGTGCAGTTCTGACAGTCGGCTGTGGTGACGGAACTCCGGAAGACACCAGCGGCAGTGCGCGATCGTCGGAGGTGGTACCCGGGACTGGGAAAACCGGATCGGACACCATCCGCCGGGACCCTGCAGCCGGGAGTTCCAGGCCGAAACCACAGAATGTGGCTCCGGATCCACTGCCGGCGTTTATGGATGTGGCCCCCTTGATGGGTATCGAATTTCGATATTTCGAAGACCGTGTGCCCGGGCGTTTTCTGCTTCCCGAAGTGATGGGTGGCGGCGTCGCGTGGCTCGATGTCGACCTTGATGGCTGGCTCGACTTGTACTTTGCCAATGGTGCGGTGCTGGATCCGCGGGCGGAGCCTGTGGAAGTGCCGGGAAACCGTTTGTTCCGAAATCGGGCTGGTCAGCGGTTTGAGGATCGTTCCGAGGTGGCTGGTGCGGATGATGGTGGTTATGGGCAGGGGGTGATTGTCGGGGATTATGATGCGGACGGGTTTCCAGACGTGTTCGTGGCCAATTACGGCAACGACGTCCTGTACCTGAACAATGGGGACGGCAGTTTTCGGGATGTGACGGCAGGCGCCGGGATCGGCGATCCCCACTGGAGCACCAGCGGTGTGTGGCTTGACCTCAACGATGACGGGATGCTGGACCTGTACTGTGCGAACTACATGAACGTGACGCTGCAGAATAATCAGGTGTGTTTTTATGGTGACAAGCCTGGGTACTGTGGTCCCGGGAAGTATGACGGGGTTCGGGACGCGGTCTGGCTGAATGCCGGGGACGGCACGTTTCGCGATGGGGCTGATGAACTAGGTTTGTCAGCGCCGGCATCAAAGGGTCTGGCTGTCAGCGCAATCGATCTGGATCGCGATCTGAAGCCGGAGATCTATGTGGCGAATGACATGGAAGCAAACCTCCTGTTCACTCGCAGTGTACCGGCGGGCGGGTCTGCGGGGTGGCGCGAGATTGGCCAGCAATCCGGATCGGCGGTGAGTGGAGACGGGGTGAACGAAGCCAGTATGGGAATTGCGGCGGCGGACTACGACGGCGATGGCCTGCCTGACCTCTATCTGACTCATTATTATCAAATGAAAAATACGTTGTATCGGAATCTGGGTGGATTGTTGTTTGAAGACGACAGTCTTCGGACTGGGGTGGCATCCAGTAGTTTTGCGTTTCTGGGGTTTGGCGTGATTCCTCTGGACTACAACCGTGATGGGCGGCCGGACATTTTTGTGGCGAATGGACATGTGCTGGGACCAGCGATTGAGCCCAACAGTATGCCTCCCCAGTTGCTGTTGAATACCGGCACAGGGTTTCGTGATATTTCTGAGCACGCGGGAGGATATTTTCTGGACGCGTGGATCGGGCGTGGAGTGGCCGGCGGCGATTTCGACAATGACGGTGACACGGACATTGGCGTGAGTCATATCGATCGACCGGTCGTGCTGCTTCGCAACGAGACGGCCGTGAAGGCAGGATATCTGGGGCTGGAGTTGCTGCACCCGGAGCGTCTGTCACTGACGGGAACACGTGTGAAGGTGACAGATTCGCGGGGAAGCTGCGAGCAGACTCTGGCGGCCGGGGGCAGTTACCTGTCAACGAATGACGGTAGGTTGTTGTTTGGGGTGATTGGTGACAAGGTGAATGTGGACATTGAGTGGGCGGACGGCCGCGTGGAGTCGCATGCGGACGTCACGACAAATCAGTATGTGCTGGTGCGTCCGGGGCAGCAACCGGAAGTGAGAGTTCGATGAATGACCGAGGAGAATTCGTTGCTGGAAACACGGGTCGGCGCTGGCTGCTGTGGTTCACGGTCGTGCTGACAGTGCTGTCAGCGATCGCGGTGGTTTGGTGGGAAAGGGCAGCGGACGCGCGTGCAAGAGCTGACCTCGCGGCCGGGCGTCAGTACTTACTGGAGCGGCGGGACCATCTTGCCGAAACGGCACTGGAGAATCATCTGCGGCGGTTTCCCGACGACGGAGAGGCCATCCTGTTGTGGGCGCAGGCGGTGATCAGTGGACGTGGGCGCGATCCGCGGGAAGCCGCAGAACTGGCCATGCAACGTCTGGCGAAGATTACTGATGACGCTAAGGAGGGTGCCGAAGCGCGCATGCGAGAGGGCCGTCTGGCGCTGCTGGTCCTGCAGCAGCCGGACCTCGCAGAACGGAAACTGCGACGTTCGCTGGAACTGGACTCGACGCCCGTGGACGCGCACTACCTGATGTGGAAGCTGTACGACCTGACGGAGCGTTTTCAGTATGCGGAGCCGTACTTCTGGAGTACTCTGGAGCGGACACCGAAAGAGATGCGTCCCGGTCGTCTCGCGGATTGGTATTTCAGTCAATTCAGCCCGAATTCAGGAAATGCCGAACTGGATCGTCGCATGGGTTTTTTGCCAGAGGGGCAGTACAATTCTGACGACGTTGTGTTAGCGCGATTGAAAGCGTTTCAGGAGCATGAGCCTCAGGCCGTGAGTACAGCGACATCGCGAGCGGCTTTTCTTGTGCATCTCCGTGACCGGGAAACGGCATTGCAGGTACTGGAAGCGGTGTCGGCAAACCCGGATGCGGTTACCAACACGTTTTTTCTGGCCACATGGATTGATTTGCTGCTGGAGCTGGGGCGACTGGACGACGCGAAGGCGTGGTTCGACCGCTGGGGGGCCGCGAAGGATCACTTTCTGTATCACAGGACGGCAGGGCGAGTGCTGCAGATTGTCGATCGAGACGATCAGGCCGCGATTTCAGAGTTGAATCAGGCCCTGGAAATCTGGCCTGGTCCAGTGGACTGGTCGTTGTTGCATTTTCGTGCTCAGTCCGAGGCGAGGCTGGGGCAGCGGGAGGCTGCGGAGAAATCACGGGCGCGAGCGAAAGAGATCGAGCTGCTGATGGAACTGGAGGCCCAGCAGCCCCTGCGACGAGCGTTGCTGGATTTAAGTCGACCGGACAACGCAGGGGTTCTGGCTGAGTTTTATCGGCAATTGAATCGGCCGCGGGAGGTTGAAGCGTGGAAGCAACTGCAGGCCGATTTGCCCTCGCCGGGGCAAAAGGTATACTGACGGCGAGGTAGTGGAACTGGTCCACAATGTTTATGGTCTTCCCGAGGAGTATTGCGATGAAATCCCCATGGATTCCTGCTTTGTGTCTTTTGGTCACGTTTTGTATTTCCGGCTGCGGTGGTACTCCGGAACTGCCACCGACCGAGGGCGGACAGAACTCCAAGAGTGACGAAGAAATCAAGAAGCAGATGGAGGAGTCCATGAAGAAGTCGATGGGCAAGTACAAGGGCAAGATTCCGGGATCCGGCTGAGGACTGTTTCGCCTGCAATCGATGTGTCTGCCGCTGCAGGAGTGGTGCTGCAGGGTGTTCGGCATCGAGTCAGCAATGCAGGTCGGGCACTGTCCCGAGGTGTAAACTCCGCGTCTGTTGACGAGCGGGTCTGACGAAGCAGGCACTTGCCATTGGGCGAAGGCCTGCTTTTTCTGTTTTTCGAGGCAGGACACATTCGTTCATGAACTCTGTTACTGGCCGATGGGGAACGATGCGGAGTGCTGGGCTGGCAATCACGTGGTGGCCGCGGGGCCTGACGATTGTCGTCTGGCTGGTTTGTGTTTTGTCGGGCAGTGACCTTCGGGCGGACGAGGCAGAGGTGGCCAACACTGAAAAGCTGCTCGCTGCCCTCGTTCGCAACGCGCGATACGGAACAACGTTCGACCGAGTCTACGCATGGCATGCGGAACGGGGCGTGGTTGTGGAGTTTCGTCGCAATCTTCTGCGGCATGCGGGGCTGGTGGTTGAGGAAGATACTGCTACGGAACAAGCGGGCGACTTACCTGTACCGGCCCTGACCATTCCGCCGACGTGCGCGAAGGAAACTGCGTTGCTGCTGGCGGCCATGCTGGATCTGCGTCATTCAGAAGCTGATGCAGCCGTGAAGTTGCTGCAGCAGGTTGTTCAGGCGCGACCTGACAACCCCGTTGCGCATTGGTACCTCGCCCGCGCCTACTCTGAGCAGGAGACGACGGCTGAGGCTGTGGCATCGTGGGAACGCGCAATTGCCCTGCGGCCGGGGCGTGCAGATCTGCTGGAGCTTTACCGGGAGTATGCCGGGACACTGCAGCGAGCTCGACGACCGGACGAAGCGCTGGCGGTCTGGATGCGTCTCGAACAGCAGTTTCCCACGGACCGTCGGGTTCGGGAGCAGATTGCTGCTGCGATGGCTCAGGAAGGACGCTGGCAGGAGGCTCTGGACCGATATCGGCAGCTGGCCGAGTTATCGGACGATCCGGAGCAGCGGATTCCGATGCAGTTACTGATGTCGGAGATGTTGCTGCAGTTGAAACAGACGGATGGCGCGGTGGAACTCCTCTCAGGTCTGATTCCGGAAGTTGATCCTGAGGGCTGGCTGTATCGGGACATTCGTGGACGGATTGAAACCATTTATCGTGATGCGCGGGACCTGGCGGGACTTGCACGACACTACGAGCTCTGGCTGCAGCAACAGCCGGAGGACGTGGATGTGATGAGTCGTCTGGGCTCTGTGCTGGGGCTGATGGGACGCCCGCAGGAATCTGAAGCGTGGCTGAAGAAGGCGGTTGCCGCTGCTCCGGGTGACGTGAGGGCGCGTGAGGTTCTGATTGAGCAGTTAGTTCGCAATGGTCGGATTGGCGAGGCCATCCTTCAGTATGAGTTTCTGGCGGATGCCGGAACGGCGACCGATGATCATCGCGTGGCGTGGGGCCTGCTGTGTCTGGGACGCCCGGATCAGGCACCCGAGCAGCAGCGTGCTGACGCGGTGCGGGTCTGGGAACAACTGGTGGCGGAGGCGCCCGGGGATGCTGCAGTGCTCAGCCGGGTCGCTGAGTTGGTGAACCGGGCTGGAGTGACAGAGCGGGCGCGGGCGTTGTATCAGCAGGCAATGGAGGCCGCGCCGGAACAGCTGCAATATCGGGAAGCTTATGGGGAGTTTCTGAGTCGACAGCAAAAGAAGTTGGAAGCATTGGCGGTCTGGCAGGGGATGGTGGAAGGCCCGCAACGGACCCGGGACAATCTGGTGCGATTGGCAGGCATTCTGCGGCGTGCAGGCTGGCTGGAGGAAGCAATTCCGGTCCTGCGCGAAGCCTGTGAGCTGCAACCGGAATTTTCGGACCGATTATTGTTCGCAGATCTCCTGCTGCAGGCGTCCGGCTATGACACCCACAGCGGCATGGATCAGGGGACGGTGGGTGGAGCGAATTTGCAAGTCGATGATGCAGCGAGGGCCAGTGAGCTGATTCGCGAGGCCTTGGGGCAGCTGGATCAGGCTGCTGAAGCTGCAACGACGCCCGAGCAGCGTACAGAGGCGCAGAGTCAGCGGGTACGGATTCTGCTGGCGACGGGCCAACTGGATTCCGAGATTCTGCGATTGCAGCGTGTGCTGTCAGTAGAGTCGTCTGCCGGGATTACGTTGAGACAGCAGCTGATGGTTTGCCTTGAAGCTGCCGGACGATTGAACGAGGCGGTGGAAGTCTGCCAGCAGCTGACTCAGTTTGACGACGATAAAGTGACGGCATGGGAGCAGTTGACGGCGCTGTACGAACGCACGGGGCGTTACGGGGATGCAGCCGAGGCGCTGGACAAGCTGCAGCAGATTGATCGCCGGGGGCAGTCGGAACACCTGCGGAGACTGGCGGGGCTGGAAGTGCGAATGGGGCGTTATCAGCGGGCTATGGAAGTCGCTGAGCAGATCACGAAGTCGGCTCCCGGAGCGGTGGCCTCATGGCAGTTTTATGCGGACATTGCCTTTGAAGCGGGACAACCTGCGGCGGCGGTTGCGGCGCTGAGGAAAGCAGTTCGTATCAATCCAGACGACGAAGCGGCGCTGAAGTCTCTGGCCAAAACACTGGCGGATGAGTTTCAGACGGCTGAGGCGATCGAACTGTACTGGCGTGCCTTTGAGCGGTCGGCAGAGTCGGACAGTCGTGAAGCATTGCTGATCTCACTAACGGACCTGGCCCTGCGCAGTCAGACACTGCCGGCGTTACTGCAGCGTCTTGAAGAGCGGTCCCGCGAGGGGCGGGAGCCAGGTGAAGTCACGCGGGATCTGGCAACGGTCGCTCGTGAGTCGGGGGATTTCCGCAAGGCACGGGCCGCTCTTGAATCACTGCTGGCCGAAGCCCCGGAGAACACAACATTGCTGGCGGAACTGGTGGCGTTGGCGGAACGAGAGAAGAACGCAGAAGCGGCGACTCGTTATCAGCTGCAGTCGCTTCGGATCACACGTGATCCGGATGATGTACGTCGCCTGCTTGCGATGGAAAGTGCTGATCTTCGACAGTTTTCCCCCGGGGACCTGATTCGCGAGTCTGTCGCCGATCGACCTCTGCGGACGGATGTGCACACAGCCATTCGACTTGCCGAGTCGCTCGAGTTAACAGACGTGATGCTGGATTTGTGTGGCAGGCAGCGACTTGCTGATCCGGGAGACTGGTGGTCGTTGCTGCAACTGGCGCGGTTGGCTGTTCGTGGGGGGCAGTCCGCGGCTGCAGAGGAAGCGGCCCGCGCGGTACTGAGCTTGACGCTGCCGATGGAAGCTGTGCCGGCATCAGCTGGCACCGCTGGACCAGGACTGGCGGCTCTGTCACAGTTTTCCACGGCCGAACTGACTGCGTGGCAACAACCGCGAGGTGGGGACGCGCCCACATTCGGTGATGCGTGTGCGGAATGCCTCGGAATTCTGGCACAGTGCTCGGGGCCCATGGCCGTTCGGGACGTCATTCAGCAGAGATGTCCGCAACAGTTGGGTTGGGGGCCGGTGGTGGCGGTTGTGGAATCAGCGCCGCCGGAATTCAGAGAAGGTACGTTGCTGCGGGCAGTCGACGAGGCCCTGGTGAATTCTCAGGACGTCGTGGCTCAGGTGATTCAACTACGGATTCAGCAGCGATTGCTGATGGCGGTCGCAGAGTCGAAAGTGGGCATGGATCGGGGGGAACTGGAAGCCGCGTGTCTGGGACGTCTGCGTCGACTGGCCTCCTCCCCGGAATGGTTACTGGCTAGTGGGCGGTGGTCGTCGCCGGCGCTGTTTCGACTGCGTCGCGAGGAGTATCTGGGGTGGCTGCTGGAAATGGCTACGTCACCACAATCGACGCTCCCTCATTTGTTGTTTGTGTTGCAGCAGGCCGTTCAGTGTCAGGACGCCTCGTTACTGCGCCAGTTTCTGTTGCAGATGCAGGCGCGAAATCCTGACGGGGAAATTGTGCGGCATCTGCGAAAGCAGCTGGAGCAGACGGACCAGCGTTTGCTGACAGGCATGCTGGAAACCACGGATGACGTGCGGGCGATGCTGCAGGTCCTGTTGCGATGTCGGCAGCTGGAGCAGCAGGCACTGACACCGCGATTGCTGGCCATTTCGCAACCGGGAGCGATTGGTTTTCGGCATCAGGTAGCGGCGGCAGATGCGGGCGAGCGGCTGATCTCGCAGGTGCTGGCCAGAGCGGTGCTTGTGTGTGAGGGGACATCCGCGGAAGTGACTCAGCAGCTGGGGTTGACCGAATCGAGTGTGTCTGAGTTTGATCGAAGGCTGTTGCAGGCGGACTTGCTGCGGCAGCGTGGGGAACTTGTGCCGATGCTGTATCAGTTGCTGGTGGCAGCAGAGCAGGCGCCTGAGGCCACAGATCTGCGGCTATGGATTGCTGAGCAGATCGTCGGGCTGGACCTGATTGATGAAGCGATCGCAGTCGCAGAGCGATTGGCGACTTCGGATCCGAGAGTGGTGATCGATGGTGAACTGCTGATTTTGAATGTCAGTCTTGCGCATGATCGCCCGGAACGTGCTCGACAGGCCGCGCAACGACTAAGCGGACTACCGTTGTCCCGCCAGCAGCAATTGAGTCTGATCCCGGTGCTGGATCGACTGGGCATGGGAGAGGATGCACGGGCGATTGAATCGCGGCTGGGACGAGGTGCGGAAACACGAGTGGCAGTCCTTGGCCGGCAACTGCAGAGCTGGATGAACTCGGCGAATCAGGAGCTTGCTGCTGAAGCGGCCTGGGAGTTACTCAAGCTGTCGTCGGGAGGGAACCTGTTTTCCGGTCTGCGTCCCAACGATGACCGGGATGATGGAGGTGAACGACTGCAGGCGATCAAAGCGCTGGGCAGGCTGGGACGGCTGCAGCCGCTGATTGATCGATATGAAGCGATGCTGGCCGCTTCACCCGACTCGATCGCTCTGCTGGAAATTCTCGCCGAGTTTCATGAAGCGGCAGAGCAGTGGGAGCTGTTGAATGCGAAGCGGGATCGGATTGCGGTGTTATCCAACCGTGTACCTCCGGGACTGAAAAAGCAGGCGGCCGCACTGGAAACCGCCGGAAAAACCTCCGAAGCCTGTGATTTATACCTGCAGTTTCTTAAAGAGGACCCGCTGGCGTTTGAACAGGAGATCGAGACGATCTATCAGGCATTTGAGCGAGCGAATCGGCGTGCGGATTTTCTGGACGCGGTGCTGCGAGCGGATGCATCGTGCTGGAGGGATCACAGTCGCCTGCTGCTGAATGTGCTTGCCGACGTATCAGCCTCTGGTAAAGCACCGGAGGTCGTGGCTGCCGCATTATCGACTCTGTTGAAACAGGCCGACACGCGGCGGACAGCGATTGCGACAGTTCTTGCCCGGCCCGGCCTTGCGAGTGAAGCGACTGTTCTTCCTGCGATCCTTGATGAGCTGACCGCACTGCATCAGGCGGACGCATGGAATCCGGCTGAACGGCGAGTGATTCTGGATGAGGTGCTGCGGATTCTTGGTCGCCTGCAGGATCCGGAGAGCTGGAACCAGGCGTTGTCGGTGCTGAAGCCTGAGTCTGTCAGCGGGTCGGAAATTCGTGTTGTGCAGGTGTTCGTCCGTCTGGCACGGAATGACCACGCGGCAGCCTCACAGCAGCTGACCGAAATGCTGGAACAGGTTCGAGGGCAGGAATCGCGCGGGGCCGAGGAATTGCTCGCTATTGAGGCTGCAGCCTTGTTCCTGCTGCAGGAACGGCTGGCGGATCAGAGCCCGTCTCAAGCGGAAATTCGTCTGCAGATTCTGCAGGGCTTGTTGACAGTGAAGACCATGAGCAGCGATCTGTTGCAGCAGACTACACTGGCGTTGGTGAACCTGTATGAACAAACCGGCAGACCGCGTGACGCACAGGACCTGCTGCTGCTGCAGGTGCGTCATCTGCGGCCTCAGCAATTGGCGGCCGCAGGTCCGGAGACGATCCGCCGCCTGCTGCAGACGGCAGAGCAGATTCAGCATTCAGGCTATCCCGTCGATGCAACTGGGTTATTGCTGAGCGTGACGTCTCATGATGTAGATCGGTTCACGCGGGATCTTGGCGAAGACAAGGCAATCGCCTTTCGCTCACGCTGGAATGCGGCTCGACGGTGGGGTCTGCAGCAGATCGGGGAGGAGCAGATACTGAAGTGGCTGGAGCGTTGTCTCGAGGAGCCAGCGACCTCGGGCGCCGGATCTCCGTTCGATGTCGACCTGTTGCTGGAATTATCCGGTACCAGCGATCCAGGTTGTCTTGATGTCGAGAAGCTGAGGGAGATTCGTGCAGAGAGTCTGTTGTTCCAGGCCATCGCGAGGGCCGACTTTTCTGACGAAAACAATCAGTCTCGTCTCATGAAATCTTTGCTCACATTGAATGACAGCAGGGATCGGCCAGTTGGACTGTTGTGCGCAGCCGTTTTACTGACTCGAAAACTTCCCGTGACGTCTGCAACCACCAACCTGAAGAATCAGCTGATTGATCAGCTTGCGGCTATCCCGGTCAGGTCGGACGCCGCCACAGCCGCGACGACTGATGTGGAAATACCTGTAAGTCTGAGAACTACTCTGTCGCTGGCGAAGCTGCTGCTGATTCGGGAATCACTGGTGGCATCCCGATTACCGGCAGCGAAGGCTGAATCACTGATCACGCAGGCATTGAATGAGCTGAACAGGTGCCCGCAGCGTCTGGTACGACTGGCTGTGCTGAACGAAGCGTGGGCTCTGCTGCAGGTTTACGACTTGCCGGTGGTGCGGATGCAGGTGGAGGTGCTTCGTCAGGGGCTGATTGAGGAACAGACACAGCAGGCTACTGGTCGTGGGACCGAATCGCTGGCTGAGGAGATTCGAGTCCGGTTGCTGCGGCAGTAATCCGGGAAACGTGGCATACTGACGCTGGTGCAGGACGAGCGGCTGTGAAGCGGCGTGCTTCGGTATTCAGCCCTCAGGAGGGAAGGGCACCGGTGAGCCGAATCGGTCGCGAATCCCGGAAGTGGCAGGGAATTTCTCCAGGCGGCACTTTCCAACGTCATCTTCGCCCGTAAGATCCGGGGTACCGGAGTGGTGAAACGCTGCTGACGATCCGGAAGTCACTCAGTTCGGCAGCATGTGGAGAGTGCGTTGCGATTTGGGGTGGCTGAAATGGCGGGCAAATTCGTCGTGTTCGGGGAACATCAGCGGCCTCGTTGCTGGCGTTTTGGCTGGCAGCGATGCCTGGCCGTGGTGTTTGCCAGCCTCCTGGGATTCTCAGCGGTTTCCGTCAGTGCGTCGGAGACGCAATTTCGCGTGGCGACATTCAACTGCAGCCTGAACAGGGAGGAAAGCGGCCAGTTGTCCCGGGATCTGGCCGGTGGAACCAGCGTCCAGGCGAGAAAAGTTGCCCGGATACTTCGGAAAATCCGCCCGGACATTGTGCTGCTGAATGAGTTTGATTTCGAGGAATCCGGTACGGCTGTACGGTCATTTCTGAATGAGTATCTGCAGGCAACTGGCGATTGGGTCGTCGAAGAGCCGCTCACCTATGAATTCACCGTTTCGTTGCCCGTCAACACCGGCATTCCGACAGATCAGGACCTGGATCACGATGGACAGAAAGGTGGTCCGGCGGACGCGGTCGGTTTTGGGAAGTTTCCCGGGCAGTATGGAATGCTGGTGCTGTCCCGGTTTCCACTGCGCCAGTCTCAGGTGCGAACCTTCCGGAATCTGCTTTGGAAGAGCCTGCCGAATCCAATGCTGCCGCTGACATCCGAAGGCGGGAAGTCGTGGTACTCCGCTCAGGATCTCGATGTTCTGGCGTTGTCCTCGAAAAGTCACTGGGATCTCCCGTTTGTCGTGGGTTCGAAGGTTGTACACATTCTGGCAAGTCATCCGACACCACCTGCCTTTGACGGAGCTGAGGACCGCAATGGACGACGTAACCACGATGAAATCCGCCTCTGGAAGGAATATCTGACGACAGGTCCCAATCCATGGATCATCGACGATGCCGGCGTATCCGGCGGACTTGCGGCCGAGGAGCAGTTCGTGATTCTCGGCGATCTGAATGCGGATCCAGTTGATGGGGGCAGCGTAACCGGGGCCATCCAGCAGCTGCTGAAGCATCCCCGGGTGAATGCAGCTGTCATTCCTCAGAGTGATGGGGCGGAGGAAGCTGCAAAACAGCAGGGGCAGGCCAACCTGCGGCAACAGGGCAACGCACGGCATGATACGGCTGACTTTTCAGACCGTTCGGTGGGTAATCTTCGCGCAGATTACGTACTGCCGTCCAGCGGCCTGATGGTCAGGGATGCCAGTGTGTTCTGGCCACTGCCGGAATCGCCGGATTTCGAACTGATTGACTGTTCCGATCACCGACTCGTCTGGATGGATCTGGCCACGGGTTCCCCGTAATACCGCACCCGGCAGCCAGAGAATAGTTGCAGGCTGGTGGCGTTTGCAACGACGTGAATCCACATCGAGACGGACGACGCGGTGGCGCTCGGCCACGCGTGCACCTGTTGCCGTCTGCAGTGTGTCGCTTGCCATGGGTAGAGGCGGTCTTGCCAACCACGCGGGTCATCCCAGCCGACCACCTTACGTCAATCCAGAAACCGCGAGCGTTCGGAAGGCGTGGGCATTCGACAGGCTTCCCGACGACCAAACAGACGATACCGAAATCGAGCGACGATTCGATAGCCAAGGTCGCGGATGGGAGCAGGGATCAGCCACAGAAGAATCCCCAGTATCCCCCAGATGCCTCCGAGCAGCATCAGTATGCGGCAGACAGCCGCGCTGCGCAGATAGCAGTGTCCGTCAATCAGCAGCACCACGCTGGAGAGATTTTCACGAATAGCTGCCGGGACCAGTTGTTGTGCGTGTATGCCCTGCAGAGGTGACAGAAGAAACGTGCCGTGTGCGTCGCGCCGAAGGATCCAGTTCACGGTGTGATTGCAGAAGCCACAGACTCCGTCGAAAAACACTATAGGTTTTCCAGCGGGCGGAACGGAGATCAGACTGGCAGTCGCTGCAGAGTCGTTTGCTGGTCCGTCACTTGATGTGAGGGTCATACCGGTACTTCTCTGTGGGTTCCAGAAGTTTTTCTGCCTGCTGATTTCAAAGTCGCTGGCGGACTGACACAGCGGTCTATCTGCACAGGTCGTCCACCGTTCATCACGACAGGGCGATTGTTTCGACGTGTTTCTCAAACCTGCTACCGAATTCGGTGACCTGCGATTGTTTCAGCAGGCCACTCCCCGAGTCCAGTGAGGCGATCGAGGTTCCTGTATCCGAGGACGCCTGAAGCAGAGGCTGCTGAATGCAGGTAATGCCGGTGCCGACTGTAGTGCAGCGCAGAAAAAAAAGGAACGGCAGCTTACGCGGCCGTTCCTTTTACTCAGCAATACGTTATGTCAAAGAATGACAGAAGGACAATCAGTCCTGGTAGTCAACTTCGATGTGGCCCTTCTTCACGCGAACGTCAACAGCGTACTTGCCGAAGTCGTAGCGAACGCGGTCGCCATCACGGCGGCAGATCACTTCTTCTTCGCAGCTGCACTCAGGAACGCAGATCTGGATGAAGACGACCTTCTTTTCACAGGCACAGCAGGTCTTTTCGCAACCGCAGGACTTTTCACAGCCACAGGACTTCTTGCAGCAGTCACAGGGTTCGTCGCAGGCGCAGGGATCATTCACTGCGATGATGCGCGGAACCGCACACGGTGCCATTTCGTGCAGGTCCTTGTACTTCACGTGCTCGAACAGTGCTTCCGGAGCAGCTTCCACGACCGTGCCGTGCTCAGGAACCGGCGTTGGGGCCGGAGCAGCTTCCTGGCCGTTTACCTGGCCCAGAACAAGACCACACAGCATCAATGCAACCACAGACAACGACTTCATAACAACCTCTACCTTTCTCAATACGAACAACCTTACCAACCTCATGCGGCAGGATACCGTTTCAATGCTCTGCCCGACCCGGGGAACTTTCACCCCGTACAACTGAGTCGCGTGCTGAAGGACGACCTGTCTTGCGGTAACAACCGACCACGAGAAGAATTTCCCATAGTTATCGATTGTCACGCAGCGTTCAGAATTGTCTGTCAGCTTGCGATCCGGTGGGTCGCCAGAAGCCGGCATGACCAGACTTCAGGCGATCAACCATGCATCACTCAGAACACTCGGTCAAGCTCCGTTGAGAAACTCTGCCCGCTTCGCAACCTGCGAAGATGAGACGCAACACTCGGGAAATATACGTCAACTGCAACGCCGTGACAACTGTCATCAAATGGGAGGTCTGCGGGCCTTTGAGGTTCAGGGGCCGGAGTGCAAGTTGCGAGCAAAAGCTGAAACACAGGTCTAAGGCCTCTCAGGCACTTCCCCCCAATTTCCTCGGCGACTCTGGTAGAGGGCCAGATGATCTCTGACAGCACACGCGATCTGCGCACATCCGGAAATCAAGGTGCAGCCAACCAGTAGCTGTAAGTCCTTTCCAATCAATTGTTTACGGTGCACGCTCCGCAGGAATCGTGAACCGAAACGCTGGTCGTGTCTGCGGGAGTATGCTGGCGGCGCCGCTGAACCGGATTGAATCGCTGGCGTATGATGCCGCCAGTTGGAACGATTCGTTTGTGGCGTTTGAGAGGGCGATAACAGCTTTTCGGGCTCTGAGAGGGTTGGGATGGATTTTTCGACCTGGAAGATTTCTATAATTGGGAATACTGGGTCGCAGTGAACGGTGCAGGTTTCGTGCAAGCATGAGGGGATCAGGTTCGCGGGGAGGCCACCGTACAGTGAGCGGAGCCACCAGCAGATGGACCAATGGCGTTTGAACCGCACAACGGGGCAATCCATGATCTCGTCCGAGTGACCGGCTGTGATTGGAAACTCATGACCTGTGGAGCAATCTGGCCCGGTAGTAGCAATCACCCGAGATGGCGGAATATCGTTCGATCACCGCATTGTTGCGTTTCGTTTTCACGCACCGTGCGGTTCGGCTGTGCCCCGGCGAAACTGGCGCATAACGCAGCCTCCGCCACCAGGTGGAATCTGCCCCTCGCTTCCCATATTGCCATCGTGTCGACCATCAGAACGTCAAACTCCGTGGAACTCCGACGATCAGCAAGACACCCTGATGCCGCGACGCCAGGAAAAGCCGGGAACAGATTGACAGACCCATGGAAGCGAGCCGGCTGATCGTGCTACACGGTTTTCGCAACACAGTTGCTCGCAGCCCAGCAGCGTGTTTGTTTGCCACAGCATGGCCGACCAGCGGTGCTTATGGAGCACGACTGGCAGTCACGGCGGCCGGGGCCGTGACTGCGGCAGCCGGGAACGAAGTCTCCAGTTGCCCGGACTCGGCATTGAACAGTCGGACAATTCCGTCGAAGCCACCCACCGCCACCTGTGCATCGTCGGGGCGGAAGCTGACGGCAAAAACCGGAGATGGAAGCCCGGGCAAATCCACATTTTTTGCGGGATCCGCCACCATGCAGATACGTGCAGCGCCGGAAACAGCGGTGCTGGAGCCGATCACGAAACGCGTTCCGGATCGGGCGATGTCCAGATCGGTGAGTCGTCCTTCCACTCGTGGCCACGATCGAATCAGGTTGAAGTCGTCTCCGATCTGCCGTGCACGCTCACGGAAGATCTTGTAGAGGCGAGGTTCGCCGTCAGCTCCTACAGCCAGCACTTCTTCAGCCGCCGGCAATCGCTGGACATCCACAAGGCCACCTTTCAGAGCCCCAGGGGTAATACTGGTGATGTTGTCCACGAACTGTCCGTTGGAAACAATGGACAGTTTCATCGAGCGATCCCGACTGACACTGATCACGTGATCATTCTTCAGTGAGAATGTCGTTCCCTGGACCCAGTCAGCGTGGGCGTCCATCCGCATCTGCTGTTCACCGGATTCCACCCTGACGACGCGAACTCGATTGTCGGCGCTGCCGAAGGCCACCAGAGTTCCGTCATCATTGAAACTGACGCCAAACAGTGAGTCATTGCCGATGGTTAGCGAATGCAGGAGTTTTCCGTCGGCAACATTCCAAAGCTGCAGTTCACCGAACAGCGACGGGGTTCCTCCAGCCACGGCAAGGATTTGACCGTTGGGGGAAAACTCGAGCGATTCGATTCGCTGTGCACGTCCGATGAATCGTCGGGGAGCCGCACTGCCATCCAGAGTATGAATCTGGACTTCGTGGTAGCCCGTGACAGCCAGCAGGCGTCCATCCGGGGAGTAGTCCAGCGAGGTCACAACCGGCGGTGACGTGTAGACGGGAGGATTCTCGGGCGACACAACCTGTTCGACGGAGGCTGGCGTGTCATCCACGGCGCCCTGACTGATCCACTTTTTCAGCAGTTCGACCTGCTCGGGCTTGAGGGGATCCGCGTTGAGCGGCATTTCCGGGTCGTCGCCAATGACGTTCTGGATCAGCGGGCTGTCGTCAACCTTGCCCGCAAGAATTGCGGCGCCCGAGTCACCGCCATGCAGCAAATCTGCAACGGAAGTGACAACCAGCCCGCCTTCCTTCTTTCCGCCAAAGTGACACCCCGAGCAGTTTCTCTGCAGAATCGGTCTGATGGAGCGGTAGTAACTGACTTTGCTTTCGGCACTGTCCTGAGCAAAAGAGGTCGTCGTCAAAAACAGCGCGGTCAGGAGTCCAGCGAAGCCAGGCAGGTTTGAACGAGAGACAGGCATTGGGCAGCCCTCAGCAGCAGGTTGAAATAGGTGGGTGAAGGCGGCAGGCCACCTTCGTTTGTCTGCGAAACCTTCGTGCCGGAAAATATCGGTCGATATTGAGCCCCCCCCGCAGAGAGTCTGCAGGGACAGTTCCGGCAGGATGACAGACGAAATGACGCCAGGAGTGTTCTTGTGTGCCTGATTGGGCCACAAAGACGCCCGTGATTGTTTTAATCCGCCGTCAGGGAAAACGCAAAGAGTCCCGGGCCAGGGGGCTCGCTTTTTTTCCGGGTTGCCCGGAATTGACGATCATTCTGAGGCCGTAGCACCGAACGGTACATCCGGGTATGGTGAAAAGGCGTTGAACCCGCAAAACGTCGCGTTTCGCCCCAACGAAACGAGCGTCAGGGCTGTTTCCTGCCGAAAACCCGAAGCCGCGACCGTTCTGCGATCAATCCCGGGACGCGAAACAACTCCGATTCTTCCATGGTTTCGCCATCTCAGGCTCACTCTGGCGTTGCAGTTGTGGTGACACGATCTGCAACGCCAACCGCCGGGTGTTTCCGCAACGCCCCCTCAATTGTAGCTCCCGGCCGGTCAACGTCGGGATGGGCCATAAAAGTCCTCCAGTTGTCGCCGCAGACGGCGTTCCCGATCCGAAGGATCGCGCATCGACCAGTCTCGCAACGGGTCTGTGACAAACCACGGCCCTACGTCGTTTCTGTAGTACAGCTTCTTTTGTTCGGCCAGGTTCAGTGGCCTGGCGCCGACGCGTCCGAAAACCGAGATCTGGTGCCCAGCTTCGTCCACCGCACGATCCCGGTCCAGTCCCTCGGAAATACACAGAGCCCGCCCTTTGCCCGTAACGGGGAACGTGGCGATGAGCGTCGGCTGGGGACGCGGGGAGAAGCCAGCGTTGCCCGGGGTCTCCGGAGACGTCAACTGGACGACGTGAACCCCATTGCTCCCATCGGCGAGATAGGCAAAAAGACTGGAGTAGGTAATCCCCAGTTTCACATCACGGAGATCGTTGATCCTGCCCGCGGCATTGTAGATCTGGTCCACATGAGGATTGAGTGGATCACGGACATCCACAAGGATCAGCCCCTGTTGACCGCCGGACACGTATGCATACGTTCTGGCGACATACACGTTTCGTGCATCATTCAGGGGGACCAGCGATTTCAGCACAGGCGTTTTCGGTTCAGTAATGTCCAGTACCTTCAGGCCTTCTTCGTCCACAACAAATGCGTAGCGAAACTGGATCTCCACGGCGACGGGGTGTCGCAGCAGATCCTGCCCGAGAACACAGTTGACCACAGGATTCAGAGGATCGTCAAGGGAAATGCTGACCAGTCCCGCAAGGCAACAGACCCATGCGGTCGTTCCGGAGAGTGTGATGGATCGAGCGCCGTGGAGCAGACCGTTCGGGTTAAAGACGAGATCTTTCTTCAGCACATTGTTCAGCGGATTACCGTCCAGAAGTGTCCCGGCGCCGATCAGAATCAGTCCTTCCTGAAAATCTGTGGCGTAGAGGTATCCATACACAGGATGTACAGCCTGCTCATGGTTCGCGGGCAGACGCGTTCGCTGCGGATCGACAGCCATGGTGGCCGGCGCGGCAATATCCGTGGCATAAGGGCTCTCCACATACAGACGCTGCCCCAGAGGTGAAACGGGAGCAGTTGTGATCCGCTGGGAGAAGCCTTTGTGTTCCACAAAGGCAGTGTCGTAGATTCGGATTCCAGCTTCGCCACAGGCCGCGTAGCAGTATTCACCGCGCACCTGCACACTCAGAACCTCGTGCTGTCGGTCGGGACGCAGCCACTGCTCCCCAATGTCACTGCCAGGGTGTCGTACCGCATCCAACAGCGTGCGACCACGTTCGACATGCGCTCGGTAACGGTCGGGGTACACCGTTTGATGCAGAGTACTGCCGATCACAGACTGCGGTTCATCCCGTTCCGTCACAGCAATCGCATGCAGGCCATCCTTACCGGCCGCGACCCAGCAATTGGCCCCGATGAAATTGAAGTAGTTGGTGCCGTGCATCAGCAACTGGGCCATGAGGGCGTTGTTGTCATTATCTTCCGCGAGATGACAGTCTGTGCATGTTTTTGTCTCCCCCTTACCTCGAACGGTGTGTGGGACATTGGTGCTGAAGGCTGTGCCACTGAGTCCCTCTGCTGATACGGTCTGCTGCTGCAGATAAACAGCTTCCCGATTGCTGTTGAACGAGGTCACATGCACCGCGCAGGACGATCGCGCCGGGCCAATCCGATTGCCCGTGACGTTGCCGTCCCGAGCCAGCATGAACACGTCATCGCGCAGGGTCTGAAAGTTATAGGCGATATGATTGCGACTGATATCACCCTCGTTATGCAGCGAGGGTGTTCGACGATTGGCTTTCTGCGGCAAATGACAACCAAAGCAACTGGGGTTCCACGAAGTATGGCAGGCGATGCACGACATCGTTCGTGGCTGATGCGCACAGGGACTCTGATCCGACGGCAAATCACCCCACTCAAAGCGTCCGTCCGCCTTCATTCGCACTGTTTTGGCCAGCGCAGCCGCAGGATTATAGTCCGGATGGTCCGGATCAAGAGTGTCGGCCACCTGAGGCACTTCCCAGCTCAGGTTCGGTTCTACCATAGAGTTCTGAATGACGCGCCCGGATATGTTTTCGAATCGTCGTTGTCCGAAGGGAGTTCGCATCGCGGACAGGTTGCGTCCCACAGTGGCCTGATCCGACGTCGCAGCGGCCGGCCCGGAGGTGGTCAACTGTCGATGACCATCAACGACCTGTCCTGCCGGCTTGTCTGCCGTACCGTGGCAGTCAATACACTGAATCTCAATTGCGGCACGCACCTCGCCATACAGCTTCCCATTTCCGTGGACATCCTGCACGAAATGACAATCCACACAGTGCATGCCTTTTTCCAGATGTATGTCCAGCATATGAACCGGGACATTGTCTTTCTTAGCCAGCAGCTCGGCCTCCTGACTCTGCACCCGCTGCAGTAGATCAGGGCCTGGTTCCGTCCAGTCACGGTCACGCTGCATTTCCCGGGCCACGAGGGGAATCTGCATGGCCTGCTGACGCTGTTCGACGGTCGGCTGCGGAATGGGACGTCCGGCATAGTCGACAATCTGCCCCTCGCGATCTCTGCGAAAGACTGCCTGGTACACCCAACCGTGGCCATGAAAATCGGCAAATTGGGTGGTGGGCAGTTGAGCATTCAGCTCTGAGGAGCGCTGCAGAAAATCAGGATCTGACCATCGCCCCCGTGCGGCCGTCTCATTCGGATCTGATTCCAACGCGGCATTCAGCTCGGTGGTCGATAAGCGGCGTTCACGGCCCGGGTACATGAAACGGGCGTCTGTTTCCAGATCCCACCACATGTATCCCAGATAGCTGTTCATCACAGAAGTCCCGGGATGCATATGACAGACAATACACTGACTGGTGGGAATCGCTGATGTAAATCGATGCGTGATCGGATGCCCCGGTTCATTGCGGGGAATCATCGGATCCGGTGGGCCCGTCAACGCATCGGGAATCGATGCCGCAGTACCACGATTTCCGTAACGGGAATACGGACCGGAGTGAATCGGCGAGCGGTCGTTGGCATAGATCATGTGGCAGGCGGTACAGCCGCTGGAGCGATAATCCCCCGGATGATCGCTGGTGCCGAGAAAGTTGAGCGTGGGATCCAGCAGCCGGGTTTTCTGCAGACCGAGAAAGACGGGATCGGTGCGGGTTCCTGTTCCCGGCCCGCGCTGGCTGGCTCGTGTCCTCGGACGTCCGGATTCCTCGAATCGCTCGGGTATGCCGATCTCTGAAGAAAAGCGTCCACCGCGTTCGAAAACCCGTAAGAGATTTCCCGGCTCGGTGACTTCAAATCGCGGCAGCGGTTCCAGCGACGCAAGGATGCCCCGCCGCTCGGTGTCCTCCGCCGTAGGAGCAGGGATTGTCAGCAAGCGCTGGGGTTCACCATGCATACTGTAGCTTTCGCCGTAGCGAGACCACTTTTGAGAGACCGAACCATTGTTATACAGGGCAGCCCCCCACAGCATGCAGCCGTGTGTCATCATGCTGTTTCGAACCTGCTGGTGCTCCTGATCATGGCAACCCGCCGTCCCGCAGCTCAGGTGAGCGATCCGAAGATCACCCGGGTTCATGAATCGAATGAACGCGGGATCCTCGTGATTCAGTGCCGTGTACGAGCGGACCGGATTTCCAGAGTTCACGAATACCTCGCGATTTCGCGGAGGGACATGTGCCCGGGTCTTGTCCGTAGTTGTCGCATCACCTCCGTGGCAGTCCGTACAGCCCAGCCGGACCACATCGCTGAAGTGTGGGTCATGAGCTCCCTGGTGACAGGTCACACAGCCCTGGCTTTTGACATGGATCTGCTGCGCCGACTGCCAGGGTGTCTGCGTCCTGCGAGTCGCGGAAATGTGCACAACGCCCTCAGTGGAGACGGGAGGCGACTGTTGCCCGTTTCCTCGATTGTCGCCGCTAATCCGGGTCTGCAGCCCAACTCGTCGTGCAGCCTGCGAGTCCGCCGTCAGTTGCCGCTCTCCGGAGATGGTGACGGCAGGAATCGAAACGGATTCGAGGGTCAGGTCCACAGGACGGCGCTGTCGTGCCGCGCGCTCATCGGAAACCGAGGACTCATCCTTGCGAGATTCCGACCTTGATGCCTCCGAAGGCGTTTTCTCCCGCTCGTCGCGTGGCCTTGATGTCTGCCAGCGAAAAGCGGGCTCGTCGGCTCGCAAGCCTGTCCCCGGGATCAAGTCGGTCGAGAACACATCGCACGCATTCCGAGCAACCAGACTGAACCCGCCCATCAGGGCCAGCATCAGCAAAGAGCATCGCACCAAAACCATGTTTGTCTCGTCCCTGATGTATGTCGAAAAACCGCGAGTTCCCCATCGTGATCCGGAACGATGCTCCCGGGGCATTCCGGGGCTTGATTTCCATACCAAATGGCTGAGACACCAGGTGTTGGCGTCTCCAGGCCTGCTGGTCACCATGTCAGCATCAGATCCATGAACAACGCATGCAGTGTCTCCGGCTTCTGTTGATCGTGCAGCGGAGTCACCGCCCGCAGGTCGTCCTCAAATACGTCAATGAATCCCTGGCCCGGAATCAGCGAAGCCAGTCCCGTCGTCAGGATCACGTGATCATTCAGCAATGGCCGATACTCAAGGCCCACGCTCAGGTCGGTCCCGATGCGCCTGGCGACGCGTTGGCGTGAGGCCAGCATTTCGAGAGACTCTGTCTGATCAAACCAAAGCAGATTGACATTTGTCACCGTGCGCAGTTTTGGCGTCAGTTCAAAATCCACTCCCGCATTCAGCAGCCGCAACCCCGGATTGACAAAGTTGGCCTGTCCCTGAAACTTTCCCGGGCGCAGATTCGGCAGCAGGCTTTCCCGCTGAGTCAGATTCACACCCAGAAGGCGAATCTGCTGACGCTGCCAGAAGCTGAATTGCCCTCCCGCAAAGTTGGGATTGTCCGTGATCGCATCGAAGCCCGACGCTTGACCGTCCTGAAGATCAGAATCTCCGGACGCGTACAGGACAGATGTTCGAAATCGCATCCAGTCACGATCCAGCGACAGCTCGACGGCCGCCAGATTCGCGCGAATCTGCGATCTCTGCCCCTGAAGTGCATTGAACTCATCAGTGCCTTCGACATGATAAAACGCGTGGCTGATATTCAGGACACCCAGGTGACCGTCCCCGGCAAATCCGAAATAGGCGGCACGGACATCGTGAGAATACGTGGAGCCAACCGGAGCCGGTCGCACCGGAAATCCATTGTCGTCCTGTTGCTGATCCGCCTGGTCATCGTTGTAGTGCAGACTGAATTGTACGGTATAGCCCGGGGTTACGAAGTCCTGGATGTAGTAGTTGGCGATCAGCGTGTTCTGATGACGATCCCGAAAGGTGTTCAGAAAACTATTCGTGTCTTTCTCCGCCTGATCCAGCACGACCAGATTATACTGGTGTCGATTGGCCGCGGCTGTGCCGAACAAACGCACGGCTCGATTGGTATCAGCGAAAATCAGTCCCCGAAAATCACTCACAAACCACTGTGATCCCGCTCGGACCGACATAAAGTCAAAATCCGTGTTCAAGTCGGCCAGCCGCCATTCGGCAAACCATTCATCAAAAGCAATATCACCCTGATTACGCACCTTGCCACTCGCCGGGTCCGCAGAAACCACTCCCAGTTCATTCGCCTCCAGATAATTCCTGTTCAGCACCGGAGTCACACGGATCTGCCAGTCCACCGGCTGGTATGACGCGTCGCCCTGAAAAACACTGACCTGCAGCCGCAGACTGTCCGCCAAAAACTGCTGGTGAGGATCACCGATACTGCGGATTGCACCCGGGATTGCGGTGTTACTGCCGTTCCATGCACTGGCCGGAACTTCCCGTCGCTCGTACTGAAGGTGATTGGAAACCCGTAAATTCAGAAAGGTGTCCGTTCCGAAAATCGGGTAATCTCCCTTCAACACCTGCTGGTAATACGGATCCCAGGGCGTGCGGGATTCATACGGCTGGTCGGGATGACGTGTCCCGCGCGGATAGCGGTGGGCAATTGGAAATGGCGTACGCCACCGATCCGGCACGACCTGAGCGGCGGCCCCGTTGACAGCGCCCGTCGGGGTTTCACGAGCAGACAATTCACGCGTCTGTTCGCCTTCCGGCAAACGTCGCAAAACCTCTGGAAAGTCCGTTTCGTCGCCCGTTCCGCCTCCGTTCACGTCATCCAGAACCGCACGCCCTGAAGTCTCCTCCCTCGCTGGTTCCTCAGCCCTCGTGGCACAGGGGCACAAAAGTACCGTGGTGAACACGATGAGTCGAAGGACAAAGCCCCAGCGGACCGAATACCCCTGAGGATACTGCCTCCCTGAATGCATGCCGCCCGGGGTCGACCACTCGACTGGGGCGCAATCGCAGCAATTCAGAGTGGCGACCCTCATACCGTTTGTCCGAAAACGCAATCACTTATCTTTCCCGGAATCCCCATATCTCCAGAAATACACCGTGACATGCATTCGCTGCAAGCACGAAATTGATGACCAATGATCGAGTTCGCGGGGATCGCGCGAAAAATGGCTTTGCTGCGCCGTTGAGTGTTACTGTACCGTTGCGATCGGCGGGAAATGCCAGTCGGCACGTCGGCGCGCCATTACTCAAGGTGTCTGTTCACTTCACTGCCCGAGGCGGCGCAGGCCTGCCTCGTGTGTCGTCCAGTCCGGATCCTGGTTCATCAGCCCCGAGCGGCGGAATCATGCCTCGCGCCTGACAGACTGAGTGCTAATGGGAAACGCCGTGGTTACCGTTCCAAAAAAAAGAACCCGTCAAAGACGGGTTCCTGGGAGGACACAACACGGCAACGCGGAATTCACCGGCCGCAGGGCGACAGCGACGATCGCTCACTTTGCCTTCGCGGCATCGGCAGCGGCTCTAGCAACTTTCTCCTGTTCAGCTGACAGGTCCGGATTGGGCGTCGCGTCGAGTTCCACCTCTCCACGAATCCACTTGACGGCTTCCGTGATTGAGGTGAGATATCGCTCGTCTGCCCACGACGTTTCATTGTGCCCAAGATTATTAAAGTACACTCGCCCTTCACCATAGTTCTTCACCCATGCCACCGGAACGTGGTAAGGCATGGAAGGCTTGCACTTTGACATATCCAGACTCATCAGCACGCGAACCTTTTCAGGCTGCCAGTTCTTGTACTGGTAGATCTCGTCACGAATTGTGAATTCCGAGCCAAAGGACTTCATCAGAGGATGAGCGGCATCGTGCACTTTAATGGTCACGGTGTCGCCGGCATTCCATGGGTGACCATTGAACGTGCCTCCAACCATGTCCCAGTAAGGCTGGTAGTCGCCGTAGGTATCCGCAGCCGAATGAAAGCCGACGAATCCGTGGCCTTTTGCTGTCAGCCACTCTTTGAAAAAGTAGTCCCGGTCCGCCTCCGCGATCGGCAGCGCCCCCGTGGTGTAGAACATCACGATGTCGTAGTTCTTCAGGTTGTCTTTCGTGAAATCCGACGCGGCATCCTGAGTACAGTCGACCTGGAACAGCCCGGTTTTCTCACCCAGCTGGATCATGGCCACTTCGGCAACCGCCAGTTTGTCTGCAGCCGGACGACGCACACTGCCATGCATAAAACCGGCGCTTTGCGTCAGCATGAGCACGCGGGACTTTTTCTTCTCTTCAGCATTCAGCGCTGCCGAAAGCAGACCGCCCACAAGCATGACAACACAGAGACTGCGCACAAGTTTCATCAGGTTTCTCCTGCAGATCCGCATCTGCGGTACGCACACACGTCGATTCCCGCGGGAGGCGACGCTGCCGAACGAAGGAATGACTCAGAGTTCCGGCTGTATTGTGAGAAGAATGCTGAAGGAATTCCAGGCAAGCCGTGCATCGACACTGCAGAATCCATGCGGAGACAGTCCACTCGTCATTTTCGCAGCTATTCAAACAGTTCAATCAGGCAACACCAATGTCAGGCACTGGCTTGTGACGCGGCCCTCGGCGCGTTTCCCTGCAGAGTGCTGGACAAAATGTTGGCCAGCTGAAAGCAGTTGCTCATCACCACTTTGCCGCGATTCAGAATCCGCCCCTGAAAATCAAAAATGTCTTCCACACGTTCGATCAGTTCCACCTCGGTCGTGAGCACGTCCCCCGGGCGAACAAACCCGCGAAAACGAGCGCCTTTGACCCGAATCAGCACACCAAGGGCGTACTGATTGAAGAATGGATCATGGGTGTTGAACTGTTCCATCGGATTGAACCGAGCGGCCAGCAGGATTCCTGCGCTCTGCGTGGTGACCTCCTGCAGCATGGCGCCGGGAACAATCGGCGCTCCGGGGAAATGTCCCCGCAGAAAATCCATGTCCTCGGACACGTGGGTCGTCGTCTGAATGGAACGATCCCCGATCTCATCGATGCCACTGACCATCAGGTAGGGGGCTCGATGATGCAGATAATCTTCGACGCGGGCGAAGTGATGATGATGGTCAGGAAGCGACATGAAAATCTCCCGGCGTGAGCAAATCGGACTGAATGGCAGCATCATAGCTTCAGTGGTTGAATCGTCACCCGGCATTCTTCCCAAGCCCGGGAGACCTCGGAGAAATCCTGCCCGGAAAACAGCCGATTCGCGTTGTTCCTCTGGAGAAGGCAGCCGCGGCAGGAAAGAAAACCTCCGTGGGCACGGACACCCGCGCAGGTCCACCAGCAACCCATTTGTCGGGAAAAACGCGAACTGCTGCCGAATCGGTCCAACTTGACAGCCAGGAGTCCATTCGATCAGACTGCGAATCGGGGGAATTTCAACTGCCCTGATGCCGTTCAGATCCGACCAGGCTCATCATCATGTCCATCGTGTGTGTGTGTCCGCAGTGTGGCCGTAACATTCGAGTGGATGATGCCCTCGCTGGCAAACGAATTCGGTGTCCCGAGTGTGCGTCAGCAGTACGCGTCCGGAGTCCTGACGTTCCGGCCACATCACAGGCTGGTTCAAGGCCTGCGGCGCGGAGAGACAGGGACTCAGCATCAGCCCCCTTCGAGCAGAACCTCGAACAGAACTCAACGCCCTTTTCCGGCAGGGACGGACACCGAAGCCTGGCCGCGATTTGGAAAATCGGTACCGCCGTGGTCGTCGTGGCCCTGTTGGGGGTGTCCCTGCTGTTTTCGCGTTCCGAAGTCACTTCGCTACCGTCCCGGGACGCATCTCCCACGGGTACTCAGCCCCCCGACTTCCTGCTGCAATCAGATGGAGCTTCAGGGCAAACCACTAAGGCCACCGGCGGCGCCCCGCAATCTGCGGAAAGTCAGCCGCGGACAACGGTTGACTTGAGGGATCTGCTGGCCGCCGGGGAATCCGCGACCGCTCCTGCCGAGGAGCCGAGTCGGGTGGCTGCTCCACAGGACAATGCGGGCGACACGCCAGAGGCGTCCTTGCCGGAAAACAGGCCTGATGGGATCAACTCCACAACGCCGCCACAGCCCCCTGCGACCATAGTGTCTACTCGTCCAACAGAACCTTCCGTGCCGAGCGACGACACGACCGTCGACTCGTCGCCAACTCAGTCGGTTGCCGGATCTGAGTCTGCAGGCGGGTCAGTCCTGCCTCCTCAACCAGTCCCGGTCGCGGAGACCCCGGCCTCGCTCGCAGAAGCGCAGGCTGTCGCCGGGATCCTGAAGAACGCCTGTTATCGCTGCCATGGTGAAGGCGGAACGAATGAGGGTGGCATGAATTATGTCGCCAGCCTTGAACGCGTTCGTGAGTTTCTGGTGCGGCCGGGAGATCCCGAGGGGTCGCTGCTGATTCGACGCATCGCGTCGACGGATTCTGCGACACTCATGCCTCCGGCAGGCGAAATGCCGCAGTTGTCGCCAGCCAATGTGCAGACAATTCGGAGTTGGATCGCAAACGGAGCCCAGGTTCCCTCCAGTCAGTCACAGCGAACTTTTATCACAGCAGAACAGGTGATTCAGACAATCCATGCCGATTTAATGACTCTGAATGAACGCAGCCGCCGGTTCATTCGCTACTTCACTCTGACCCATCTGTACAACGCCGGCGTTTCTGAAGAAGAAATGCAGACTTACCGCCTGGCCTTTGCAAAGCTGGTCAATAGTCTTTCGTGGGGACGACAGATCGTACTGCCTCATGAAGTGAATGACAGCCGCACAATTCTGCGAGTTGATATTCGGGATTTGAACTGGAGCAGCGAAATCTGGGAGCAGATCCTGGGAGTCAATCCGTACCCATTTGAACCCGATCTACCAATGGCAGACGCCTGTGCTGAGCAGTGTGGCACGCCGGAACCGTGGGTCAGGGCCGATTGGTTTGTGTTCAAGGCATCGCGCCCGCCGCTGTACCACCAGGTACTGCGAATCCCGGATACGGAAAAAGAGCTGGAACTGCTGCTGCATGTGGATGCGCCTGCCAATATCGAACAGGAGAAAATCGTTCGCGCCGGCTTCAACCGCTCGGGAGTTTCCCGGAACAATCGTCTCATCGAACGTCACGAAATCGCCTATGGCGCCTACTGGAAAAGCTATGACTTTGCTGCCAACACCGGACGGCAGAATCTGTTTGAGTATCCGGAGGGACCCGTTGGCGATCAGGCGTTTCAGCATGATGGGGGAGAGTTGATCTTCACACTCCCGAACGGGCTGCAGGGGTACATGCTCTCTGATGGCTCGGGAGCTCGGCTGGACAGCGGGCCAACGGCCATCGTCAGTGATCCGGCCACTCACGACCGAACCGTGATCAACGGTGTGTCCTGCTTCTCCTGCCATTTCGCCGGCATCATTCGTAAAGAGGACGAGATTCGCCCGTTTCTGGAGATCAACTCCGATGCATTCGACAACGTTGGCTACCTGCGGGCCATTTATCCCGGCCAGAGCACTCTGGATGGCCACTACAAGTCCGACGGCCAGGCCTACCTGAAGACGCTCAGTCAGCTGGGGATTACCAACACCAGCCGCGCGGGAGAACCCGTGTCCAGCATGTCACAGCGGTTTCAGGCAGAAATCCCCACAAACATGGCGGCCGCGGAATTTGGGCTTACTCAGGCAGAATTTCTGAAACGCATGGAGCGACTGCCGGGGCTTCCACGCGCACTCGGGATTCTGCGTGTGCCTGGCGGTACCATGAAACGCGACGCGTTCAATGAAGTCTTCCGTGAGGCCTCGCTGCTGCTCAGCATTGATCCGGATACGGCCGCCAGCACAGCACGCATCATTGCGGCACGTACTGTCGTTCCGCGGATTTCCTTTCCTCAGGTTCGTGCCGCTGCGATGGCGTTGTCAGCGGACGGCAGCCGATTGGTACTCGCGACCCACACGAATGCGCTGATGCTGGCAGACACACGCACCGGGGAAATTATTGGTACCACCGTACCGCTGCATGATATCACCTCAAACACTCAGATCAGCATCAGCCCTCAGGGGAAACAGATTCTGGTGGCGGGACGGGACGGCCAGATCCTGATCTTTGATGTGACGCCAGCTGGCGAGATGAAATTTGCAGATGATTACCGGGGACATCTTCAGGATGGCGGACGCGCAGAGCTGAAACATCTGATCATCAGTCGCGATGGGACAACGGTGCTCTCCGTCTCTGTCGACCAGCATCTGCATGTCTGGAATCTCAAAACGCGCAAGGCCCAGAGGGTGCTGCAAACTCCCCTGAAAGCAGAAATCAGAGCCTGCTGGATCAGCACAGATGGTCGCGATGTTTCTATAACCGACGGACGGGCGGTGGCAACATTCTCATCCCGCAACGAAAAGCAACCCGCCATTGTCTCTCTCGGAGACAAATCGCCCGGTGCTGCCGTGTTTTCTCAGAACGGGAAACTAGTCATCGTTGATGGGAATCGCGACGGAAGTCTGCGTTTTTTCGAGACGAATTCCGGCAGGGAGGTCGCCATGATTCCCATGGGGCGAAATGCCCCGCTGACGGGCCTGCTGCTTGCGGATTCCGGGAAAACGGTCGTTGCCCTTGGCTGGGGGAAGCTCCAGGCATGGCAGATTGCCGATCAGTCGCCGACGGTGATTTCAGCCCCCCCCGAAGCCGGCTCGCGCGGGACAGCCTGCTCAACTGGCGACAACGATTTGTTTGCCTGGGTTGAAAGCGAAGGATTCAACACGGTGGTTCATTTTGCCAGATTGTCACCTTCGAACGCTGCCGCCTTCGCTGCAACCACCGCAGCACTCAGCCCGGGATCTCGGCAGACGTGGAAACAGGGAGAAAAAGCCGAAATCCGCTACGGTTCAGGGTGGTCGCCAGTCACCATCCTGCGAATGAACCCGGATCGCACCGTGCGAATTCACTGGGATGGCTGGTCCGACACCTGGGATCAGGACGTGCAACCGACTGACCTGCGTCCGATCGCCCTCCCCCGAAAGTAACCCACTCGATGGAAAGAAAAAATCCATCCGGTTCTCTGGTGGGTCAAGGCTGAGACGGCCTCGGTCGCAGAAGCTGGCCAATTTGACGTTTTGGCGGTTTCCGAAACCTCCGACACAGCGTTTGATTGATATGATTTTTCTGTTCGCTTGTTCGGCGACAGCGTTAGTTATCCGGTGATTACAGTAGCTCACAACATTCCTCAGGAGTTCCCCGATCAACTCTCGCGACGCATCTCACTGGCTCACACTTTGTGTGAACTACTCGCTTTTAGCAGTTGTTGAAGTAAGTCGTCGCGCACGCAGCACTGGATTGGCTCCAGAGATTGCAGAGCATTTACCTTTAATCCCATGCCTTTCCGGTCTGTAACTGCAGGTCATAAGCTGCATCGAAGATCGTCTGCTGCTGCCCGAAAAAATTCTCGAAGCTCGTTAACCAGACGGACTTGGCTTTACTCTGAGAACTATCGCCGCCAGTTATCCGTCGGCGATGCTGCCCGTAACATTCCTTGTCACAGCCTGCGTCGCTATCGGATTTACGAAAAATCGACCATGCACGTTTTTGGTCCGCCTGTAGAGGGACGTGCTTCGCAGCTTTGAAATACGCAGCACTCATTTCCATCGCTGACTGCTTCGACCATGCTGTTGCCCGAATCATTCAGCAGCGTGACGTAGTTTTGCCACTTGAGAAAGGCCTTATCGTCGATCCCACAGCCAAGGCACAGTCTGCGTTTCATTGCGAACATTGCCCCTCGCGACCGCATGTGCCACTGTCGACCAGGTCTGGTCCCATTTCGTCCGCAGGATGCTCATTACACCATTGACTGTTTGAGTCCCATGTGGACCTCGATGGCAAATCGCTCAAAGAAAACTGTGAACCTGCAGCCTTTCCTGACCCGGGGCACTCGAATCTGTTCGATACCTTGCTCAGGACAGTGGACTCGTGGAATACTGGCGTGACAAAGGCCTTGCACTGAAATCTGCCAGGGTCCCGCCACCGGCGCTCATCATGATGATCGCAGCAGGGCAGCGTTGTTGAAAAGTCACGACAACAAAATTTCGCGACGCAGGATGCTGGATAGTCGCATTCACATGCTGCCGATCCGGGTTCAGCATCACTGTCGACACGGACCACCGACCCTTCAAGCTGCCAATTTTCGGGACAGCTCTCGGTCCTGCCTGAGAACTCCCTCCAAAAAACGAAATCATCCGAAATCCACACAAAACCTCGATGGACTTTTTTTAAGACACCCAGTCGGCCTTCCAAAAGCTGGCGAGGAACCAACGGTGCGGCGCGCACAGCTTACGCCCGAGGTACCATGCGGGCAGGCAATTTTCTTCCCCGAGTCCACTACAAAGGCAGCATCCGATCGTCGTCAATCAGCCAGTTAGATTTAGTGACTCTCTTTCCAGAGTCGTCGCGATGAGCATGGCCCCCCGGCGCGGCAGTACTGCCACGCATCCTGCTCTGAGAAAGACGAAACAAGCGAGATTCCGCTCACAAGCCGATCAAGGCCCCAAACCTGCGACCTGCACGGCAAGAGCCCGAGGTAACCACACACAGGCAGAATGCAAACCAGGCATAAAAGACATACACGTCTGTATTAGCGTATTGCAGATGCTTCTGTTCACATTCCGAATCATTCTTTTCAAATACGACTCGCACTATTCCCGGCAATACTCAGTTCATGCGGGCTTGTGCCCATCTGCCAGCGATACCACTTGATAATTTTTTATTTTAATTGGCGCCGCGGAATTGCATCAGCGCTCGTGCCACCATAGGGTTTCCCCCGCGGGCAAAACAATAGCTGATCAATTTGCCCGGATCACTGACGTCCCACGGCTCGTCAGCCCTGGCGGCTATCCGACCGAGTCGCCACTTAACAAACATTTTTTGAATCAGGAAGTGCACAGAATCGCCTGAAAGCGAACCTGCTTCAAAGCGCCAGACATGACCGGGAAATGCGGAGCTAGTCCCGTCGGGTGACCTTGTCGCAGCACATTGTCCGCTGTGTGTCAGCATATGACCTGGGCCTGCCCATTTTTGGATTCGCAGGTTGCTCACTGAATTCTCGTGCCTGCATTCGTCCAGTGGTTGTGCTTGCCAGAACTGAAAAGTCCGAATGTTTTAATGCTGTTTGACTCGCGTCACGTTCCAGGCTCGTTGCCTGACGCTTCCGGAAATTTCGGCCCTGTTGTCCGTGGTCTGCCCCTCCTGCCCATTCGCGCGCTGGATTTCCTCTACAAAGCCGCACGCCAAAACTTAGCTCGATATTGAGACAAAATGAGCCTGCAACAATTCTGGAAACGTCTCCGTCAGGAACTCTCGAGTCACACTGCCGAAAGACGAAAGCCCGGCCGAACGTCCAGGTCCGCAGTACGTCCGAGAATAACCCCCGTTCTTTCCGGACGGCTTCAGTCACTGGAGCCAAGACTGCTCCTGACCAGCAACCTGACTGAGGTGCTCACCTATTCGTCACTGAATCTTTCGGCCGAGGGCACGCTGGAGATTGAAATCGGGGGTTCCACAGCTGGCAATCCGCTCGGTGGAAATTATGTCGATGGCTATGACCAGATCAACGTAACGGGCGATGGTGCCGTTTCATTGAATGGAATGCTCGACGTGCGGTTGGTCAACAACTACGTGCCCGCCGTCGGCACGACGTTCAATTTTCTGAACATTTCTTCGACCAGTTCACTCACTGGCAAATTTTCTGACGCACTGGGGCTGTATGCGTTTCCGGGCAATGATCGATACTTCGATGTGGTTTCCGGAAGCGATGGCAGTCTGCGTCTGGAAGTCAAAACGCTTCCCGGTGGTTTGCAGTTTTCTCCGCCCGATTCTCAACGAGACGCCTTCGGGCGGTTTCTCAGCAGCTACTTCGATGACAGCACCACTACGTTCAGCTGTACGGGCAGCATCTCCGTCGATGGCTTTGCGACCTTTTCCGGCACACTGGCTTTTGAGCAAGGCGGCGGAGAAACGCGCGTCGTTGGTTCTTCGATCAATGTCACGCTGGATCAGGAGACCGCTGGTGTTGAGATCACCGATGCCAGTTTCGGGCTCGTGCTGACCGCCAGCCACACTTATGCGCTGGAAGCCAGTGGGACCGCGGCGCTGACTGGCATCGCTGGCTTCTCAATGTCCGGCACCTTCTACGCCGAGCGCAGCACGATTTCGACAGATGTTCAGCGTGTGCTCAGTGTCAACGGGCAATCTGTGACAATTGATGTTGAGGCGAATGCCAGACGCTTCGCGGGCGATGACGTGCAATTTGGCATCACAGGTTTTGCCTCGGTCGAGGGGGATTTTGCGTTTGACGTGTCCGGCACCAATATAACGGCTGTCGCCACCAACGTGACGGCCACAATGCAGGCCGGTCCATTTTCCGCAGGGCTTACCAATGCCAGCCTCGGGCTGATTCTGACGGACGCGGACACCATGGCTCTGGAAGTCCATGGCGGCTTTTCCCTGAGTGGCGGTGGCTTTGCATCCGCCTCGGCGGATTACGCGTCACTGCGCTACAACACAACGGACGAGGAATACTCCAACACCACGGTCAGCATCGGTTCCGTTAGCTATGTCTTCACCGATGTTCCAGCCGCGACCGACCTGATGGTTCTCTCGGCCACCGGGCTGAGCGTCGACGTGGGCGGTTTTGTGCATCTCTCGGGTGACGTGGGCTTCCAGCGAGTTGGAGGCGACATCGAAGCTGTCGCGACAAATTTCGCAGCGGAACTGCGCGCGGGTTCCGGCTACTACGCCGGGGTTTCCGACGGAGAAGGGGCATTGCTGCTGAATGCCGATGGCACCCGCCAGATCTATGCGTCAGGGGACTTTGTCCTTTCCGGCGGCAACCTTGGCTCGGTGAGTGGTACCGCGACCGTGACCCAGAACACCTCGACTTCCGCCGTGGATAAGCGGACCGTATCTGTGGACGGAATTACCGTTGTGATTCCGCAGTTGGCAGCCAGTGAGCAGAGCGTTTCAGCCTCCGCAGAATTTGCCGTGCAGGACTTTTTCAGCATTTCCGGCAATGTGGCAATCAAGAAGTCAACGCAGGATCTGGTCGTCTCGGGCAGCACGACACCGATTACTGTCGAGATGCTGACTATTGGGGGCAGCGACATCAACGCCTTCGTGGGCACCAATGCGGGCTCTGAAAATGCAATCGGCTTAACGCTGACTGGCGTGGCCTTTGGTGTCATGGTTGCCTCGCCGGTGGATAGCAAAAACGGTCAGGACCAGCGGACATGGACAGCGGCCATGGCCTCTGCCCAAACCGCCAGCCTGTCCGGCATTTCTGACATCACCGCTTCGGGCACTGATCTCTCGGTTTCACTGAATCAAGCCGGCGGAACCCTGAATGGCAATGCGGCCACGGCAGTCGCTGATTTTTCGGGAACTAACCTGACGATCCCGACAGGTGGCGACTCACCGGTCGTTCTTGACTACGACACCGCATTGCTGCAGGCGAGCGGCACGCTGAATCTGACGGTCTCCAGCTTCCTGCAAGTGGAAGGCGGCATTGCGATCAGCAGAACTGAGGGTTCTGTGAAACTGGACGAAGACACACAGACGACTTCAGTGGATCTGCTTACGATCGGCGCGTCAGACGTTGCTGCGTTTGCCGGGGTCAACGCAGGCACCGAGGACGCCATGGGGCTGCAACTGGCCGGGGTCAATGTGGCGATTGTCGTCGCCACCTCCAGCGAAGACAGTAGTCGTCAGTGGGTAGCAGCAAAAGCCACCGCATCAAGTGTCAGTTTCGTGGGAGTGGATGGCCTTACGTTGTCGGCATCAGATCTGGCGGTCGAACTCAATCAGCCTGATCAGGATGGACACCTGATCAACTTCAGTGATCAACCATTGCTCGTCGCCACCGGGCCCGACTCGTCAATGACACTGGACTTCGATGCCGCGGACGGGCCTGTTCTAAAGGCTTCTGCCACGTTCGATATCGATCTGTTCGGCTTTGTCCTGCTCAACGGATCTTTCGCCGTCAGCAAATCAGAAACGCAGGTCATACTGGCGGATGCGGACAGCACAAGTCTGGATGTCGACCTGCTGACCATAGGAGCGACCAACGTCAACGCCTTTGCGGGAGTCAACGGCAACAGCAGTGACCGCCAGGGGCTGGCCTTGTCTGACGTCGAATTTGGGCTCGCGCTGGCAACATCAAAGACGGATCCATCTCGCCGCTGGACTGCCCTGACAGCGACTGCCGGCAGCGTTGAGCTGGTAGGGGTCAATGATTTGACACTGTCTGCCACGGATCTCTCACTGGCCATCAATCGAGCTGACGCCCAGGGTGACGTGATCGACTTTTCCGACAGTTTCCTCGCTGTGGAAACTGGAAAGGATAGTGAAGGTATTGCCACCACCGTCACTATTGACTTTGATGGTTCGCGCGGACAGCTTCTTGAAGCGGCTGGAACACTGACTCTTGGCGTGGGTGACTTCTTCTATGTCGAAGGCAGTCTTGCCATCACTAAATCCTCAGAAACGCTGAAGCTTTCTGATGAAAGCTCCGTCGACGTTGATCTGCTGACGATTGGCGGCACAGGCATCAACGCCTTCGCCGGCGTGCATTACGATACTCCTCAGGCGACGGGTCTGTTATTGACGGATACCGAGTTTGCCGTAGCGATGGCGACTGATAAACAGAACACCGCCAGAAAATGGACCACATTGCAGGCCAGCGTGGGCAGTGTTGCAATCGTGGGGGTTACGGGACTCACGATCGAAGCCACAGACCTGAGTGTACAGATTAATCGTGCGGACACAGTGGATGAACTGGTGGTTGACTACAAATCAGAGCCCCTGATTGTCAGAACCAGCTCCACTGATTCTATCACCCTCGATCTGGACGGGAATCTCGGACCGCTCCTGAAGGCTTCCGGGACACTGGATGTGAATGTCTCGGACTTCTTCACGGTCTCCGGAAGTTTTGCAGTCGAAAAACGTCGGGAAACAGTGACGCTGTCTGACGAAACGACAGTTGATGCCGACCTGTTGACACTTGGCGGGACAAACATCAGCGCCTTTGCCGGAAACAACGGCCCCGCTACCAATGAGGGGGCTGTCGGATTACATTTGGACGATGCCGAATTTGGTCTGGCGATGATTACGGACCGAAAAACGCCCACAAGAAAATGGACCACACTGCAGGCGACAGCCGGGCTTGCCGAATTTTTGGGCAGTTCGGACTTCGAGGTCTCGGGAACCGATATCTCGGTTGCGATCAACCGTGGCGTGAAGGTTACGGATTCTGAAGTAGCGGAGTCATCAGCCAACACGAAGTATCAATTGCAGATTGCGAACGATACGGTTGGTGCGCTGACGTTCACTTATCAGTCAGCCACGGGAACAGCGACCATCTCCCGGTCCAACAGTGATGCTGCCATCCGCACGAAAATCACAACAGCCCTCGAGGGAATGCAAGGCATAGGAGCTGGCAATGTGGTCGTTACGGGATCACGTTCAAAGGGCTTTACGATTGAGTTTCAGGGCACACTCGCCGGCACCAATGTGACCGGACTGACGGTGTCGACACCCGCCAACTCCTCAGGTTCGGTCACGGTCTCGCAACTGACAGCGGGCAAAGTCGGCGTCAGTGAAGTGCAGTCCATCACAATCAACCCGTCGCAGCTCCCGGAACCAACGATTCGCACGACGGTGACTCAAATTTCCAACGGAGCATCTGGCAGCAGTCACTTGCAGGAAGTTGTGATCAGTAAACCGAGCATCCCGACGCCATCGGTTTCGGCAATTGTCACAGAAACGACCGACGGTTACACCAGCACCAGTCAGATTCGACAGCTGACAATCAGTAAACCGGTGCAGACAAAGCCGACAGTGACGACTTCTGTGACCGAGTCCAGCAGGGGCGTCGGTGCGTTGAACGAGCGTCAGCAGATCACACTCATCAGGCAGACGCCGACAACGCCTGAAATAAAAGCCACTGTCAGTGAACTTACGGCAGGAAAAACGTCTGAGGGAACTGTCACCGGTCTCACAATTTTCGCAGCAAATGCTGCCCAGGGGACGTATTCGCTCAGCTATGGCGGGAAGACTGTGACCATCATCTGGTCTCAGAACGATGTTACCAATAACTCGCGAAAACTCCGAAATGCACTCCAGAAGCTTACAGGTGTGAGTGATGTGAGTGTCAGGTTTGACCAGAGGACCATCACCACCGAGCAGCGACATGCGATCCGTATCCCCGGCTTTACGGGAATCATCACTGCTCAGGATGTCACCCTCGGAGCCACCTTCCACTTCGATCCCGCTGGCAGTTCGTCCGCGGGTCTCAACGAAGTGCAACAAGTGACTTTTGTGACCGCAGCGGCCAGCGGAACCTTCCGTCTTTCATTGCCCTATAACGGGCGGACGTATACCACGGCTGCTCTGTCGCTTGCGGCATCCGCATCGTCAATTCAAACCGCCATGAATACAGCGCTGTCTGGAGCCGGCACAGTCACTGTGAGCCGGACTGGAACCACCGACGGTTTTTCCCTGAACATTACCTTCACCGGAAGTCTGGGTTCACGGAATCTGGAATTGCTGAAGGTCGAAACGGTGGCCGATGCGCCTGCTGCCGGTGGCACATTTATGCTGTCCTATGGCGGACAGACGACATCCGCCATCGCCATGAACGCCAATACGGCAACGCAGGCGACAGACATCCAGACGGCACTTCGCAGCCTTTCGACAATTGGTGCCGGCAACGTCCAGGTCACGTACGATTCCGCATCTACCAGCGCCGCTCCACAGTACAATGTCACGTTCATTGGCAGCCTTTCCGCCACAGATGTCGGATCAATTACCGCATCTGCCCTGCAACTGCAGTACGCGTCAGTTCAAACGCGTATGCTGGAAAATGGAAAAGCGACCTCGAATGAAAAGCAGACGGTGACGTTGAACAGTGGGTCAGCCAGTGGCACATTCCGTCTGTCTCTGACCGTCAATGGTCGCCTGTATACGACAGCGGACCTTGCGTTTAATGCGACAGCCAGCAGTATTCAAACGGCATTAAATACAGCCCTCGGCGCGGCGGGTGCTGTCTCAGTCAATCGACCAGGCACCTCCGGATCCACGACGTTCGATGTGACGTTTTCCGGGGCTTTGGCGGGAAAAGACATCGCACCGCTGACGATTCATACGGACGTGGTCACACCGAAGGCTGGGGGCAGCTTTACGCTCAGCTACGGTGGCCAGACCACAGCGGCGATCAGTCTGGCAGACAGCACTTCTGCCCAGGCGTCTCAGATTCAGCAGGCACTGCAGTCTCTGAGCACGATTGGTGCGGGAAATATCAGCGTCAAATATGACGATACTTCGGCAAACGCGGTGATCGCTCCTCGTTTTCTGGTAACGTCAGGCACCATCAGTATTGAAAACATCACCGCCAGTGGCAGCAATTTGACCAACGGAGCTGGAATTAGTGCGTCGACGATCTCGGGCAGCAGCACCAGCGTGAATGACGTGCAGACGATCGCGCTGGAGACTGGAACTGCCAGCGGGACGTTTACGATGACCGTCTCGTACAATGGCAGCACCTACCAGACGTCCGCTCTGTCCTTTGATGCGACAGCAGCGGCGATACAGTCTGCCTTGAATACCGCACTCAGCAGCATTGGATCAAGCACAGTTGCTCGCAGCGGCAACTCGGGGTCGGCGGCACTGGAAGTGACGTTCGGTGGCAATCTGAGCGGAAAGAATATTGATCCGGTGATCGTGACGACCAGCACGGTCACGCCGACGGCCAGTGGTTCCTTCACCATGACCTATGGCGGGCAGACGACGCGTGCAATCAATCTGGTGAACGGGACGACGGTTCAGGCGAGCCTGATGCAACTGGAACTGGAACGCCTGTCCAATATCGGCAGTGGTAATGTCGAAGTGACATGGGACAGCACATCCTCTGTTCAGCAGCCTTTCTTTCGGGTGGCATTGAAGGGAACGCTTGCCTCCACGGTGGCCTCGACATTTACCGTTCAGGGCAGCGGCCTTACGAATGCGAGAGTCTCGACGTCGGCATTGACGACAGGCAAAGCCGTTGTCAGTGAAACGCAGCGAATTGTGATGAATGTGGGAACGGAGACCGGCACGTTTAAAGTTGTCGTTCCGTTTGCCGGGAATGTGTATCAGACCGCTGCTTTGTCCTTTACGGCCAGTCAGTCGGACATTCAGACTGCGCTGAACACAGCACTGGCTGGCGTCAACGGGACCACGACCGTCACAGCGGTCACGAGTGATGGACAATTACAACTGCAGGTAACGTTTGGAGGTGCTCTGGCCGGTGTTGATCTGGGCCCGGTGCGTGTGTTGACACAAGCCAATGTGCCCGGCGCCTCGGGCGCGTTTACACTGTCTTATGACGGAGAGACTACGGGCAGCATAACACTGGCCAGCGACGCTGCCGTACAGGCGGCAAGCATTCAGGCGGCTTTGGAAAGCCTCGCAAAAATTGGCGTTGGCAATGTGTCGGTCTCGGTTGACACGACGGCCCCTGCCTCGGGATCAAGATACCGGGTTGCTTTCACCGGTGACCTCGCAAACACTGACGTCCCGCAAATTTCAGCGGACTATCCCGATGTCTCCGGCGCCACCATTTCAGCAGGCACAATTACGGCCGGAAAGGCGGGAGACGGCGAAACGCAGCGCATCCGGATTCTGACAACCGGAAACGAAAGCACATTCACACTTTCCGTGGTCATCAGCGGGACAACCTACACCACAACCGCGATCTCCACCTCGGCCGGAAAAGACGAAGTTCAGACGGCACTTAGCACTGCCATCGCTGCGTCCGCCGGTGCGACGATCACAGTCACATACTGGAGCGGTACTGAACTGCAGGTCCGTTTCGGAGGAACACTTGAGGGGACCGATGTACCGATGATGACGGGCACGGCACAATCGTCTGTCAGCGAAGCTGTCCTGAAGCAGACGGTGGAAGGCTTCAATCAGCCTGCGGTACCTGCATCGTCGACCATCCTCGTTGTCGATTACGCAGCACATCCCGTGACGGTCGCCACAGGAACAGGAACGTCAATTTCTCTCACGCTCGACGGAAGTCGCGGCGAATTGACGGAAGCGTCTGCCACGGTCAGATTGAGGATCAAAGACTACATCCTCGCCTCTGGCAGCTTTAAAGTTGAAAAAACTTCACAGCAGGACGTTGATCTACTGGGCGATGCTGTTCTGGTCGATGTCAATCTGCTGCAGATTCGGCTGCAGGATGTCAGCCTGTTCGTCGGAACTGGCGGTGTTTTTGACGCCGCATCAAACGACATCGACACAACAGCCGCGACAGGCCTGTACGTGGACAATGCGGCGATGAGTATCGGCATTGCCACGGTCACTGACCCAACACCAGACAATCCGCCAACAGATAAGCGGAAGTGGACAGGCATTGCAGCCAGTGCAGATGGGCTCAGCATCGTGGGCCTGCCTGACGACTACACGATCGAGGCCAACAACCTCAGTATTGTGTCCAATTCCGCCTCCGATGGCACGCAGAGCGCCCCGAGGATTGACTGGTCCGTGTTATTTACGGACGACGCGCACCCCCTGCATGATCTCGCCGCTGACAAGTCCTTCTCGGTTGGCGGCGACATGACGCTCAATCTCAAGGGCTATGTCATGGCTGTTGGCCATTTCTCCGTTGAGAAGACGCAGCAGGAAGACGTGGATCTGCAGGGCGATGCTGTTCTGGTCGATGTCGATCTGCTGCAGATTCAGTTGCAGGATGTCAGCCTGTTCGTTGGCACCGGCGGTGTTTTTGATGCCACCACGAACGACATTGTCAGGACCGATGCTACTGGCTTCTTCGTGGACGATGCAACGCTGAATATTGCGATCGCCACGGTTACTGACCCAACGCCGGAAAACCCGCCAACGGATAAGCGGAAGTGGACAGGCATTGCAGCCAGTGCGGGGCGTATGGAAATCGTTGGCCTTCCCGAAGAGTTTGTCATTCGCGTGGAAGACTTGAGCGTCGCGTCCAATACCGCCAAAAACGGGACAGAGGCAGGCACTCCCATCAGTTGGTCAACACTCATAGACGACACAGACAATCCACTGCACGACGTTGCAGGCGACAAAACACTTGAAGTGACAGGACGTCTCACACTGTTTCTGAGTGATTTTGTCCAATTGCAGGGCGATTTTGGGTTGAGTAAATCATCCAATGTCGAAGTCAAACTGTCTGGCAGTACAACAAAAAAGACTGTGAACGTACTCACGCTCGGCCTTGACAATCTTGATGTTTTCGTTGGCGACGGTCCTTATTTTGTTGACAGCAACAATGACGATACGATCGACGAGCAGGACACACCCAGCGCGGACGCGACGGGTTTGCTTCTGAAAGACGTTTCGATTGCCGTTGGAATCTTCCGTCCTGTGGAGGGCACGGGGCGCTATTACGCAGTGAGTGCTCGCTGTGAGGACATTGATCTGCTGGGGATTGAGACCGGCGGGTCGGATGCCTTTCAGTTGACGGCCACGGGCTACCGACTTGAAGTCAATGGCGGGTCTACGGGTGGTTCGTCGCCGCAGCCTGCGGCGATTGACTTTTCGGATGACCCCGTCACTGTCAGGACGAGCGGGTCATCTGACGTGACGTTCGACTATTCCTCGGCCTTGCTGCGAGTTGCCATTGAGCATGCCACGCTGGCAATTTCAGACTACGTCTATGTGTCGGGCGGATTTGCATTTACCCGACAAAAGAATATGTCGGTAACGTTGAATGACGTCCCCGCAACCACGAAGACAGTCAATGCGTTGGTGTTTGGTGCCGGCAATGTTGACTTGTTCGTCGGCAGTGGTCCGTACTTTGAGGACACTGACAATGATGGCGACATCGACGACCTCGACATTCGCAACCCCGATGCCATTGGTCTTGCCATGGAAAATGGCAATTTTGCGTACATGGTGATGACACCCACGGCGGGTACCGGGGCCAGGCCAAAATACAAAGCGCTGAAAGCCACAGCAGACCGAATTGGGCTTGTTGGAATTGATGCATTTACGTTGTCGGCAACTGACCTCGTGGTCGAATACAACTCAGTCTCGAATCCGTCCAATCCTGACGACACGACTGTCGTGGATTTCACGCAGATGGCTGGGGGGCATTACACAGCTGATACGGGATATGGCACCCTGGAGTTTGATTACAACCGCAAGCGGTTGCTGGCGGAAGTCGGTGAAGCAGATCTGCAGATAGCATCCAATGTCTTCATTCGCGGCGGATTGGCGTTCTCTAAAGGAGCGCCGCAGATTGTGAAGATGAGTGATGCCACGACAAAGACGGTCAGCGGCTTTGAAATCGGAGCCAACGACCTTTCGGTATTTGTGGGAACGAACGGCCCCTACTGGCAGAATTCCACTGGCACCGAAATTAACAGCAAGGCGGTTGGTGTTGCCATTGAACACACCGACGTCGCCGTGACAGTGCTGAAGCCGACATCGGAATCCGACAAAGTCAAATACATTGGCCTGAAAGCCAGCTCGTCATTCTTTGGATTTGTGGGGATTGACGCATTTCAGCTGGAAGCGTCCAACATCGTGGTGGATCTGAATCTGGCTTCTGGTGGTGGTTCAACCTCAGGGTCGCCCGTAATCGATTTTGATGCCACATTCAACGAACAGCGCACGGTGTTTGACACGAATGATAATGGCATCATTACCGTGGGAGAACTTCGGGCATTGTCCGGGGAGACCAGCTTTGAAGGGATCTACACAACAGAGGATCTCGATGGTAAGTCGGTCAGCTACAAAGCCCTGCTGGCGGCGCTGGATACCGGCGATGGCACGGGAACGACACCAGACGGTTTGTTGCAGATAGCGGAAGTGGCGGCCTTCCTGAGTTCGGCGCACGACTCGCTGGCTACGACCAGCGACGCCAACCATAACGGCAGACTGGACGTCGGCTATGAAATTCGGATGGGCGGGGAATCCGCATTTCTGCATGAACAGCAGCGTCGAATTCATGCGGCTGCCGATGATGTGCTGCTGAACATCAGCGAATTTGTCTACATCAACGCCAATATGGCAATCGACATTGGTGCCCGTGAAACACTCACGGTCAACAGCGGCATCTCATCGTACGTCGCTGGTCTTCTGCCTGACGGCTCAGTGGAGTTCCTGAATGGTTTGCTTAGCGAGTTCAGGACGCAGCTGAACAACGCAAAAACCACGCTGAATAATGCGTTTGAGTCGGTTGTGACCGAGGTAAAGCAGCAGGTGGACAATGTGATTGACCAGGTGGCGGACAGGATCTCCGAGCAGATCCAGTCGACTCTGGCTGAGGCCAAAGCATCCGTCAGCACGCTTGTGACGGCCCAGCTCAGTTCGGGCACCAGCGGACTCTCCGATCAACTGCTGACGCCGATTCTCGATGATTTAACGGGCGAGCTTCTTGACGCCGTGCCTGAGGGGACGCTGCGAGACATGGTGAACACCATCATCGTGGAACCCGTGGAAAGCCTGCTGAAAACGGCATTTGATAACCTTCTGAAAGAGGCGCTGCAGGATTCCGTGGATCAGTTGGTTGCCGCAGTTTCTGATGCGATAACCGCGGGGGTGGGTAAGGGTGCAGAGAAGCTGAAAGCGGCCATTCATAAGGCCATGGAACCACAGATTGCCCGCATCACGGTGAAGCTGAATGGTTTGATTGCGCAGGTACAGAACAAGCTGGCTCCTGTGCTGGAGAAGCTGGAAGGCATCGCGAATATAACAATTGGCGATGACTTCAAAACCATTGGTGGTCTGGAAGCTGAAGTGACTGCGATTGGCATCAGTGACGCGAATGCCTTTATTGGTTTGCCGCCCTCGGGAGGCCTTGATTTCAGCCAACCGATTGCCGATCAAAATGGCATCGGCATTTTTGTGCAGAACTTCAACATGGGACTGGCCATCTTTAAGCCGGTGCTAAGCAAACAACTGCCGACGTTTACCGCGGCGAAGATTACTGCCGACGCGGCTGGGTTTACGGACGGTGGTGCAGATCTTCTGACCATGACGATCAAGGATCTGGAAGTCGAGCTGAATCTGGGCAAGCCTCTGTTGAACGTCGGACCGTTGCTGGGCACAGCCACCATTGATTTTGAGAGGTCGTTCCCCGCAGATCCTGGCGGAAATTCAGGATATGTCGTCGAGACGGGCACCACATCCGACCCGATCACTCTGGACTTTACTCAGGAACGGATTCTGGCCAGCGTCTCCAATGTGACAATCCAGGTCGCAGAATTTGTTTACATCTCCGGCAGCATTGCCTTTGAAAAGGGGGCAGTGCGCACGGTCAAAGTGGCTCCCGGGCTTTCAACGGACGCAGCACAGGCATTTCTGGATGAACTGAATCTGCCGGACAACCTTTCTATTCCGGCGACAGGTGCCACAGAGACTGAGTTGAGCTTTATGACGGTGGGCGGGTCAGACCTGCAGGCGTTTGTGGGAATCGGCGGGCCTTACAAAAATGATGCGGGGGTCATCAACGACAGTGCCGTTGGGATCATCGTCGAAGATTTCGACTTTGCCATTGCGATGATGAAGCCGACGAATCCGCTTGAATTCTTTACTAAATACTTTTCGCTGAAAGCCAGTGCGGAGCAGGTTTCGCTGGTCGGCATTGACGACATCACATTGAATGCCGAACGTTTGTATGTTGAGCTGAATTTGTCATCGCCGGCAGTTTTCGGTGTGCCTCTGTTTCCGGTCGTGAACTACGCGGCGACTGAGGAGTTCGCCAGTGAGGAACTGCCGCTGTTTGACGTCAACGACGACGGAGAGATTACGCTGGGCGAACTGGCGAGGCTGAATTCGCAGCACAATGCGGGTTTGAATTTCAGTGGTGTCAGCCTCACAGACCCCATGCTGGCCGACCATGACCTGATTTTGAAGTATCTCGACACCAACCAAAACGGCATATTGAGCCTTGCTGAAGCGGCCGCCCTTCTGGGTGGCGACACCGCAGCAAAGAACCTGGTCAGCGCAGCAGACGTCGACAGTGACGGGAAAATCGATCCACTGGGAATGGAAGTACGAACTGGCGGCGTTCCGCAGTATCTCAGTATGGATTCCTTCCTGATCAAGGCACAGGGTTACATCGAACTGGATATCTTCAGCCTCGTCACGCTGCAGGGCAGTATTGCCTTTGAAATGGGCCCCAAAAAGACGGTCGACATTGTCGGCGTTGACGGCAGCCGTTCAACGGACGAGCTGACCACGATGACCATTGGAGCTTCCAGTGTCTATGGCTTTATTGGCTGGGGAGGGCCCTATTTCCTTGACGGTAACGACAACAAGAGACTGGATAGGAATGGCGCTGGAGATCCGCTACCCGGCGAAGTCAACAGTGGCGCGATGGGATTTGCGCTCAATGATCTGAACCTGGGAATGTTTGTGGGGATTTCGGTGGATCTGACCGACCCCAAAGGCTACGTCGCGCTGAATCTGGACATTGATTCGTTTGAAGCCGTTGGTTTTGATTTCCTCGATCTGAATGCGACACTGGCGGTCCGCATTAATGTAGGCTTGAGTTTGGACTCTGTCGGGGCCATTGACTTTACGACCAGTTTCCCGGATGACGGCGGTTTCCTTGTCAATACGGGCGATCCGGACAATCCGGTGTTGCTGGACTTCGATTCGTTCCTCGTGAACATTGAATTTGCCGGGAACATGACGATTCTGGCCGGCGGTACGCCGATTCTTGCGCTCCTTGGAACGCTTTACATTGAAACGGACGGCACGGAGTTCAAACTCTTTGCCTCAGCCAATCTGCGTATCGGTCCGGATATCAGTGTCCCAGCCAATGAAACACCACTTCTGGACATCAGCGCGCTGGGCGTGATCGTGATCAATTCCAGTGGCTTTGCGGCCGACCTGGATGTGGATCTTGACGTGGGCCTTGAAGACATTGGGCTGTCGTTCGGTGTTTCTGCACGCGTCATCGTCAATACCACTGGCGAGGCCCAGGAAGTCAGAATTCCACAGCGGCTGATCGACTTCCTCAATGAGTCGGACAGCCCGTTGAAGGACGACGTGCTTGGTCGCCTTGTTCCCTGTGAAGACGGCCCGGGACAATGTTACGCGATCAGCGCCTACGCTCCGGATATCAGTGACATACCGACAGTGGACAACCTGCTGCATAATCCAGCCGGAACGATCAAGTACACGACGGCCACGAATTACATCGTCGCGATTATCAGTGGAAATGTGGAATTCGCAGGATTCGCGTCAGGCACCATCACGGCCGGCATTCTTGTCAGTCCCTCGCTGTTCCAGTTGTATGTCGATCTGTACTTCATGATCGGTACGGATGGTATCGGCCTTGAGGTTGCTGCGACGGGGCTAATGGAGGTCTCGGACGCTGGTCTGTACTTCCGTACCGATGTGACAATCAAGGCGAGTCTGACGTCCATGCTGACGATCGACGTCAGCGGCACCCTGCTGATCGATACCACAGGTGAATCTGATCCAACGGGGCAGGGTGCGGATCGCTTTATGCTGGATCTCCGCGGCGACGTCAGCATCGCAAGGATCCTCAATGTCGACGGACACATCAAAGTGGACGTTGGCGTCGCCGGTCCCAACACATGGCGATTCGACGTGGGATTGACGGGAAGGCTTGGCCCGATTGAGATTTCCGGGAGTGCCTGGATTCAGTCAGACGGCCAGTTCAGTGTGACCATTTCCGGAGGCATTTACTTTGGTATCCCTGGGTTCTCCATGTCCGGTGGTTTGGCAGGAACAATTAGTCTGACGAAAAGTGGACTCAATTACTTATACAATCCATCAGACGTCTACACACTGGACATTTCTATCAGAGGCAGTGTTCGTCTCGAGATCGTTGGAATTGGCCTTGGCGCCTCAGTCACCCTTGGAGGAACCGCTGTTTTCGACCCCTCAAGGCCGGACACCGTGCTGTCTCTTTACGCAGAAGGCTGCGTGGAACTCCTGTTTGTCGAAGTCTGCGGTGGCGGCACCATTGCCACGGTTGCAATTCCCGTAAGTATCTTCCCGACGCCTCCGCCCATTCTCGCCAGTGTCGATGAAGATGGCAGAATGCAACTGAACACCGGATCCCGCATTGGTCAGCGTCAAGTTGCCCGCAGCACAACCGACGAAGAGTACCGTTTGACGGATCTGGGCGCAGGTCGCGTCCGAATTGAAGCCTTCGGCTATAGCGAAACATACAGTGGCATTACATCGATTCACGGAGACTTTGGAGACGGCAATGACACATTAATGCTGATGGAAGGATTTAACATTCCTGTCACCGCACATGGCGGCACGGGTGACGATATGCTGGCCAGTCTTGGCAACAGGGATGTCATTTTTTACGGGAATGATGGAAATGACACCCTGATTGGCGGCAATGGCGCCGACCAGTTGTTCGCTGGAAACGGCGATGACTACCTTGAGGGCGGTTTGGGTGTGGATGAGCTGGATGCAGGTTCCGGAAGTGACCTGATTTACGGAACCATCGTCGGCCTCGCGGGGGATACCATTCTTGGAGGTTCGGGGACAGATTTCCTTGAAGTTCACGGTACAGCCGCAGCAGATGCGTTTACCGTCTCAGCAGAAGCCGGCAGACTGAAAATTGTCCGAGGTACGACCTCCACCATGTATGCCAGCGGCTTTGAAGATGTCGTGGTAACTCCGAAGGAAGGCGCTGACAGCGTGAATCTTGTCGGCGACCTGACTGAGGCCGGAATTCAGTCGATCAACGTCAATCTGATAGAGGGATCTGAACGGTCTCCGGACACTGTAACGGGAACACTGCTCGGCACTGCCGACAACCTTGCAGTCTCCGCCCAGCAGCAACCTCCGACCCTGCCGAAACAGTATGGATTCAACACTGAACACGGTGCGAGCTATACAGTCACAACCAGCACGTTGTTCTGGAGTGAAGGAAATACCACGTTCATCTCGGACTCAGATCCGTCCGACCGCACCACGATTAGTACTCTCAGTGGCAATGATAATGTGGTCATCCGGTCTGTCGGAATGGGGACGACTGTGGATGGTGGTACAGGTGTCAATCGTTATGCCGTGGGCAGCAACGCCTCGCCAACAACCAATATCGGCGGCAACCTTGACGATATCGCAGGCACATTGACATTTGTTGGCAGTGGAGTCGACGTTCTTGACCTGGATGACAGCGCGACTATCAACGCGAATAATGGCCGGTCCAGTGTGAAAGTGAATTCCACAACAATCAGCGGCCTTGGCATCCCGGGCGTTACGTTCAGCGGCTTGTCGACCATCAAAATGGACCTTGGTTCCGGAAGCGGGCAGGTTTACATAGATCAGCTTTCGGCGGCCACCGGCCAGACGCAGATTTCACTGCAATTGTCTGGCACCGGCAGTAGCAACGAGCTGATTGTTCGCCCGCGTACGAACGACATAAATACGGTTCTGAACCACCATCAGATTGTCACCGGACCGCTCACCCTGAGCTATGACGATGCCTTTGGGATGGTCACGCTGCTTTCACCGACTGCAGCAGTTACCACATCCACAAATTCCCTCAGCAATTTTCTTGCTGTCACAAATGTTGTGGTTCCGGACACCACAGAGGTACTGACGGTCAGCACCACAGATTCCGGAAACCTGCTGAATCTGGACGGCGCCGGTTTGCACATCATTACCCGGTCACTGGTGATGAATCCTGAATTGCGGGCTGTCAGTCTGCACATCGAGAGTCGGGTAGACGTGACACTGCACGGTGACACCACCGTCACGGGAACGATGGGCAGCGGCACCGTTGGATTCCTGCAGATTCTCAGTGCTCTTGGCCAGATTGATTTTTCAGGTCAGGATTTCTTTGTCGCTGCAGGGCATCTGATTTTGTCATCGGCACTTGGCTTTACTGACACAATCCGCTCGGAAGCCCAGTCGATGACCATTGTCAATCGCGGCACCGATGCGCGCGGCAATGTTACGGTTCGCGAAAAGAACTCGCTCAATATCGCACGTCGCGATCTGCTGCTGGGAAATGGTGTGACCAGCACAGGCATAGTCAGTTTGCATGGGAATATCGACATTCAGCTGGCCGACACAGGTTCAATTCTCACCACGGAATCGGGAACAGTCATCCGGACAGTCGGCAGTGGCACAGACATTACTCTGACAGCTGATGAAATCGATTTTGCTGCCGGTCGCAACACCGTGATCGGCACGGCAGATCTGACACTGCAGGCCACAAGCACCGACTGGACGTATCGTCTGGGATCGGCCGCTGACACTCCAGCCGGCAGCGACCAGGACTTTGCAGGAACAATGACGCTGGGCCGTCGCGAACTGGAAGCCTTGCAGGATGGTTTCTCGCAGATCACGATTGGACGGCAAAATCCGGGCAATGAAATGTTCCTCGGCGATGCAATGCAAAATCCGGTCAGCAAGGGCGCTGGCAATGTGGTTTTGGGGATTGACAGCAGTGTGAAAGACAACCTGCTGCTGAAGAGCGATTCGATGCTTGTTCAGGGGGACTTCCGGGTTCCGAACAACACTCTGGAAATTCTCTCCCGGCTCGTTCAGATTAATCGAGTCAATCTGCATGCACCACTGCTTGGACCGGATTCCGGGCTGCAAGCCAACGACATCAGTCTCGACCTCGATGAACAGCTGTATGTCAGCGGTTGGCTAATTGGGACAGAAAGTGTCAGCATTGCCGTGCAGAGAACGTCAGGTAACGCACCGATCAGTACGCTGCCGGGGGAACTGATCAGTGTCCAGACAGATGTGGGAAGTCGGATCGAATCCACTGCGCCAGGCAGCCACATCGATGTGACGACCAGCAAAAGTGTTCTCATGGCCGGGACTGTCGAAGTCTTCGGTGCTGGGTCCACTGCAACACTCTGGGCCGACACAAATGTCACTATTTTGGAGGGTGGTTTGATCGCCGGCCGCGACACGAATAGCCTGCTGACGCTCTCCGCCGGTCAGGTTGTCGGACTGAATCCCGGGAGTGCCGTCATGGCCGGCGCCCGTTTTCAGGAAGTCAATGGTTCGCCCGTCGCAGTTCAGACAGCAGCAGGTGCTGATGCCATTCTGAATTCCATCGGTGAACTGATTATCAAGGGGACGGTGACAACATCGGATCAGATGCAACTGAATTCGGGAACACCGCTGTTCGATCACTCGGATTACTTCACCAGTCTGGGAGATTTGAATCCACAGCATCCGCTGCTTGGACATAGTCAGTATGGCATTCTGCTGACTGGAACCCTGACGACACTCGCCGCCGACAGTGAACTCACACTGTCGTCGCCGGCCGACGTGATCATTATGGGCAACATCAATGTTCGTGGAGCTGGCTCCGATCTGCTGATTCAGTCAGACCAGTTGGCCTATGTCAACGGCTTCCTGGACGTCAGGGACAGTGTTCGAATCCTTGGCGGCGTGGAAACAAATGGCACAAAGTACAACTACACAGATCCGATACTTCACAGCAGTGTGTACGTTCCGACGACTTCCCGCATCGTGACTCGCAATGCCGGAAGCTCAATCCTGATCAGTGGGGCCACTGATGTGGATCTGTTTGGTGTGTTTGTCGCCGGAGGTGTGATTGGCGAAACCGGCGTGACATTCACCGGCCCCGGTTCTTCCATCACGGTCAATGCTGGCGAACAAGTGTTTCTGGATACGGGGTTACTGGCCTCGGGAACGGTGACGATTAATTCCGGAACGGCGGGCTCCGATGACACGCTGGCCTCCCTGTTCCCCGGAAAAACGCTCAGCGGAGCGGACGCGACGGATCGACTCAGCCTTGTGATCACCACGGCAGGGGGCATCACCACGTCCGGACAGACCACCGATGGCAGTGGCGGCGGCATTGTGATCAATGCTGCGGGCAATATCGAAATCCTCGGGACACTGAATGCCGGTGCGAATGTTGCCATCAACGGACTGACAGAAACGATTACGTATTCGACCGAACCTGCCGAACTGACGATTACGACGACTGGACGGGCATTCCTCGGAGGACATACGCTCAACCAGGCTCAGCAACTGGTCCAGACAGGGACTCGTCTGCGCGCCGCCTGGGGCATCACCGTTAATGGCGGTAGTTACAGCACTCGTGAAGGCCTTCTGGTGCATGCCGCCAGCGAGCTCTCCACAAATGCGCCTGATGGGCGGATTACATTGACGTCCGATCAGGAAGCCACACTGCTGGGGATGCTTGTTGCCGGTGGACGCATTGATACGGTGCGTGATACCGACGATGGTTATCTGGGTCGGGTCCCCGTGTACTTTGGCGGCGACTCGGCAATCACGCTACAGGCGGACGGCGCGATTGTAGTCGGCCAGGACATCGTCGCCGGTAAACGCATTGATCTGATCGGTGGCAGCGGTGATGGAACCAGCACTGACGGACTGATTATGCAGGGCAGCGGACGCCTGTTGACGTTGCGACCGAACAGCCAGATCAATCTGAATGCTCCCGGAGCCGTAGTGATCATGGCGCCTGGTCATATCAACGAGATCAGTGCACAGGGCTTTACCGAGTCCTCACAGGGGCGATTGACTGGTGACGTGACCCTGTCCATTGTCGTTGATCGAGTCGACTTTAAGTATGCAGGAACGGCCACGCTCACTGTAGCAGACACGGCCAATAATACGGGCATCGCGGATTTGGTGGCTGATCTGCAGCTCGCGTTGGAAACTGGCAGTTACACAATCACCGAGTCCAACAATCTCAGCCGCACGGTCGGGGCTGCGTTTACGGAACTTGCGGATGATCCGGAGACGGTCGGATTCACAGATCCGGACATCAAAGTCAAACTGCGAAATGGTCAGTTGCTGCTCACCAGCCCCTATCTGATCTCGATGCAGAACGCATCGGTGAATGCCGGGCAGCTTGGGTTCGATCTGTCAACGGGTGATCTGTCGTCAACACAGCTGTATGCGATTGACGCGCCCCAGCCTGGGTCAACTGTCAGTCTTGGCGCCCCGGCAGGGCCCAATGGAAAGCTGAGCATTGCTGGCAAGGTGCGTGCGTACACGGCCATCCACATGTACAGCGGCACCTCGCCAGATGGCACGGACATTGACCTTGGGCCCACGGGCGTCCTGCAGACGATCGCCGGGACAATTGCCTTTTCAGCCGGGGAATACGGGGACATTCAGGGATCTGTGATCGCTGGCGGAGCGACATCCGATATTTCGCTCGAGGCCGCGCAGACCATGCGAATTCGTGGCAGTCTCACCGCCGGCCGCGATATCCTCGTGAATGCCGGCTCACAACTGATACCACAGGGAGTCAGTGTGCAGATTGATGGCACCAGCCAGTGGAACTCCACGGGTGGGGGCGGTCGCGTGATCGTGACGGGATACAACGACATCGTGTTTGACGGTGTCTTTGGGACCGGCAGCAACGATCTGGCACTGCTGGAACTGAACGCAGTACACGGCAACCTGACGATTCCGAAAACGTCGGGATGGATTGAATCTGACGCCCTGATTGTCCTGAAGGGAGCCATGGTCGACGTTCAGGGAGTGGTGAAGAGCACCTATACGACAGCCGATCTGACAGACTTTGAAATTACCGTCGACGCCAGCGGTACGGCGATTATCAATGGCGACCTGCAGTTGACGGGGTCGATGAAGATTGCTGCCGACAATCTTGTTCAGGTCTTCAATACCACTCTCAATGTGGCGCAACCTGGTCAGCGAATCCTGTTCGCCGGTGGCAGCATTGATTTTGGCAAAGCCTCTGCCAACTCGTCTGGTACCCCCGTTCAGCTGGGGGCGCTGGTCACTTCCGCAGACCGCATTGACTTCCAGGCAACGGGACTTGTACGGATCGGTTCCGGATCGGTGATCGCCACAAGTGCCGACCATTCGGTCATTAGTCTGAATGCGGGAAGTGTTGAGATTGTGGGTTCTCTGCTGGCAGGAGCGACCGTCGAAGGTACGGACATTGAGTTCAACGGTCTCGGGGCTGACATTGAAATTTCCACAACAGGCACTGTCTCGCTGGGCGGTGCCGGAATCATTGGCGGAATCACCCAACCGGTAGGTGGCACTCTGGCGACAACCGGCGATATCACGATCACAGTCACTGGCGGCTCCTCGGCCTCCGACGTCAGCCTGCAGATTGCAGCGGGCAGCAGCCTGACAACTGAAACGGTCACGACCGAACCAGCGGGGACAGGTCACAACATCACCATCACCACATCTGACGATGTGCAGGTGTATGGAGTCATTTCAGCGTTGCAGGATGGTGCAGACATCACCATACATTCCGGCGAGCAATTGATGGTCGATGGCGTGCTGGAAGCAGACGACCAGATCACACTTTCCGGGGGCGATGATGAAACCGGCGTCAGTCTGCTGCTCACGACGTTCGTGTTTGCACCAGACAGCAGCGGCACGGAACTTCTGGATGAAGACGGACAACCGATACGAGTCACCGGAGGAACGCTCTCGACAAACGCTGGCGGGACCATCACCCTCAGCGGCGTCGAGGACATTATTCTGAGTGGACTGGTTGGCAAAACGCAGACGACGGACTCGATCGACCACGCCGTTACGCAGGATATCTACGTCACACAGGCCGAAAATGTCTACGTCAATGCCACACTCAACGCGGCAAATCTCATCAGTTTTCGTGCGGACAACATCGTGATCCAGGGAGATGCCGAAGTCCTTGCCACTTCCCTGGGCGGAAGTATTGATCTTCGTGCAACAGCAGATCTTCTGATCACGGCAGCAGGCGCTGCCGAGACTCCAGCCCTGATTCAGGCGGATGCCCTGGTGCACCTGCTGGGCGTCACGATGAGTCTTGACGGCCAGATTCTGGCCAGTGGCAGTACGGGACGTGTCGTCATAAACGCGGTCGAATCCGCGACCCTGTTTGGCGAGGTCCTGTCGACAGCCAATCTTGATTTACGTGCCGGGGTCAATCCGGCATGGACGACGGTCAAACTGCTGAGTGCTCTGCAGGTTTCGGATCTGACGGGCGGTGATATCCTGATCAATGGCGGGACGCTGCATGGTGGAGCGGACTCAAACATCGTCGCAGGGCACAACGTCACAGTCCAGGGCGCTACCATGGTTGGAGACACCCTGGTGCCTGTCCGGCGGCCGGTGATCACGACCTCGACACGGACAATTGAAGTCATCACGGCAACACGAGAGATCGCTGTCGGTACGATTCAGGTACCAGTAGTGTCCTTTGTATCCACGATCACGACTGAACAAGTTGGCACTGAAAGTGTTAGAGTTGGGAATGAATACCACACGGCGGACCTGAAGCTGACGCAACTCGGTTACTATAATCCTACCGCAGTAGCAGCAAAACGCCTGAGGAAAACATTCGTTGAGGGAATTGACTATAACAATTCCAGCATAAACTGGAACAGGAGCTATGATGATACGACGGGGGCCATTATCAGCCATACCGGAAGATCAAATCCAGGCACTGAATTTACGACACTGTTGGCAGACCAAAAAGACGCTGTATTGATCCAGCTCGGTTATCGCCCATTCTACAACGTCAGCCTGAGCAATCTTCAGACATACAGAACTATCAGCGGAATCCCGACCACCACAGCATGGACTCCCCCGTGGGCTTCGCAATACACCACAAAAACGGTGGACACCACTTACGAATATTCAGGCGGTAGCGACGGCTCATCCACGTATCAGGATTACGCTAACACAGAAATCGTCATTCTGCAGGCTGATGGCTTCCGTGACAAATATGTTGACATTCCAACCGGGATCAAAGCCGACATTGAAAGGCTGGTCTCGCAGGGAAGCCCTCGCTCATTCAACGAGGATATTGGCGACTACTATGACACGGCAAGAGTGAATTACACGCAGGACAAATCTGCTCTTGTGGATCGAGCGGTCTATGCCACTCCGTGGGACCCCGCGCATATTGCGTGGTATGGATTTGACCACGATTATGTGGGTCTGGTGGATGACGCGGATAATTCACCCGCTCGCTGGGCCGTTGCCTACATTAGAGACTCTGGAATACGGCACTATTCCATTGACGACGGACGCACCGGAGGTTCGGAAATTTATGAATCCCAGATTCCCGTCTGGAACGGCGGCAGTCTGGTTACCGCCAATGACATAAATGGTGTCTGGTCTATCGCCCCGGCATCCTATTATTCTACGACCAGTACGGTAGTAACGCAGAACACTCTTGCGGGATTAACAGAGCGGGTGGGAACGAATCCGTTTGCTCACTTTATCCCGTCCAGGATTACCCAGGAGGTTTCGTATGGGTCCTACACATATTACGACACAAGTGATTGGAGAATTTGGAACTGGGGCTGGCGCACCGTATATTATCCGATCTATCGAGACCGGTTCGACCACGGATTCTGGATCCAAAGCTCCATCTACGAAACGTTCACAAATTTCATCAGTAATTGGACGAGCAAAAAACAGGACATCAGGGATCAGCGACAGGAACTGAGTTTCCAATTGGTAACAAAGCCACAGGAGATCTACGACCTGCGGCCGAAATTTGAGACGAAAGAGTCAACGACAAAGGTTGTCCAGAATAAGTCGGTCACAGAATGGAAGACCGAGAATATCACCGAAAACCAGACTCTGATTGTCACTACTCGCGACTGGAGTGAAACCGGTACAGGTCGTCAGGCAGAGTTTACTGAGCCGTCGATACTTGCAGACGGAAACGTGAGCATCGTTGCGGGCCATGATGTCGCGATCGAGGCTTTTGTGCGGTCCGCTGGTACAGATCAGACTGTCAGCGTCACCGCGGGCCGAGATGTCGTCCTGAATGGTTTTGTTCCTGAGGGATCAGATTCAACGACAATAGCGGCCGTGGCAGTGCTGGCTGCTGATGGTGCAGTCATTGTGACGGCCGGCCGCGATGTGGCTTTTGACGAATTCAGCAGTGTGGCCGTAGATCAGGACACTGGTGGTGCTGGCAGCGTCAGTACGGTACTGATTTCGGCAGCGGGTGACATCAGTCTGGACGGGTTGATCACTGCACTGCACACAATCGAAGCAACCGCAGGGACCTCTGGCAGCGGGTCTGTAAATCTCACCATCAATGCGCAGCTCACAACCTCCGGCAGCGATATCACGCTGGAAGCAGGCAGCGACAGCGGAAATGTCGTACTCTCAGGTGCGATGCTGAATGAAGGCTACTCAACCGGAACCCTGACCCTCCTCGCGCCCGGAGGAATGATATCTCAGTCCGACAGTACGCTTTCCGCCACAGCACTGATGGCGAGGGCTGAGCAGGGCATCACGTTGATGACCAATGTGGGCCAGCTGGATATTCAGAACAGCGGGACGGGCGATATTGAATGGCTCAGTGTCAAAAGCGCATTACTGACAGCGCCGCTGACGAACCCATCCGGCGAAATCAATGCAACTGTATTTGGCGTGCTGACCGCCGGGAACATTCAGGCTGATGAAATCACGATTCACGCGACTGGTGGGTTGGTTCAGCAGAATTCCACGGCCATTCAGGGTGGTACGCTGACTCTGGATACGAATTCCGGCAATTCCACGCTTCGAACAGATTTGTCGGACCTCGTCATCAGAACGGGCGGGACCGGTAATCTGACCATTAACAACATCGGGACCTCTCCACTGACGCTGAATATCAACGTCACCGACGGCAGCCTGACGGTCGATACGGCTGGTGACCTGCTGGTCCAGAGCGTCAGCAGCCTGACAGACAAAGACACGAATGATATTTCACTCACCGCCACTGGCAGTATTCAGGTGGGACGCCTGCAGGCTGGGCAGTTTGCAGCCACCGCGACAGACGCACGAACTCTTCGCCTGAAATACCTCAGCAGTATGCTGCGGTCAGCCGGCGTTTTGTCTTCTTATGCGGCCGACCTGACAGACACCACGTACACAGCGTTAAACCAGACAACAGCGCGCAGCGCCTTGACAACATGGTTAACCGCCAATGTCTTCAATGGTCAGTCTGACGCGGCATCGCTCGCTTCAGCAGAAGCCGATCGACAGTTGTCTCTGAGTCAGGCGATTCGCAGTTCAGGTGACGTGACTCTGAATGCAGGTACATTTGTGTCTGAACCTGGGTCAGATGCGGATGTGGACCTGATAGCCGACCAGTTGACCGTGACCAGCCGCACAGGCATTGCCGGGATTGAACTGGGCGTGAACGAGCTCACGTCGATTCAGAATATCACCAGTGGCATTGTCGTACTGACGGATGTGGATTCCATCGGGGATTCCGCCCCGGGGCTCAGCATCGTCGATGTGACAAATGTTGGTTTGATTGACATCTCCACGGCGGGCGATTTCACAGTGGCGAAGGTCGTGGCCACGGGAGCAAGCAGCGATGTCCGGCTCAGTTCCGCAGGTGTCTTGACAACAATTCCCGTGAATGGTCTGGCAAAACCAGTCTCGGCGGGACATGACTTGTCACTGGATGCCGTTGGAAACCTCGTGATCTCAGCGGGAATTACTGCGCCAAATCGGGTTCATCTGGGATCTGACGCGACAATCGACACAAGCAATGTGACTTTGAATGTGAGTACTCAACAGGAGATTGCGATTGAGTCCAATAATTCCCTGAAGATTACAGGCACATTGGCATCGGCAACCGGGGTCAGGCTTGTTTCCAACGGCGGGGATGTCAATGTCGCAGGCACAATCAGCGGGCTGAATGGCGGCAGCCTCGCGTCACTGACTGTGATTGCACGCGGAAATCTGGTGAAAGACGGTGCGTTCAGCGGTCTCTATCGTTTTCGTTCGTGGACCGAGGGGAACACTTACTACTCGAACACCGCGGAACTGGCTTCGGACAGTGTTGTTGTTGACACTGACGGGCTTCCCGTTGCCAACTTCGCTTTGAAGGATCTGGTTCCCTGGATCACAGCAGAAGCCGCCATAGCGCGGGACGAAGCCACCGGGCTGGACTACTTCCGTGATCCCACAACCGATGCGGATCCGGCCGCTCAGCGTCGGTATCTGCGAAAACCGGCTGGTTCCACGACAACATGGTTCAGCGAAACGGATTCACGCGGTTACTACAAGTTTTCCGCTCTCGACAAAACGCCGGTCCTCAATGCAGTGATTGATGTCTACTCCACGACGGCGGATCCCGCGACGGGGACGTTGTATCGGAACAATTCCGAGGTCGTCAGTTATTTGAATCTGGCCAATCTGGAACCCAAATTGATTCCACTCACGGACTCGGCAATCATTGAACGACTGGTTGGTCTCTCTGTCGGAGATTACACGGGACGACCGACTGGAACTTCAATTACGCTTGATCAGGCGACAATCGCCCCGGTCACAGGCAACCTGACGCTGGCCGCACAGGGCCAGATTCATCTGGGATCCACCTCCCTTTCCGGTGCGACCAGCACCCTGAAAGTCGTCGCAGCAGACGATGTGTCAATCGGCGACTGGAAGGCTGCAAATCTGGTGATCCAGTCGACTGGCTTATATGACATCCGTGGGGAATTCGCGGGCGGCAATGTCACGGTTCCGGCAACTCTGCGAAACGCCGCCTCCGGCACACCCACCACTGTCTCACTGACAGCGCTGCATGATCTGCAGCTGGATGTGCCCGTGACACCCACAACAGGGTTGCTGCTGCATGCCGGCAATACTCTGAAAGGGGTAGCCGTACCGACCACGATCACGGTCAGCGGCTCGGGAAGCTTTGTGGACATTGCCAGCTCTGCCAATCTTTCATTGACCTCCGTTTCCACGAACGGCCCCATCACCCTGACATCAACAGGAACCCGGGGAAGTGGCGGAAACGTCACTGTCAGCGGAGCCATCACTGCTGGAGCTGGCCTTGTGACCATCAATTCCACAGGAACAGGCAGTGCGGTCTCGGGCGCGATCTCGGGAACTGGCGGACTGAAATTTCAGGGGTTTGGTACTGGTGTTCTGACTCTGTCAGCGGTGAATACATGGACAGGTGCAACAACGGTTGATGCGGGACGAGTTTTCATCACGGGAAGGACCGCGGCCGGAGCGAGTATCACGGTCATCAATGGCGGAGCATTGAGTGGCACGGGGACTGCGTCTGGTCCAGTGACAGCACAGACCAGCGGGATCGTCTCAGCGGGGACAGCCACCGTAATCGGCACGCTTAAAACGGGAAATCTTAGTCTGACGGCCGACTCCGTGTTTGCTGCGAAGTATTCCAGGTCAGGAAACGTCTATTCGTACGATCAGACCAACGTGACCGGGACCGTTTCGCTCGGTGGCGCGGAACTGCTGACACAACAAATCGGTGCAGCTGTCCGAGTGACAAAAGGTGACTCTTTCATTGTCATCAACAACGACGGTACGGACGCGATCAATGGCACATTCACATCCGACGGGAAAATCCTGGAGGATGGCGATCAGATCAGAAACTTTGCCGGCACAGGTCAGCGTGCCACGATCTACTACACAGCATCGATCAATTCAGATGGCACGCTGCTGAAAGACAGTGCTGGTAACCTCATGTTCGGCGTTGGCAACGATGTGGTCATTCTCGTTGACCCAAAGGAAATAGTGACGAATGTTGCCGCAGATGCGGACAGGAAAAACCTGATTGCGCTGCAGTCACAGAATGGGCAGGTGAAGATCGTCGACGACGGAGTCGTGATTGATAACGCGCCCACCAGCGAAGCTCAGGCTTTGACGATTAACACCGTTGCCGGCGATACAGACAACGTGGTACTGGACTTTGATGCCAATCCTGGACTCCTGTCCATCCAGGACATGACCATCAACATGAATGCAAATTCCGGAGATCTGCATGATGACCTGACGATCGTCATGAATGGACAGTCATTAAGCATTGAGCTGACATCACCGAGCAGCGGAACGATTGAAATCCCCAATGGACCGAGAATCACTTTTAACGGGATCAGCCAGAATACGCTGATCGTCAGTGGCACATCAGATCTGGTGCTGGGCTTTGATTCCACAATGACCAGCCTGGTCTTTACCGATGTCGATGCGGATGGAGTTGGTGGTTTGGATGACGGCTGGTTCCGAGCGACAGACAATCTGGGTGTCAGCATGAACATCCAGAACCCTTCGTCCAGTCTGACGGTCAATCTGAACAACCTCGGCAATACCGTGACATTCACAGATCTGGACGCCGCTTTTAACCCAACAAGCGGATTGACAATCAACGGTGGTAGTGCAAATGACACCATAATTGTCAGTGATCTGGGTGACACTTTTGGACACAACAAGACCGGAGCCCTGACGATCAACGGCGGAGGTGGCACGGATCATCTGACGTTCCAGTCCACCTCGGTAAGCCTTGCGTCTCTGGTGGCAGACGTCGAAACTATCGGAATCAACGTCGCATCGGTTTCCACGGATGGATCGCAGAGTTACAGCGGCAGCGTGACACTGACAGCAGCGTCAGCAGTGACGCTGTCTGGATCGACAGTCACCTTCGACGGGACTCTGACCGGCAACGGCAACAACCTCACAATCACAGGCAATGGTGTCTTCAATGCGGCCGTCAGTGCCATCGGAGCGATGGTCGTGACAGGCAACGCAGACATCAACGCTGCCGTCAGCAGCACTACCAGTCTTTCAGTAAGTGGCACATCCACTATTGCGGTAGATGTCACAACCAGCGGAACACAGACCTATACCGGAGCAGTCACACTGGATGCGGCCTCACCACTCATACTCGCCGGTAGCGCAGTCACATTTGGCACCTTGCTGACAGGTAACGGTCAGAACCTGACGATTACCGGCCACGGTGTGTTTCATGGAGCCTTAAGCGAGGTAGCGGCTCTCACCATAACCGGAAATGCCGACTTCAATGCAGCGGTACTTGATACAACTAGCCTTGAAGTGACTGGCTCGGCAACGATTGGGGCAAACATCAGCACAACCGGAGATCAGACATACTCGGGGGCAGTGACTCTTGATGCAGCTTCAGCCGTTGGGCTGATCGGAGCGGATTTTGTCTTCGGTAATTCACTGACGGGTAATAATCGAGATTTTACACTCACCGGTGACTCCGCCTCATTTGCGAGCGCCGTCAGCGGCGTGGGTAGTGGCACCGGTGCAGGACTGACGCTGAACGTCAGCGGAGCTGTGGTTTTCTCCGGAACGGTGGCTGGTACCAGCGGCATTCTGTCCACCAACGCGCTGGGCTCGACACAGTTTCAGCAGAACGTCACGCTGGGCGATGGCGACACGGGAAGCAGTTTCGCCGGAAGTGTGAATTTTGACGGGCTGAACTGGAGTAGTTACGACGGCCTGACATCAGGCAATGTGACAACCCTGACGAGCGATACCGTCAGCCTGAATTCCAACGGCGGTGCGATTGCGTTTGGCAACACCGTGGATGGCACACAAAATCTGACCCTGATCGCAGGCAGTGGAAGCATCAGTTTTGATGCCAGTGTCGGAGATACCGATCCGCTGTCATCCCTGCAGATTACCTCCGCCTCAGATGTGACCTTTTCCGGCACAGTCGACGCCAACGCACTGACACAACTGGCCGGCACGGGAACAACAACGTTCTCCGACACCGTGATACTAACCGGCAGCCTGAATCTGACCGGCAACCATGTCACGATCACGGGCCGCATTGAGTCTGGTGGCACGATTGCTGTGATGAATTCAGGTACTTTCACCACAACCACCGACGGAAGTCTTGTATCCGCAGACAGTTTTGCACAGGTTGGAACAGGCAGCAGCAGTATTGGCGCCAACATCACCACGGCTGGTGATCTGAGCTTTGCATCTGCGGTCACATTGACTGCAGATGTCGCATTGAACAGCAATAACGCAGGATCAATCTCGTTCGGCGGCACATTGGACGGAGCATTTGACCTGACTCTGACCGCAGGAGGTGAAGATGTTTCTTTCCAGGGGGCCGTGGGTGCCTCTGCAAAACTGGCAGATATCTCAATTGTTTCCGCAAACGATGTGACCGTCGCCAGTATACTGAAAGCGACCACATTCACGCAGACAGCGGGAACAGGGACAACGCTCTTTTCGGGGGCGACCACACTGGACGGTGAGCTGGATTACACGGGCAACAATCTGACTGTGAATGCGGCCTTCACAAGTGGTGCAGCAATCACAGTGAACAACACGGGTACGTTCAGTACGGGAACCAGCGTTGATATCGTCCTGGTCGGAAACTTTGCTCAAACGGGAATCGGTGAGAGCAGTCTTGGCGGTGATATTGCCACTGGAGATGGTACAACATCCGCCAGCTCCATCAGCTTTGCAACTGCGATTACGCTCACAGCAGATGTCACTCTCAGTACAGATTCAGGGTCTAACAACGGAGATATCACGGTTTCAAGCAGCGTGACGGGACTGCTTTCCAAACTGTCTCTGGCAGCAGGAACCGGAAATATTCAGTTCGATAGTGTTGTTGATTCGGTGTCCCTCGCTGGACTTCTTGTTTCCTCAGCGGGTCAATTGGCACTCAATTCTGCATTAACAGTCGACAGTCAGGGAGTGGACATTACAGCCGGAACTGTCAGCGTCAATAACACGTTGAGGACACTGAATAGTGGGATGATCGAAATCACCAACAGCGGTGTGCTTACGGTTCCGACAGGCAGTACCTTCACCCTCGACGGAGCATTTCTGCAAAATGGAACGGGAACTGTTTCACTGGCAGACGATATTATCACGACAGAAGACAACGTAACCTTTACTGCAGCAGTGACTCTGGCTGCTGCCGTTGCCATCGATACAGGCACTGGTGCCGGGACAATTGCCTTCCACAGTACCCTGAATGGCGGTCAGGACCTGACGCTCACTGCTGGCACAGGGAATGTTGTCTTCGGCGACGCCGTGGGGCTGACAACACGTCTCGGCATTCTGACAATCATCAGTGCTGTTGACTTTACCGCTGATAGTTCCATCAACGCCACAAGCATCCTGCAGCAGGCCGGCAGCGGAACAACGACATTCAGCGGTGCGGTAAATACAACCACAGCAGACGGTGTCAGTATCACGGGCAACAACCTCCAGATCACCGGCAGCGTAACGACAACCTCCGATGGTGTCTTCACTGTGAATAACACCGGGACTGCGGTTGTTTCAGCCGCGGGAGACATCAGTGCAGATGGTCCAGTCAGTATCACCGCGACCGGAGGAATTCAGACAGCAGGTGATATCACCACCACAAACGACGATGTCACGTTTGTGTCAGCGACAATCCTCACCGGAGCCGTAAATATCAACACGGGCGCCAATGTCGGAACCATTACCTTCAGCAGCACCCTCAACGGCAACCAGAATCTCACACTGACCGCCGGCACAGGCAATATCGACTTTGACGCCGCCGTCGGATCAGCAACACGTCTGGGCATCCTGACAATCGCAAGTGCAGCCAATGTGACTGCTGATGACGTATTGACCACAGCAGCCGTAATGCAGCAAACCGGCATTGGAACCACGACATTCAACAGGGAGGTCAACACAAATACCGCGGCCGGTATGGATCTCACGGGAACCAACCTGCTTGTATCCACTGGGATCGTGACCACAGGCGATGGTGTTCTGACCGTCGTGTTAGCAGGCTGGGCAACGATCAGTAATAATGCTGATCTGACAACCGATGGCGCCGTCTCAGTCACCGCAGTCAGCGGCATCACCATTGGTGGCGACGTTACGACAACCAATGACGATATCACGTTTGTCTCCCCCACAGTTCTGAGTCAGCACATTACCGTCAATTCCGGTACGGGGGTCGGGGATATTGACTTCAACAGCACGATCGACGGCACCACAACGAATAATGAGTCGCTGAATCTGAATGCCGGGGCGCTCGGGCAGATCGATATCAGGGGACCAATTGGAAGCAGCATTCCGCTAAAAACACTTCGAATCATCGACAGCAACGGGGCCACTTTTGGTCTCAACGACACCGACTCCATCACAACCGGTACCAGTATCGTTGTCGAAAGCTCACGCGCCGGTGCTGACATCGTGTTTAATGGTGCTGTGATCACAACTCATCTACTCACCATCGCTGATATCACACATCTCAACGATGCATACGACCTCTTTGTCCTCGGCAGTGGAACTGACGCGGCTGTAGGCACAATCGCCAATTCCGGACTTCTGGTACTGGGTGACAGTCCTGATGATTCGATCCTGTTCCGCTCAGGAGTTACAGCTCTCTCACCATCTTCAGTTTATCTTGACGGCACGACTCGAACATACAGCTCTCCTGTGTTGATTGGTGATGCCAATACCACCATCTACGTTGCTTCAGGTTCATCTGTTATCGATACCACGCAAGCCAGCCCCACAGGAGCGTCCATCACGCTTGGCGGATTGATCGAAGGCATGACCGGAACCGTTGGCGAAAACCTGCGCCTGAATGCCGGAGCCAGTGGGGATGTGCTCTTCGCTCGAGATATCGGCGGTACCAACCGCATTGGTACGCTGCAGATCACGCAGGCCCGTCATGTCACCGTACCGAATCTTACCGCGCAGGCCTTCCTGCAGGC
>JBDKIW010000126.1:0-14728 GCA_039796955.1 Planctomycetota bacterium
CGGACGCATCGATTGACAGCGTGAAACACCTGAATTTCATCGTGAGCGAGGATTTCACGTCGGTTGACACGCGGCATGGAAATGGCCTTCAGAGGTCAGGGGCGTCCAGTTCCGACAAAGCGTAAAAACTCTGCGAATGTTTGTCAAGGTGCATGGCACCTGATATTGTTCTTTGGGTTTCTGTTTCTGATCAGGGGGTGGTTATGTTGCATGTTTGTGTGTTTTGTGGGTCGAAGGCTGGGGATCGAGTGGAGTTTGTGGAGGCGGCGGAGGATGTTGGGCGGTATTTGGCGTTACGGGGGCATGTTCTGGTTTATGGTGGTGGCAGTACCGGGATTATGGGTGTGCTTGCGGATGCGGCATTGGCCCATGGGGGGCGTGTGATTGGTGTGATCACGGAGCATCTGGCGCGGCCGGAGTTGATGCATTCCGGGGTTTCGGACATGCGGGTCACTCTGGATATGCATGAGCGCAAGTCGCAGATGCATGCGTTGTCGGATGTGTATGTTGCGTTGCCGGGTGGGTTCGGGACGATGGAGGAGTTTTTTGAGGCAACGACGTGGGCTCAGTTGGAGTTGCATGATCGTCCTGTCGCGATTCTGAACACCTGCGGGCTGTATGACGGTTTGGTGGAGTTGATGGATCGCATGCTGGCATGTGGTTTTCTGTCGGCACGATGTCGGGCTCTTGTGTCCGTGTTCAGGGAAACGACAGAGTTGTGCGACTGGATTGACCGGAACCGCCGTGTTGGGGGCGAGGGTTAGCGATTGCGTCGCGGCGAGTTTCGTGCCTGTTTCTGGTGCCACGGTCGTTGTGTGTCGGCCATGGTGGATGTATTCCGTTATTGGCTCCTGGTCGATAAGATCCGGTGAGGTGTCATTGCCTGATTGAGTGACATCGGCTTCGTTGATTCTTCGTTGCGATTTTCTGGAGCATTCGTTCATGCCGGTTTTTCTGGGAATAGATATTGGTACCAGTGGCACCAAGACGCTGGCAATGCGGGACGACGGTGTGATTCTGGCATCGGCGACGGTTGAGTATCCGTTGAGCAGTCCGCGGCCGGGTTGGTCGGAGCAGGAGCCCTCGCACTGGTGGAAGGCTGTGGTGGAGTCCGTCAGGAAGGTCATGAAGGCGGCGAAGTTGAAGCCTGCGGAGGTTGGCGGGATTGGATTAAGTGGGCAGATGCATGGCAGTGTGTTTCTGGATAAGGCTCATGCGGTCATTCGGCCGGCATTGCTGTGGAATGATCAGCGGACTGTTGCGGAGTGTCAGGAGATTGAGACGAGGGCTGGCGGTCGAGCGGCATTGATCGGAATGGTGGCTAATCCGGCGCTCACCGGTTTTACTGCTCCAAAGATTCTGTGGCTTCGAAACCGAGAAAAGAGGAATTTTGATCGCACGGTGCAGGTGTTGCTGCCCAAGGACTACGTGAGGTTTTGTCTGACTGGTGACTTTGCGACTGAGGTCAGTGATGCCTCAGGGACGTTATTGCTGGACGTGGTGAATCGAAAGTGGTCATCGCAACTGCTGGAGCGGCTGGACCTTGATTCAGGGCTCCTGCCGCGTGTCTACGAGAGTGAGGACATTACGGGGGTACTGACGGAGTCCGCTGCGAAGCTCATGGGATTGCGGGCGGGAATTCCGATTGTTGGCGGAGGCGGGGATCAGGCCGCGAGTGCCATCGGGAATGGGATTGTTGGGCGAGGAGTGGTATCTGCCACGATGGGGACGAGTGGAGTTGTTTTTGCGCACAGCGATGAGGTTCAGGTTGATCCGGAAGGTCGGCTGCACACATTTTGCCATGCTGTCCGGGGCAAGTGGCATGTGATGGGGTGTGTGTTGTCGGCGGGCGGCAGTTTGCAGTGGTTCAGGAATCAGTTGTGTCAGGAGGAGGTCTCACTGGCAAAGAAGAAAAAGGTGGATCCTTACGAACTGATTACCGCGGAGGCCGCCAGTGCACCGGTTGGTAGTGAGGGCTTGTTTTTTCTGCCCTATCTTTCGGGCGAGCGGACTCCGCATGCGGATCCTCATGCGCGGGGGTGCTGGATCGGCCTGAGCCTTCGCCATGGCAAGGGGCATTTGGCGCGTTCGGTGATGGAGGGTGCGACGTTTGCGATGCGGGACACGCTGGAGATCATCCGTCAGATGAACATCCCGATTCGGGAGATTCGATTGTCCGGTGGTGGTGCCCGTAGTCCATTCTGGCGACAAATGCAGGCGGACATCTACGGCCAGTCGGTTGTGACGATCAATGCCTCGGAGGGGCCGGCCTATGGGGTTGCGTTACTGGCAGCGGCGGGAACCGGGGCCTTCAAGTCGATTGAAGAGGCCTGTAAGGCGACGATTTCTGTGGTAACTCGGACCCCCGGGAAGGCAGCTGCTATCAGAAGCTACAACGCTGCCTGGCCGGTGTATCAGCAGTTGTATCGTTCATTGAAATCGGATTTTGCCGCGATCCAGTCCCTGCTGCGATAGGCTGGAGAGTTTGTCGCATTATTCAACTCCTGGGATTTCAGTTGTGTGGTTGGAACGCGGGGTCGGAACGACGGAACTGGCCCCCGTGGCCGACTCCAGTCACTGAATTTTTCAGGGACTCCTGCAAATCTGCGGTTGGCGTTTTGAATTTTGCCGCAAACTGACTAGGCTTTTTGCCAGCCAGCCTGTCATTTGTCGAGTACCAGGAGAAGTGGCATCACACTGAATCGGAAGTCTGTCAGGGTGATGCTGTTTTGAATGGTGTTCGGGGCCGTGCAGCCGGGGTTGTGGGTGGTGTTTGCGGAGCAGGGTCGGGGCAGCGGTCGAACGACTGAAGTGCGGGACGAAGACGGCGCCCGGCAGGAATGACTTAATTCGAGATGAGTTTGAGGATTCATGGCAGACCCCAAGAGTGAAACCGCGGATCTTTCCACAATTCCTGTGCGGGTGCTGATTGTCGATGACGACGAGGGCCATGCTCAGGCGGTGGCCGAAGCGCTTCAGAGAATCAACTGTGATTGTCGAGTGGCCGGTTCGGGTGAACGTGGTGCGCAGATGATCCATGCTGAATCCTGGGACGTGATCGTCACGGATCTGCGCATGGGTGAGATTGATGGTCTGGAGATTCTGCGGCTTGCCAAAGAGGAGTTACCGGACGCGGAAGTGATTGTGCTGACGGGGCACGGATCGATTCACTCTGCGGTGACCGCCATGCAGCACGGAGCCTACACTTATCTGACAAAACCGCTGGATATTGGCGAGTTGCGTTCGGCTGTGGAAAAGGCTTCTGCGCGGCTGCGTCTGATTCGAAGAAATGCGGAACTGCGGCGGTCGCTGGACGAGCGATTCGGATTTGAGGGTGTCATCGGAACCAGCCCCCAGATGCACTCCATCGTGGAGATCCTGAAAAACGTAGCGCCGACCGACATTACGGTGCTGATCCAGGGTGAGAATGGTACGGGGAAGGAGTTGGTCGCGCGCGCCCTGCACCAGAACAGTCCTCGGAAGAACAAAGCCTTTGTGCCGCTCAACATTTCAGCGCTCCCGGACAGCATCCTTGAGAGTGAGCTGTTCGGGCATGAAGCGGGAGCGTTCACTGGTGCCCAGGGGCGTCGGATCGGGAAGTTTGAGCATGCCAACGGAGGCACTCTGTTTCTGGACGAAGTGGGTGAGATGCCCATGGACACTCAGGTGAAACTCCTGCGAGTCCTGGAAGATCGCAAGATCACTCGTCTGGGGGCCAACGACGAGTTGCCGATTAATGTGCGACTGGTTGCGGCGACAAATGCGGACCTGCAGAAAAATGTGGAGGACGGTAAGTTTCGGGAGGATCTGTACTACCGACTGAATGTGGTCACAATCTATCTGCCACCGCTTCGAGAGCGTCAGGGGGATATTCCGCTGCTGATGGAGCATTTTCTGCGTGAGATGTCGCGGAAGATGGGTCGGGAAGTGCAGGGATTTTCACGTGCTGCTCGAAAGGCCCTGCTGGCCTATCACTGGCCGGGCAATATTCGACAACTGAAGAACGTCATCGAACGCATGCTGGTGCTTGATTCCGACGGGATACTGGACATTGATGGACTGCCCCCGGAGATCTCGGTGCTGGTTCGGGATCAGATTCCTGAGCCGGATGTGGACTCAGCAGGCGGATCCGATTCGCTGATTGGAAAGCCGATGACAGAAGTCGAGAAGTACTACATTCTCAGGGCTCTGGAGCTGACGGACGGCAATCGGGAAGAGGCCTCACGAATGCTGGAGATTGGCGAGCGTACTCTTTACCGGAAGATCAAAGAGTACGAACTAAAGCGTTGATTTGGTGGCTGATGCGTTGATGCCCCGGTGGGGTAAGGTGCCGATTGTGTTCCTGCGGCCTCCGTGGTGGTTTGATTGTGGTCGGGGAGGACGGCAAACGCCGTGATGCAGCCCTGGCTCGGAGACCCCGGAAATCGGTCCTCTGTGGTTTTCCCGAGTTCTACCGCGGGAAATTGTCTGGGGAGGTGTGCGCGCCTGCAGGAAACCTGGTACACTCTTCGCGATACACGAGATCTCCATCCTTACGTTTCAACTCTGGAATTTGATTCATGGAAGCCGGAATTGTCGGCCTGCCGAATGTCGGCAAGAGCACCTTGTTCAACGCACTCACCTGTTCCACAGCGGCGCAGAGTGCGAACTACCCGTTTTGTACGATTGAGCCCAATGAAGGTGTTGTCAGCGTTCCTGACGAGCGACTTCAGCGCATTACGAAGTTCATTCCGCCGCAGAAAGTGATTCCTGCGGCATTAAAGCTTGTGGACATTGCCGGGATCGTTAAGGGGGCCAGTGAGGGCGAGGGGCTGGGCAACAAGTTTCTCAGTCATATTCGTGAAGTCGACGCGATACTCCAGGTGGTGCGATGTTTTGTGGACGATGACATCACGCATGTGGGCGGCGGGGTCAATCCGCTTTCAGACATTGAAACCATCGAAACGGAGTTGATGCTGTCGGACATGCAGACGCTTGAGAATTCGCTGCCGAAGGCTCAGCGATCCGCGAAGAGCGGTGACAAGGAGGCTCGATTACGAGCCACGGTCATGGAGAAGTGTCAGGAGTGGGTCAATTCCGGAAAACCACTGCGTACCTGTGACTTCAGCGAAGACGAGCGGAAGGTTGTCAGTGCGATTGGGCTGATGACTGCGAAACCGGTGTTGTTTGTCGCAAACGTGGCTGAAGATGATCTGGAAGGAAATGGCCCGCTGGTGCAGCAGGTGCGTGATTACGCGGCGGCACATGGCGCTTCTGTCGTACCGATCTGTGCGCGGCTGGAGGCGGAGTTGGCCGAACTGGACGAGGCCGACAGAAATGAAATGTTATTGTCTGTGGGGCTGAAAGAGCCGGGGCTTGGGCCACTGGCGCGGGCCACTTACCGCACGCTTGGCCTGCAGAGTTATTTCACAGCGGGTGAAAAGGAAGTCCGGGCGTGGACGATTCCGATTGGTGCCACCGCGCCGCAGGCGGCGGGTGTGATCCACAGTGACTTCGAGCGAGGGTTCATTCGCTGTGAAGTGTACACGCTTGAGGATCTGGAAACGTACAAGTCCGAAAAGGAAATCCGGGCTGCAGGAAAGTTGCGAGTGGAAGGAAAGTCATACGTGATGCAGGACGGGGATATTTGTCACTTCCTGTTTAATGTCTGATCTCTGGCGGATTTTCCGCAGCAACCTGTTTTCGGGAAGTCGGTGGCATACTTCGCAGATTCAAATCTGACGGGCACTCCTGTGGGGCTCTGCAGGTAACCGGGCTGCTGCCAAGGTGAGTTGTGAACTGGAGGATCAGAGATTGCGTCTTTAGTTCACTGCCAGTGGGGCTGAGGTTTTTCGGGATCCGGTATTTGAAGAACTTGCTGGTCTGCCGATCAGCGTGCTGCAGAATTGACTCGGTGGCACGTGAGTGTCAGAGAAAAAACGGATCGCTGTCGACTCGTGAAATCCTCTGAACACTCGACAAACGTGGGCTGCTGGGCGGGGTCGACGGGTATGGACTGTGGGCTGAGAGGTCTGGGCTGCCGGTCGGAGATGCGGCCCTGGATTCCAGGCAGAACACAGTGGACATGACAGCCCACGTTCCTGCTCCATTTTATCAGGCACCTGGTCATTGGGTCTGGACCCGATTTGGCGCTTTGTGGATTGATGTGGGGCGGTTTACGTTGATCACCTCACCTGCAAATGCGGGGTCGTGACTGTGAGTCGAAACGACGTCCAGGAGTTGTTGCGTGAATCCGGGCGGCTGGCTGGCGCGTTTCCGGTGGCTCAGGACATTGGTGTTGCGTGCCTGAATGACCGGCTGCCACTTCATGAAGAAGTGGCAGGCTGGAGTGAGGTCAGAGACGATAAAGAAACTCAAAAAACGGTTTCTGCGTTTCTCATGCCGTCGGTCGCCAAACAGAGAGGGCTTTTCGCCGGCCCTGAAACTGAATTTCTGCGAATTGCCCCGGCCGATTCGACTTTAACTCGCTTCTTCCATGTTTGGCAGAGAAGTCGAATTCCACAGCGACGCCAGCAAGGCTGATGACCCTATCCAATTTCTAATGCTCTACCTCCCGGAAACCTCATCGGGAAAGCAACGTCCTGAGTTCCTGTCACTCAGACTCAATTGCTGAATTCGGTGGGCGAAAAGGAGGTGATCGCCTGAGATGCGACGCCTCGCACCTGGTCGGCCGTGATCGAAAAATTTGACAAGCTGCCGGTTGGGGATTGAGTGGGTTTCCATGAGCACGTTTCAGCAACGAGGGTTTGTGGATGGACTGCTTGTGGTTTAATTCTTTGACGACGTCGGAGAGCACGATCGAAACGCGAAGTGGAAATGCCGCGAGTTGCCTCGAGGACGACGTTTGAGATGGCTGCGATCGGTTGCGGATTGCCGGGAATGCGCTGGCATGCGTAGAATGTCGTTGACGTCTGATATTCTGCTTTGAGGCATTTCCCCCGGGAATGAACGCATGTTGTTTTTCCGAATTGCTGCGCGATTTGCGTTTTGCGGAGCGTGTTTGTTGTTCGGTGTTGTTGCCCGGGGGGCGGACTACGTCGTGGTGGTCTCGAAGGCGACACAGAGCGATGCTGAATGGAGCAAGGTGGTCGGCGAGCTTGTCGCCAAACATCAGGCGGAAGTCGTTGTCTACGACAACCACATCAGCGAGTCATTGCCGGCCTTGCGCAAGACATTCCCCCGTTACGCCTGTTTTGTGGCGACGAGTCAGGAAGCGGGGCGACAGATGGTCGCTGATGTCCATCGACTGACTCGCACGCTGGACGATGATCCCTATGCTGACGTGTTCTGGGGCATTCTGACCGGCTATGACGCGGCGAACGCGCTGGCGATTGCGAGGGAGCGCGAGCCCCTGGTGATCAAACGCGTGGCTTCCGGTACGGAACTGGCGATGGACCGGGTCACCGAAGGCGTCTGGTACTGCGAACTCGAACCGAATCGCATGGTTCGCAAAGCACCAGGCGGTGACGCGCAGCAGTCTCAGGGGCCGAACGACACGACGCAGGCACTTGCGGCGACGCTGACCGAGTATAAGGCCGATTTGTTCGTCACATCCGGACATGCAACCGAACGCAACTGGCAGATTGGCTTTCGCTATCGCAATGGCGAATTCCAATCGAAGGCGGGTGAGCTGTTTGGCGTTGATACGATGGGAACCACGATTCCGATTTTGTCCTCAAATCCGAAGGTGTACTTGCCGATCGGGAACTGCCTGATGGGGCATATCGATGGTCCCGACGCCATGGCCCTGGCGTTTATGAACAGCGCTGGTGTGCGTCAGATGATGGGCTACACCGTACCGACCTGGTATGGCTATGGAGGCTGGGGGTGTCTGGATTACTTTGTTGAGCAGCCGGGGCGATACACATTCGTCGAGGCTTTCTTCGCGAATCAGCACGCGCTGATTGATCGCCTCGAAATGAACTTCCCCGAGATTTCCAGGCTCAACACGCCTCCGGGCTCGATACCGTCGCGAAAGTTCACTCTTTCCGATGCAGCCAGAAAAGGTGGGCTCACTGAACACGACGGTCGTGGCTTATTGCATGACCGCGATGTGGTGGCGCTGTATGGCGATCCTGCGTGGAGCGCGACGATGGCGCCAGGCAAGCTCTCTTATGGGCAAACGCTGACAGAAGTCGCGGCGGGTGTGTTCGCGCTGGAGATCAAGCCGCTGTCAGGCGAACAGTCGTTTGAACCGGTGAATGAGAATGGCTCAGAGCGAGGCTGGCGACCCTTCGTACATTTTTTCCCCAATCGCCTGAAGGACATCGAGATCATTTCCGGGAAGGAGTTTTCGCCGGTGATTACTGACACCTTTGTGCTCATGCCCAATCCCCGGGTCTGCGATCTGAACAAGGTCTATCGCGTGGAGTTTAAGGGAACTGTCGTCACTCCGCAGCCTTGACCGAGGCAGGACAGAGTGTGCCGGCGTCTCGGGCGAAATCGGAAGCGCCGTAGTTTGAGCCTTTGACTTCGATTGAAGCCCTGGGGGGGGGGGCCGGGTGGGATGGCGAAACGGCGGCTCGCGGACCGTTGTTTTAACCACAGAGGGCACAACGGACACAGAATTTCAGGGCGAAACGCAGAGAAATCAGCGAGATTGGCGACAGGATTGGTTGTGAAAGTACTTTCCGCGTTTTCGACTGTTTCGCCATCCTGGGTGCCTGGTGTCTAACGCGTCAGTTGGTTTGGGAACGAGCAAAGTTTGGCTGTTCGCAGGAACCCCGAACTTCCGTGCAGAAATGCAAAGACCCGCTGGATTCAGGAAATCACGAAAAATCGACTCGATGAGCCGCACAAACGCGAAAGGCTCACAAGCCCTTACTCCGTCGTTTTGACGAAGCATCAATCGGTAGCGCCTTCGCAGGAAACTGTTCGACGCATGGCCTCCAGCACCACTGAAACTGTCGATGCCATCCGATCTGCTGATTCCAACCCGGTTTCGGTTGAGATAGACTTTCGGCGGATGCAATCAGTGGGCTGAGAATGGAAACAAAGAGTGCGAAACGTGAAGAAAAAGAGAGCAGAGAGCAACGCTCCTCTGTCATTTCCGTGGGAGAAACTGACGTGGAACGATCTTTCAGAGTGGACCGATTCACGCAGCCTTGAACGTGGGCGATCGTATCAGCGTCAGGGTGCGGTCAGCAATCTGAATTTGCTTCCCGACGGCGGCCTGCTGGCCAATGTCATGGGGACTCATCAATACGCGACCCGTATCTCCGTCGCGGGCGGTCGCGGTGACCTGAGCAAGCGTCTTGAATCCGTTTGTTCCTGTCCTGTCGGACACCGTTGCAAGCATGGAGTGGCCGTCATACTGGCGTTTCTTCGGGCTGTAGAATGCGGAACGCACGTACCGAAAACTGCTGGCGATGATCGACGGCTGACTCTGATTGAAAACGGGTGGGAGGACGAACTTTCGGACGACGTGTTCGACGAAGACGACGTTTATGACACCGAATTTGACGGCGTTGATGCACCCGCAATGAAGGGCAGCGGCAAGTCGACGAATCGCAAATCCGAATCGCGAAAGAAGAGTTCCTCCGACAAGCAAACTCGCTCAAAACGAAAAATCACGGATTCCGACATTGCCGACTTCCTGTCGCTAAGGAGTAAGGATGACCTGGTCGCGATGATCATGCAGGTCTGTCGGGGTGATGCGAAACTCAGACAGACGTACGTGGACCGAATCATGCTGGAGACGGGCGACCACGCAGCGATGATTCGCGAGGCTCAGCAGGAACTTTGGTCGGTCACATCGGAAGTTGCGTGGTACAACTCGTGGGAAGGACACGGCAGTCTACCCGACTACGCGCGTCTGAAATCTCAGCTTCGATCGCTGGTCGATGCCGAACAGTTTGACGCCGTGGTTCAGCTTGGGCGCGAACTCATTGAACGTGGAATGCAGCAGGTTGGACAGTCGCACGACGAAGGCGAAACCGCTGGCCAGATCATGTCAGCGCTTTCGATCATTGCCGAAGCGATCGTCCCATGTTCCCTGACGGATGCGGAGAAAATTCTGTTTGTGATCGATTCAATCCTGCGGGATGACTATGACCTGTGTGATTCTTTCAGACACGTTCTTGATCGGCATTACGCAAAGTCAGTGTGGGCTGAAGTCGCGGAAACACTGAAGTCGCGGCTGCCAGTTCAAGTCACCAGCAAACAAGATCAGGGCTCTGATGACTTTACTCGCACCTACCTGCGAGAGAGGTTGTCTGGCTGGATCATCCGAGCACTGGAAGCATCCGGAGACGAAGTCGCGGCCACGAACTTCTGCATCGAGGAAGCAACTCAAGTGGGAAGCTATCAACGTGCCGTCGACCGACTGATCACGATGAAGCGATACGAAGAAGCGAAAGCACTGGCTTTACTGGGACTGAAGAACACGAATCCGAAATATGCGGGGCTGATCAAGTGTCTGCAGGATTCACTGGCAATGATTGCGGCAAAGAGCAAAGACCATTCCGTTGCTGCCGCAATTGCTGCTGAGCGTTTCGTCGAGCGTCCCGACTTGTCGTCTCTTGAGGATCTGCTGCAGGCTGCAAAGAAGGCAAAGTGTGAGGCTGCCACAAAAGCTGTCGCTATGCATTTTCTGGAAACCGGAGAGCGTCCTTCATTTACGACGGCCTCAACAACACAGACCAAACAACCAAAGAAAGCAGCAGTGTTGCAAATAAAATGCTGGCCGTTCCACGCCCCACCCCGCGCACCTGCCAAAACCCAACAACTTGCTCCCGGTCAGGCAAACAAGCCGAGTCCGCATTTCGACGTGCTCATCCGACTGTCAATTCAGCAACGCGACCCCGAGTCCGTCCTGCGATGGTACGACGAATTGCAGGCAACTCGGGCACCGAATCGCTTTCGATTCAACCGCATTGAAACGGACGTTGCCGACGCCGTATCATCGACACACCCCGACCGCGCGGTTCAGTTGTACTTCGCGGAAGCCGATCGACTGGCAGCGGAGACCAACACGAGACTGTATCCGCAGTCTGTTTCGCTTCTGAGGAAGGCTCTTCAGGTGCTGAAGTCAAATCAGCGCGAATACGAGTGTGAAGTCATTCTTGCGAGCTTCCACAACCGCCACGGTCGTAAATCCCGCCTCGTCGAATTGCTTCGCAGCCTTGGCGGCCAACCCATCGTACGCAAAAGTCGAGGCAATAGTTGACGGCCTGTCATGTCTGCGTGTCCGCCGAACACATTACTACGGTTTACGGTGGACCCCCAAAACCGGACCAGTGGCTAAGAAAGAATCCGGGGTACAGGAAGAGGGGGAGTATCAGTAATGGGACGATGACGAGAAGTGCATACAGCTGCGTTCAAGGCGAAGGTGGCTCGAATGTTGAAGTACCGCCTTGATCGAATCCTGACCTGGTTTTCCTCACCGATCAGCAACGGACCGGCCGAAGGATTCAACAGCCGCATCCAATCCATTAAGTCCGCAGCCAGAGGCTTTCGTATCTTCGAGCATTACCGAATTCGAATTCTCTTTTTCTGCGGCAAACTCAGCCTGAAACCAAGCGAAAACTAGCCACAAAAATCTCAGAAGAACCAATGAAATGAGCAGTGATGAGGAAAAGAGGGCGGAGAGTCGGCAGGGTAGTGGCTGAGTTGGCTGGAGGTTATTTTTTTTGAGGACTTCTATCGACCTCTTTTCCGTCTCGTGTCGGTTCGAGGAGTTTGTTGAAAAACTCCTCGTCTTTGAATGTCAAATCGAGCTGGTCATACTCACCTGCCATCACTAGCCGCGGCATATCTGCGTTGGCGAACCGGACGATGACCAGCTTTTCGGCTGAACTGAAAAGCAACCTCTGCTGGCCTGCTCCCGCCGCCATCACCAGGTCAGGCAATTTACCAGGCACGATACCACGCGCACTAACCTGATCCGATGAGCGCATCCGGCCCGCGCCCGCCGCATCGGCAACTCCGGCGTTTGGTTTGTCGGACGCTTTGTTCAACCAAAACGTCAAACCGTAGGCAGGATTCGCTCGAGAACTTGAAAAACATTCCTCCAATCGTTCGCTCGGCACGAGTTGTTTTCCTTTCCATTCTCCTCCGAGTCGAAGGAACTCGCCGTAGGTTCCCCACTGACGCGCGGTCAGTATGGCTCCATCTCCCATCGCCGGGTCGCCCGAACCGTCTTTGACCCATCTCAAATTGGTCAACCCAATCGGAGTCAGAATTTTGCGATTAAGGTAGTCCCAAGGTCGCTCTCCGCCCTTGGCCGAACCTTTCGACTTCGCCGCCAGCTTGCGTTTGAAGAATTCGCCGAACGCGTAGAGATGAACCTCGCTGTAAGCGAACTCCGCACCCGATTCGGAAGTCGCGGGCAATTCCAGAACCAGCTTGTATAAGTCCTTCTTCTTCTCAGCCCAGAGTCGCCGAGGAGCCTCCAGTCCGCTGGAGAACGAAAGCAGATCGCGAACGGTGATTTTTGACTTACGCGGGTCGCCCTTCCATTCGGTCAATGTCTCCGAGACGACCTCGTCCAGCGTAAACAATCCCTCCGAGATTGCCACTTGGGCAATTGGCCCCCAGAAGCTCTTTGTACCAGACGCTAACTGGTAAGCTTTTTCCGGGCTGGAGCCTTCAACGTGTTGTTCGAAAACAATCTCACCATCTTTCATAATCAGCAAGCATAAACCGGCATGCCGCGCAGAATACTCTGACGCGGCTCGGTATCGCTCAAGCTCGGTTGTCGTCCCCCTGGCGATCGCTGGCTCACTCAGCGTCGGAAGCCTCTCGTTCTCCACCGACCTGCCTGCATCGCGAGCTTTCGAACCCATCGTCGCAACTACTCGAAACTCCACCAACGAAAGTAAACCGTCACGATCGCGGTCGAGTCGTTTGAACAAATCAGGCATCAACCGACTCGGCCGAAACGCCTTGAATTCATCGGCGGAAATACGCTTATCGCCGTTGGCATCGAGCTTTTTAAATTCAGTGTCGGGATCTTGTTGCTGAGCTTGCTGGGCATACAGTAACGACCTTTCACAAACGAAAGCAATCAAGCCGAGGCTAACGCAGCTGATGACAACAGTCCGAAAAAACAAGCACTGGCCCCATACAAAGCGGCGACTACAATCGCGGAACAAAAACGATGGTTCTGATTTCATCAAGATCTGGAACGTCATTTCCGCCTCTCGAAGTTCGCCTGAACGGATGGCTCAGTTGCGCAAATCAAACGCTCTACTTCTTATCCAGGGTGCACTTACCGGCAAAGTCTTTTACCAGGTTGCCCGACTGTAAATACTCTTTTGCCTCCTTCGAATTCTTGAGATAGGCATCCCAGTACCTGGTCGTGCTTAACTTGACGATTTCCGTTACGCCACCGCCTCGAATCCGCAGGGCACCTCCGTAGGACATATGATTGGCTCCCTCGATCACTAGGAGATACTTGTCTCCAGCGGGGCTGTGCTTGTAGGGCTCTTTTCTCCATTCGACGCTTTGGCCTCCCACACCCCGGTCTTCAGTTCCCGTGATCGTCATCATCGGCATCCGCAGCGCGTCCCAGCTCTGCTCGGTCAAGCCTTGTTGTCCCGTCCCCTGTGCAGAAATTGGCAGAATGCATTTCACGCGTTTATCGAGAAAACTCTTCCCTTTCTCCTGGCCGAAGTCAGTTGTCACGCCACCTAAAAGCATCGCCGTATAAGCACCAAACGAATGGCCGGCGACTCCGATCCTTTTGCTGTCGATCTTTCCTTTCAGCCCGGGAGCCAAACTCGGCAGGTACTCCAGTTTGTCGAGGACCAGAACCAAATCGGCAACTCGGCCACTGATTTTATTTGTGTCGTTCAGGTCGTTGCGCAAATTTCCAAGCCGACCGCGCAGGACGCCACCCTCGCCGCCGGAATTCCGCGCTTCGTTCCCCTGCCGACTGAGTCCGTCTTCATGGGACGGATGGATCACCACATACCCCTGACTCGCCCAGTGCTTACCCACCGGACCAAACACATCCTTGTTGCCGCCGAACCCGTGCGAGAAAACAATCACCGGGTATGGACCGCCAGTCTTGGGATAGTAAACCTTGAAAGGCAACTCTTTTTTGCGAACCGGATCGTTAATCGAGAGGTTGTCGGCCACTTCGACCGAGAGTGATCCCTCTTGCGACCTAATTTGCATGTGAGCGACCGTAGCCTGAACCAACCAGACTGTCAGCACCAAAAAACCAAAGCGTTTAAACATAAAAATTCTCAAGTTGCTTTAAAGGGGACGGGGGTCGATTCGCGAATCGCCCCCCGTCCCCTGGTACGTGGCTTTGATGGCTTAAAATCAGTAGCACGCGTAGCGGCGCTGTAGTGTGAAAGGTTGTTTCAACACTTTCACTCACGGAGACCGCTAAAATGGCCAAAAATTGCAAAGATGGCACAAAGCACAAAACGCAAAGAAGGCACAAAGCGAAAACGAAGTCGATCGCAGGCATTCAGAAAGAGAGTGCTCGGCAGACCGCAGGGCGTCATCCAACCACGAGTGCAGGCTGTCGGGCCGGAGAAGTTTGGTGTCGTCGCGATTGATTGTGCCAAGGCCAGATCGAAGTGGATGCTTGTTGACTTCTATGGCAACGTGCTTTCTCCACCAGCTGGCGTTGAGCACAATCGAAACGCCTTGCAGCTTGCAGTCCTCACGCTGAAGCAGGCCGTTGCAAAGCATGATCTCAAGGATGTCATCGTCGCCGTGGAAATGACCGGCACGTATCACAAGCCGCCGATGCGAGCCTTTCGGGAAGCGG
>JBDKIW010000127.1:0-12603 GCA_039796955.1 Planctomycetota bacterium
CGTTGCAGAATCCGGATCCGCTGTATGGTCAGGTGATTGATGAACTGGTGTCGTTTCTGCGGCGTGAAATGTTGTTGCCGGAGGGAGCCTTCTGCTCAGCGCTGGATGCAGAGACTCACGCGATTGAGGGCGAATTTTATGTCTGGACTGAAGCGGAGATTCGCGAACATCTGAAGGGGGATGAGGCAGATCAGTTTCTGAAGACTTATGGATTTAGCCAGCCGCAGTCTTTCGAACATGGTCGGATTCTTTACCTGCCTGAAGACCCGGGTGGTGGTGTCACGGCGTCAGCGTCAGAGACCGCGAGTCTGGGGGAAGTGCTCACAGAGTGTCGTCATCGGCTACTGGCCGTGCGTGCTGAGCGGGAGCGTCCATTTCTGGATGATAAGGTACTGACGGAATGGAATGCCCTGATGATCCAGGCACTGGCGGTGAGTGGTCGATTGCCAGGGCGTGAAGCTGATTTACAGCTGGCGGAACGAGCAGCTGAATTTCTGTTGACTCGATTGCGTGATAAAGAGGGGGCGCTGGTGCGTTCGTGGCGAAACGGAGTGCAGGGCCCGAAGGCGTACCTTGATGACTATGCCAGTCTGGTTTCGGCATTACTGACACTTCATCAATCCACAAAGAACGAACGCTGGCTGACGTCAGCTCAGGAATTGACACAGAAGCAACTGGAGCTGTTTTATGACGAGGATCTGAAGACCTTCTTCTTCACATCCGAGAGCCACGAAAAATTGTTTGCCCGGACAAGTTCTCCCTACGACTCAGTTTCACCCTCCGGCAACAGTGTGGCGATTCGCAACCTGCTGTATTTGAGTGACAGAAAGCCGGAATATCGTGAGTTGGCGGCGGGGCTATTGCGTCGATTCAGTGGCACGATTGAATCGGCGCCCGCCAGTTGTGCCGGTCTGGCGCTGGCTGCCCGGGATTTTCTGAAGTCTGAAGAGTCCAGTGGAGCGGACACGTCGGGTAGCAGACGCGGATGGGAGACAGGTCCTGTTCGACTGGCAGCACTGACCCGGGACGACCTTGGGCACATTGCCGGATCTAACCAGTCCCGAGGAATAGAGGGACCATGGGAGCCCAACGGGCGTCTGCTGTTGACGCGACTGGATGAGACCGAGGGGAATCAGAAGAAGCCGGCGGCCGATAAACCGGTCAAGGCGAAGATCTATACGTACTTCAACAAGTTACCTCGAGGCGGCCGATGTCCGGTTGCTATTGAGGTGACGATCGCTGATGGCTGGCACATCAACGCCAACCCGGCCAGTGCAGACTATTTGATTCCTACTGAGGTCCGGGTGAAAAGCCCACAGAAGGTGAAACTGACAAAGATCAAGTATCCGAAGCATGAAGAGCATGTGATCGCTGGTGAGGAAAAGCCGTTGTTTGTGTATGGCCGAAAGGTTCTGATCTACGGTGTACTGGAAGTCGATCCGGCGGAAGAGGCTGGTGAAGCGGAGGTGAATGTGGAGATACGCTATCAGGCCTGCAAAGGAGACTCGTGCGAGCCACCGAATCAGGTGCGGCTGACAGGTAAGTTGAAGATAGCTCAGGATGAAACCGAACTGCAGAAGGTGAATGAAGAGAAATTCCCGCAATGATCACGTTCCGGGATCCGTGACCGATCGTCTATGCGAGGCTGTTTCGTCCTGCAGATGGTACCTGCAGGTACGAAGATTCGACATGCTGGATGACCCCCGATGCTGTTACAATCATCAGGATGTGACAGTCGATTGGAGATGGTCTGAGATTCAGAAGTGAGAGCTTTCCAGTTGATCACTGTCGAGTTTCAGGAACTCAAAGGACAGCGGATATTCCCAGACCTGTTTGTCGAGCGCCTTGATGGTACCGAGGATGGGGAAAACAAGAGTCAGCAGACCATGAATGGGCAGCAGCAGCCAACCGACAAAGACAAACGTCAGCAGATAGAAGACGGCACCGAAGATCATGGCACTGAGCATCCAGTTGATTATGACTTTTCCATGTTTGTCAATTTCTGTTGACTGTTCGCGGCCGAGGATCCACAACACGATTGGTGCGATGATTCCGGCACCTGTCCACCATAACAGCTGAGAAAGATGCATCAGGGCGCACCACAGAGAAATTCTGATGCCGTAGATTTCACCGGGCCGATGACCAGTGGTTTTGTTCAACACCTGCTGTTTGGCGCGATCAAATTCTTCAGCGGTTAGTGCACCGGCATCCAGCAGTCGTTTCAGTCGTTCAAGGTCTTCAGCGATCACCACAAATCCTTTCGTATTGGTGACAGGCATTGCGTGTGCCGGCATCATGAGAGCAGGTCAAACGTCCCACAGGGAATCAGCGACAGATTTTGTGCTGAAATAGACAGTCATTGTTCATTGAGCAGCTGGGAAAGTGTTCGTAGTGGATTTGTGATCCACATTCAACGGCAATCGTGGTGAATGGCAGTGGAGTTACCCACAGACATATGTTCGTTGGCCGATTGAGCAAGGGCTGAGATCCATTCCTGCACCTGGATTGCATCAGAATAGCGGGCGCCCACAGGGACATCAGCATCTCCGCGGACGACGCGACCAAAGGCGCGCAGTTCTTCGGCCAGCATTCCGGTGGGTCCGGTCGTGCTGGTGCGGATTTCCAGAGCCATAGGCCACGACGCGGACTCTTCCCAGACCTCGATGGGCCGTGGATTCGGTTGTATGCGGGCAGCCCAGCCATTTCCAAAGACCTCCATCCGATCAAATCCTCGCGGTGGCATTCCGGCAGGTGTCAGAAACGAGGCTGTGCAGGTGGCGAGAAGTCCGGATGACCACTGCAGGCAGGCGTGAACAAGGTTGGTGGTTCCACAGGTGGTGCGATGCTGAATTGCGGTCAATGAGACAGGTTGTTCCCGGTTGGTGAGTGCCTGAAGGCAGTACAAATCGTGCACCATGGTGGATTCGAGCGGTGTTTCGCTGGGAAAGGCAGCGGGGATGGAAGCCGGGCGATGCCGTACACAATCGATCAGCGAGAGTGGGCCGCGTTGAGCGACTTCCAGCTGTAGTTGCTGGAATTCGCTGTTGAACAGCAGGATATGACCCAGCATCAGGTTGCGGGAATCCGGCTGTACAAGGGGCTGCAGGCTCTGCGCCTCAGGGAGTGAATCGGCGAGTGGTTTTTCGAGCAGGACTGTCAGGCCCGCTTCGAGTAACTCACGTGTGACTGTGACGTGTGACGCTGTTGTGCAGGCCACGATCCAGGCCTCGGCACCGGATTTTTCGATTGCCGCTGACAGGCTGGACCAGTAGGGGATATCCGGCAATTCTGTGCGGAGAGGCTGAGGGCACTCGGGGCGGCGTCCGACGATGGCAACGAGCTGGAATTCGAAAAGTCCGGCAAGAGTGAGTGCATGCAACCGTCCGAAGCGACCTGTCCCGATGACACCGACTTTGATGGGTTGAAAACCAGCTGTCACCATGGTGTTCCTTAGAACGGCTTGAGGCTGAGGACCATGGCATGACTGCGCGGGGATGAATTCCGCATGAGCGTTGTCATGACCATGTTGTTCTGTCTGGTCGATCGAGTATCAACGGGCTATTGGAAGTGTGAGCGGAGCCGATGAAATCCGAGAGATAACCAGCCAGGACGAGTACGACGGATGCGATCACCCTTCGCGAATCTCAGCAGATCCTCGATCAGTTGCCGGGCTGTGGTGTAGCGATACGCAGGATTTTTTTCGAGGCAATTCAGAATGATGGTTTCAAGACCACGCGGGAAATCGCGACAAAGATCACTTGGGGCCATGGGCGACTGCTGCTGAATAAGTCGCCGCAGTTCGTCTCGCTGAGCATGTTCAAAAGGAGCGCATTGCAGGCACAGTTCGTACAGAGTGGCACCGAGGGCATAAATATCTGCTGCTTCAGACTGGTGGCCGGACAGTCGTTCGGGGGCCATATACCGAAGAGTTCCACCAAACGACGAATCAAGGGGTTCCACTGGGTTCGCGGATTTGTGTGGATGAGCATGATGCGTGAAGGAGGAGGTCGCCGAGTGGGAAAGATTGTCCGAACGAGGTGCTGGAATAGGCTGGGAGAGTCCGAAGTCTGTGATCCAGACATGACCGTTGCGGTCGATCAGCAGGTTTCCGGGCTTGATGTCGTTGTGGCAGATGCCGGCAGTATGGGCGGCGTGCAGAGCGTGTGCAGTTTGCAGCCCGATGCGGGTGAAGTGTTGCCAGGCATCTGTGGTCAGTTGCAGTGGTGGTGTGGAAGCAGGAGCCGTGTCGACGTGTTGCTGAGTGTTCGTGGAAATCTTGAAAGTGGCTTGGTCGGTGGTTGTGGGTGCTGGTATGAGCTCGTGGAGCCAGAGTCCCGTTGGGGGTGCGGTTCCGAGGGCGTGGATGAGGCGATCCAGGCTGATGCCGTGGATCAGTTGCATAACGAGGAAGCAGTAACCGTCTTCCTGGCCAGAACGGAAGACGGGGACAATTCCCGGGTGGTGCAGTTGTTGCACGGTCCTTGCTTCTCGTTCAAAGCGGCTGACCCATTCCGGCACAACTGACATGCGCCATGGAAGGACCTTCAGGGCGACCAGATGTCCTGACTGGAGGTCGCGGGCGCGGAAGACCACACCCATGCCACCTCGCCCCAATTCCTGCAGAAGTTCGCAGTTCCCGAGGCGTGAGAAGGGAATGGAGCCGGGCATATTCTGGCGGATGGACCGGGATTCCTTTTCAATCCGGGCATGTTCCAGCATGGCGAGGACGGGGAAGACGTCACGAATTCGATCTGCGTGGGGTGGAAAGCGTCGGGCGTAGAGTTCGAGGGATGGTTTTCTGCCAGCTCGGAGTTCCTCGACGAACTGGGACACCAGCATTTCGAACGGTTCACGGGACCGCACACTGTGATCTTCAGCGGAGATCGGTAGTCCGAGCAGGTGAAAGCCACAGGGCTCGGCATCGTCAGCGTGTGGTTCGGGGGAGCTCATCGGTGGAATCCGGGGGAATCGTCGGCGAAGGAACGACGCAGCGACAGTGCCACATGATAACGGCGAGTCCCCGGAAAACGTTTGTCTCGCGGGGTTTTGCCCGGGTGGAATTCCCGGGAAACGGGGACCCGGCGTTTGTTGGAAATCCGCAGTGTCAAACAGGTGAGGTGCCAGGCACTGCGAGTAATAAGGTGCCAGGCACCGCAATTGCGCAACGTGGAAAAAAACTGGAAAAAATGGCGGACAAACGACAGGATTGCTGGGGGATTGTCGGTTTTGGGAGTTGGCAAACACGGTCAAACGAGCGGCTGCTGGGAACCGGCTTGCAGTTTCGGGCTGTCATTGTTACCGTGGAGGCGAAAACCTGCCTGTGCGCAGTGCCGATCGGGTTGCGCGCAGTTGATGGTTTGCTGGCTTCAGTGCGGCCGTGCGTGTATTGGCCTGCTCTGGAGGGATCAGATCTGAGGATCCGTGGCGGGGTTTCTGTGTCGAAGGAACCAGAGGGCACGGTGTCGCGCTGATCCTATGCGGTTGAAAGCGTTTGCGGTTGGCTATGGCATTTCATGGCCGAATTTCTTCACAGGGTTGATTCAATGAAGTACGTGTACACGTTTGGTGATGGCAAGGCTGAGGGCGATGCAACGCAGAAGCCGCTGCTGGGTGGCAAGGGCGCAAATCTGGCGGAAATGAGCCGTATTGGACTGCCGGTGCCGGCGGGATTTACGATTACGACAGAGGTCTGCACGTACTTCTACGCAAATTCAAAGCAGTATCCACCTCAGCTGAAGGACCAGGTCAACGCGGCGATTGCCAATGCCGAAGCGATCATGGGAGCCAAGTTTGGTGATGCGACCAATCCTCTGCTGCTCAGTTGCCGTTCCGGATCACGTGAATCGATGCCGGGAATGATGGACACCGTGTTGAACATTGGTATCAACGAGAAGGTGGTTCAGGCATTGATTAAGCAGTCCGGCAATGAGCATTTTGCATGGGACAGCTATCGTCGTCTGATTCAGATGTACGGCGACGTGGTGCTGGGATTGAAGCCGGAATCCAAGAACGATCCGGACCACTTCGAAGAGATTCTTGAGCACGCACGGGCGCATGCCGGTGTTGAGCATGAAAAGGATCTGACTGTTGATGCACTGAAAAAGATCGTTGTGCAGTTCAAGGAAGTGATCCGCAAGCACAAGGGAATGGAGTTTCCGGAAGATCCGATGGAACAGCTGTGGGGCTGTATCGGTGCCGTATTCGGAAGCTGGATGAACGACCGGGCGCTGGTCTATCGGCGTCAATACGGTATCCCTCACGACTGGGGTACAGCGGTTAATGTTCAGGCCATGGTGTTCGGCAACCTCGGTGACGACTGTGCGACTGGTGTGGGCCTCACTCGCAACTGTTCGGTCGGTTTGCCGGGCTTCTGTGGTGACTACCTGATCAACGCTCAGGGCGAAGACGTCGTCGCAGGAACTCGTACCCCGCTTCGAATCGAAGAGACTCTGGGCAAGGACATGCCGGCCGCCTACCAGCAGCTGGACGACATTGGACGCATCCTTGAGAAGCACTACAAGGAAGTTCAGGACATTGAGTTCACTGTTCAGCGTGGCAAGGTCTGGATGCTTCAGACTCGAAATGCCAAGCGAACGGGGTTTGCAGCAGTGCGAATTGCTGTGGATCTGGTGAACGAAGGCCTGATTGACGCCAAAACTGCTCTGGAAAAACGCCGTATTCCGGCTGACGACCTCAATCAGTTGCTGCAGCCCATTTTCAATCCCGCGGCTAAGGCAGCGGCTGTAAAGGCAGACCAGTTCCTTGCAAAGGGGATCAATGCCGGGCCAGGTGCTGCGACGGGACAGATTGTGTTTCATGCGTCTGATGCTGAGGAACGCTGGAACGCGGACAACAACCTGCAGTTGGTTCTGGTCCGTAAGGAAACCAGCCCGGAAGACCTGCGTGGCATGAAGGTGGCCAAGGGGATTCTGACGGCATTTGGCGGAGCGTCTTCCCATGCGGCTCTGGTCAGTCGCCAGATGGGTAAGACCTGCGTCTGTGGTTGTGACAAGCTGAACATCGACTACGAAGCAGGCACCGTCACTGTTGCTGGCAAGGTTCTGAAGGAAGGCGACTGGATTTCCGTAGACGGTTTCACTGGCGAAGTCTTCGCTGGCAAGATTGAAACCAGCCCATCGGAAGTGATGGACGTGTTGATGGGCAAGCTGAAGCCTGAGCAGTCTGAGATTTATGGTCGTTACGCACAGCTGATGAACTGGGCCGATCAGTATCGGACTCTGAAGGTGCGTGCCAATACCGAGTCAGCGGATGCCGAGGCGTCTGTGAAACTGGGTGCAGAAGGTGTGGGGTTGTGCCGAACTGAGCATATGTTCTTTGATCATCTTGATGAAATGCGTGAGATGATCTTCGCAACGGCTCGGGCTGACCGCGAAAAGGCACTGGCCAAGCTGTTGAAGTTCCAGCGTGAAGACTTTACTCACTTGTTCAAGACCATGGGGGATCGTCCTGTGACGATCCGTCTGCTCGATCCGCCGCTGCATGAATTCCTGTCAGAGCACCACCTGCACGAGGATCCGACACTGGGTGGCAAGCTGGCAAAGACCTTCGGCGTGACGGAAGAACAGGTTCACCGCCGTGTGGACGAGCTGAAGGAATCAAATCCGATGCTCGGTCATCGCGGTTGCCGTCTGGGAATCGTGTACCCGGAAATCACGGCAATGCAGGCTCGAGCGATTATTGAAGCGGCTTGTGCAGTGAAGAAGGCCGGTATCAACTGTCATCCGGAAATCATGATTCCGCTGGCTGGGTACAAGACAGAAGTCGACAACCAGACAGCCATCATCCGTGAGACAGCGGAAAAGGTCTTCGCTGAGCAGGGTGTGAAGGTGGAATACATGGTCGGAACCATGATCGAAGTGCCTCGCGCCGCCATGACCTCTGCAGAAATCGCAAAGACGGCCGAATTCTTCAGCTTTGGTACGAACGACCTGACACAGACCTGCCTCGGTATCAGCCGCGACGACTACAAGTCATTCATCGGCTACTACACCGAGAACGATATTGTGCCGGCCGACCCGTTCCAGACGATTGACCAGACCGGTGTCGGTCGCCTGATGAAGACGTCTGTCCAGGACGGCCGCTCAACTCGCAACGATCTGAAGATCGGCATTTGCGGAGAGCACGGTGGTGATCCGAAGTCTGTGTACTTCTGCCATGAGATTGGCCTGAACTACGTCAGCTGTTCACCACGGCGAATCCCGATTGCTCGTCTGGCAGCAGCTCAGGCTGCAGTCGCTGCAGGCAAGTAAGACCATAGTGAAGCCGCAGTTACCGCGACGGTGACTGCATTCTCTGCGACTCAGCCCGCTTGTAGTCATGCTGCAAGCGGGCTTTTTTTGCGCCGAGCCACGTCCCCTGCATGCTCCAGCGTTGACAGTTTCAGAGTTCTGCGGGCCTATTGATCCCGGTGTTGTCGCTCAGTGGCAGCACCACCTGATCACGGAGGATCAGCGGGGTCCTGAATAGGTCTCGGTTGCCACTGAACTGGCGGGAGCGCCGGATGTTTGTGCGCGTATCCGGGACGGTGAGGAAACTTTGCGACGATCGAAGGGTGCAAGCAGCAGCGATGTCGGTTCGTCGCAGAAAGCCGTCCTGAGTTGGCAGCCTGAATTGCTGAGGGTTCAGGGCGGGTCGTAGCCACCAGGATTCCATGGGTGACAGCGGCAGATGCGTCGGAGCCCCTGAGCTGTTCCGAAAACGGCTCCGCGTTTCCGCACAGATTCAATAAAGTACTGACTGCAGGAGGGCACAAAGCGGCAGTGATTACCCAGCAGCGGGCTGATTGCCAGTTGATAGGCACGGACGGCCAGAATCAACATGGTTGCCGGTGCCGTGATCACTCGTCGAAAACTGCGGCGTAGCGGATTGGTTTGGCCATCGCAGCGGGTTTGTGTGTCCTGGCTGGCAACAGAGTTTTCGTCGGTCGGTTGATTCAGCGACGTTTGCGGCACGGGATGTCGTGGGTTGAGCATACCCTTACTCGCGAAAATCCAGTTGGAATTCGTTGGACTCTGTTGTGATTTTCAGGGGGAGTGTCACCGGAAGAACAACCGCTCCGTCGGTTGTGGGAGCGGGAGCCACAGCGCCCATATCTGTGAGAACGGCTTCGTGGTCACCGAGCAAAGGTCCGCCAGTTCGCGGAATGGTGAATTTGCCCCCCACGACCATAGCCCAGCCGACGGGAGCGTTGGGATTCTTTGGTTTTAATGCAATCGAGCCCCATTTGACTGGTTGTCCATTGCGGGTCACTGTCCCTTTCACTTCGTTTCGGTCGCCAGCAGCGAGCAATGCATTTTGCCGCAACCATGTTCCTGCAGCGTCGATCCAGTTCTGCAGGGCTGGGTGTTCAAAGGCGAGGCCAACGCCATGGGGACCCTGTTGATAAATATGCAGCTCTGCAGGAACGCCAACTTTGTGGCAGGCCGCATAAAATGCGAGGCTGTGTTCGGGTGGAACACCAGTGTCTTCGGACGTGTGAAACAGAAACACAGGTGGTGTTTCCTGGGTCACCAGCAGTTCATTTGAGAGATTCCGGAGTTGCTCGTCGGACGCGTTTTCTCCCAGAAGATTGCGGGCAGAGCCCCGATGTGAGTATTCGGCGATGAAACTGACGACCGGGTAGCCGAGAATTCCAAAGTTTGGTCGACAACTGAGTCGATCGATGGGATCATCGGCCGCGGCCAGCCCGGAATCAAAATGGGTGACGGCGGTGGATGTAAGGTGACCACCGGCGGAGAATCCCATGATGCCAATGCGATTGGGGTCGATCTGAAACTTCTCTGCATGATGCCGCACATAACGAATTGCCCGCTGGGCATCCAGCAGAGGTACCGGATGGCGATAAGGTGCCAGTCGGTATCGGAGAACAAACGCAGTCACCCCGATGCTGTTGAAGTAGCGAGCAGGTTGAACACCTTCGTGATCTGTAGCGTGGACGGCATAGCCACCTCCCGGACAGATAATCACAGCTGCTCCGTTGGGCTTTTCGCCAGCGGGATAAATCCACAGCCCCGGACGATCGCTGTCCTTTTCACCCATGGCCTGTGGAGCACCCTGTGGCCAGAGTAGTTCGAACTCAGGTTCTGCCGCGGCGGACATGCTGGAAGTCGTTCCCGAAAACACCAACAGGATCAGGGTTGGCAGAGTCAACAGCGGCCGTGAGGTCATCGTCAGGTCCCTTTCAAGACTGGTTTTCGCTGCGGACAACGGGCGTCAGCGAAAGCAATTGAAGACCTGAATCATGACAATCTGCGGAGGCAATTTCATCCATTCAACAGTCAGAGTCATTCCGAGCACAGAAAAACTTTTGTTGACGGAGAAGAGGCTTGAGAGTCGCACAGCAGAGGCTGTGCAGCAAGGGCGTCCTCTGAGGGAACGCGAAAAACTGGGGCAGGACACGTAACTAATGTGAGCGGAAGACTGAGAAACGTGCAATATCCTCCAGTACTCGCCGTTCTGCACCGAGTGGAAAACTCTGCAGACATCGGATGGCGCGAGAAGCAAATCGTTCCGCAGTGGCCTGGGCGGATTCCACACCCAACTGCAGATTTGAAGACTGCCTCAGCTTGATGCGGTCATCGGGTGCGCCTGAAAACAGCAGATCGCGGGTTTTCTGGCGGTCACCAGGGGTACCAATTTGCAGGGCGCGAAGGATTGGGAGCGTCATTCTGTGATTCGTAAGATCGTTTGCAGCATCTTTTCCGGTCCTCTCAGAAGACTCGGTCAGATCAAGCACATCGTCTGCAATCTGGAAAGCGATTCCGAGACGCGTCCCGAAGAGGCTGAGTTGTCGCTGGGCAGCGGTTGCCGCTTCAGCCGAGCGGGCACCAAGACGGCAGCTCACGGCGAACAATTGAGCGGTTTTTCCGTGGATGACGCGAAAGTAATCACGTTCTGAAGCCGACTGCTCGAGCCGTGCGGCGATCTGGTTCAGTTCACCCTCACACGTGCGATTGGTGGCTCGACCGATCAGACGACACGCTTCGGCATCCCCCGTGATTGCCGCAAGGTGAAAGGCCTGAGAGAACAAATAATCACCGAAGAGTACGGACGTCTCAGTGTTCCAGCGACGGTGCACCGTGGAGACATGACGTCGCATGTCGGAGTCGTCGATGACGTCATCATGAACAAGTGTGGCAGCATGAATCATTTCAACAACAGCAGCGAGTTGGCGAGCCTTCCGGAGTTGCTCGGGAGAGGCTGTACAAACTCTGGCGGAGAGCAGCGTCAGAATGGGCCGGATCTGCTTACCCTGAAATCTGCTGACGTGTTCAGCCACATCCTGAACGAACATGCTGGGACTGCGAAACTGTTCCTGAAGCAATTGACGCACAGCGCAGAGATCATTTCCAAGCAGTTCCTGAATCTGCTGCTTCAGTTGATTTCTGGTGGTCTCCGCGACTGTCATGTGATTCGATCTCTTTTGAAGTTCCGAGGTCAGTACGATGTCGCAGGTTGATGCTGGGTTTGGCGGTAAACAGGCCCGTGTTCCACATTCCGCAGCCACGGGCTCCGCACAAATTACTGTTCTCTCAAAAAGTGCCCTGACTGGCCGCCGGATTTTTCCAGAAGCCTGATATCAGAAATCACCATTGTTTTGTCCGCAGATTTGCACATGTCATAAATCGTCAGGCAGGTGACGGAAACCGCCGTCAAAGCCTCCATCTCGACCCCGGTTTTGGCCTCGGTCTGCACCTCGGCCTCAACATTCAGGCAGCGATCAGACAGGAAATCAAAGCGAACTTCGACCTTTTCGAGAGGAAGTGTGTGGCAGAGCGGGATAAGTTCAGCGGTGCGTTTGGCTGCCATGATACCTGCCAGCCGTGCAACCTCGAGAACATTTCCTTTTGACACCAAACCCTGTTTGACTAACCGCAGCGTTTCGGGGGACATTAACACGGAGGCACCGGCGCGGGCCTTCCGTCGGGTGACATTTTTCTGGCCGACATCCACCATTCGGCTGGCGCCGTCCGGCGAAAAATGCGTGAATTCTGCCATGGAAGTTGGTCCTGAAGGAGGGGACAGCGGGAAAACGACAGGGTGTTCGTGGAGCCGGGGCATGTCCGCGGGAAGGCACGGACTGCCGTACTCAGGTGTCGGTTCGGAGGATTCCGGCCGCGTTGATGCAGCGACTGAGGCCGTCGGGGGGGCGTAGTGGGCCGTTTCAGTAGGGAATCGTCAGAGGCGCAGAGCGGAGGGGTAAACGCCCGGAACCAGCGACCCTTGGAGCTCGCTGCGGGGGATTCCCCGCAGCGGTCCAGTGGTGGTACTTTCAGGGAGTCGCGGGCGGCGCGGGGCGTTACTCGATACCCTGAGCGGCGAGCCAGCGTTCAGCGTCAAGTGCGGCCATGCAGCCGGTGCCGGCGGCGGTGATTGCCTGTCGGAAGTAGTCATCAGCCACGTCACCCGCGGCGAAGACTCCTTCGACACTGGTGTAGGTGCGTTGCGCCGTCGTCCATTGCACATAGCCCTTCTCATTGGTCTGCAGTTGACCTTTGAGAAAATCAGTATTGGGCGTGTGGCCGATAGCGGCGAAATAGCCGGTAGCTTCAAGAACTTCGGACTGTGAGGGATCCTGGGTGC
>JBDKIW010000128.1:0-4334 GCA_039796955.1 Planctomycetota bacterium
CTTTCGCTGACGATAAATAAGGGGCAGTTTGTCACTCTGGTTGGGCCCTCAGGATGCGGAAAATCCACGCTGTTACGAGTTCTGGCGGGGTTGCTTGTGCCTTCCGATGGAACTGCAGTGAACGATCAGATCACTCAGCAGCCTGATGGTGCCGGGATCGGATTTGTATTTCAGCAGCCGTCGCTGCTGCCCTGGCGAACAGCCATTCAGAACTTGCGGCTGCCGCTGGAGCTGGGTGCCACTCCACAGGATCATTCTGTCCCGACAGATACAGACCTCTACTCCCTGCTGACGCAGGTGGGACTGAGCCGGGATGATGCCGCTAAACGCCCCGCAGAGATGTCCGGTGGCATGCAGATGCGACTGTCACTCGCCCGGGCGCTGGTACGAAATCCCTCTATTCTGCTGCTGGACGAACCCTTCGCGGCGGTGGATGATTTTCTCAGAATGAAGCTGCAGGACAACCTGCGTCAGGTGCATGAAGCACGTGGCTTGACCACTGTGCTGGTCACACACAACTTACAGGAGGCCGCGTTTCTCAGCGATCGGGTTCTGGTACTGAAGCCTGCACCTCAGGGGATTCAGACGGACCTGACCATCAATCGGCCATCGTCATCGCCTGCCGAATTCCGCACCTCCAGTCACTTCCTCGAAACGCTGCAACAGCTGACAGCGGCTCTGTTTCATTCATGACGCAACATCCCTCCACATCACCTGGTACCGTCCCCGGCTCTTCGCAGCCAGTCCGCCGTCCACGGGCGGAACTCTGGATCCCGTTTGCCGTCTTTGGAATGTTTCTGTGCGTGTGGCAACTGGTAGTGACCGTCTGGTCCATCAGTCCCGTCCTGTTCCCGGGACCACTGGAAGTCGCCGCCGCACTGTGGAAGATTCGGGCGGATCTGTTTGTGGCAGTCTGTCGCACGGCGTTCGCGGCCTTCTGCGGACTCAGCATCAGCATTGTTCTTGGAACTCTGATCGCCTTTGCGTTTTCGCAGTCCTCCGCCATTCGACGCGCCTTCTATCCCTATGCCGTTTTGCTGCAGACCGTTCCAATCATTGCCATCGCCCCGGTTGTGATTGTCACACTGGGACGGGGCTTTCTGAGCATTTCGCTGGTGGCTTCCATTCTGAGCCTGTTCCCGATCATCACCAGCACAACGACTGGACTGCTGCAGGTAGATGCCTCACTACTGGACCTGTTTCGTCTGAATCGTGCCACACGCCTGCAAACACTGTTGCGACTGCGAGTGCCCTCGGCGCTTCCGTATCTGATCTCCGGCATTCGCATATCCAGTGGCAGTGCGATTGTGGGAGCGATTGTGGGTGAGTTCTTTGTCGGATCCGGAACGCCCGGACTTGGGGCACTGATTCAGCGGAAGTCGGCGTCACTGAATATGTCGGAACTTTATGCCACGGTCTTTGTGTCGACGCTGCTGGGGACGTTTGTGTTTGCCGGCATCACCGCACTTGGCGAAGCCATTCTGAGTCGGTGGTTCGGCATGAGTCTCAATGAGCGAGGACGCTGACCGAACTCGCTTGTGAAGTTCTCAGGACAAAATCCCGCTGATGACTTCACCACGACTGATCGGCAGCGGACGCCCCAGTGTGTCGGTGATCGTCGAGTGTGGATCCAGCCCCAGGCAGTGGAAGATGGTGGCCGTCAGATCCTGGGGAGAGACCCGGCCTTCTTTGGCATACGCTCCGATTTCATCCGACGCCCCATAGACCGTGCCACCACGAACACCGCCTCCGGCGAGCGCTACGGAGAACACGTGGCCCCAGTGATCCCGCCCGGCCGCTCCATTGAATCGTGGCGTGCGGCCAAACTCCGCCATGACGACCACCAGAGTTTCCTCGAGCATCCCACGCTCGGTCAGATCCTCCACCAGCGCCGCCAGCGCCTGATCAGCGGACGGGCAGAGCACATCCTTCAATCGCTGAGATTCTCGAGCATGGCTGTCCCAGCAGGGCGCATCACTGGGTTCTTCCGGACCACGGTACCAGTTCACCTGCACAAGTGACACACCAGCCTCCACCAAGCGTCGCCCCATCAGAACACTCTGACCAAACTGGCTGCGGCCGTAGCGATCCCGAGTCGCCGCGGACTCATGCTCCAGCTCAAACGCCTGCCGCGCCGGAGACGATCCAAGGACGTCAAACGCTTTCTCTGTCAACTGGTCGTAAGTATTTTCCGCGGTAATTGCAGCCGTGACCGGCAGACTGCTGCGCAGGTTCTGCAGCAACTGGCGACGCTGCTGCAGACGCTGCTCACTGACTTCACTGCTCAGACTGAATTCGTCAATGCGAGCCGCCGCGGTGGCAGGCTGACAATTCAACAGCCACGGTTCCACAGCCTGTCCGAGAAATCCGGCATCCTGGCCGGGCCAGACACTTCCATCAGTGTTAAAGATACGGTGAGGCAGTCGCACAGCGCCCGGCAACTGACCTCGAGGCGACAACAATCGCCGACTCATTGCGCCGATGTTGGGGAAATCATTCGGGAAACCAGGATTCGCATTCTCTGCATTCATCGGCGCATGGGGTTGCCCGGTCAGCATGTAATACCCGCTGGAGGAATGGGCATTGTCGCCTGTCGACATCGCGCGCAGAATCGCCAGACGATCCGTGATCAGGGCCGTTCGCGGCCAGAGCTCGCAAATCTGCATCCCCGGCACGGCCGTCGATACCGGACCAAACTGGCCCCGGACTTCCGCCGGCGCGGCAGGTTTGGGATCAAAAGTGGAATGCTGAGGAGGCCCCCCCATCAGGAAGAGCACAATACAGGATTTGGCTTTTCCGCCCGTCGCTGAAATTGTCGCGGAATCCGCACGGGAAACGGACCCATCCAGCCACGGCAGCGTCAGCCCCAGGGCACTCAGGCCACCGGCTCGCAGCAATTCACGTCGCCCCACGCCATCGCAGAGCCGGACCGGTGGTTGCAGCAGGCTGAGCATGAAATCGCTTTCGACACGATGGAGGGCAGGGGGGAAGGGCAGGGCAGAACCTGAAGTCTACTGGTCCGAAATTTCAGAGGCAACGACATTCCAAGGCAGGAAATCCCGATTTCAGCGGATTCGCCACCCCCCTCTGGACCACCACGGTGCATGGCACCTGAGCATCCGCAGTCACATTGCGATTTCCTTAAATACTTATCTCTATTGAGTTTGTGAACTCAGGTACCATGCACCTGATGGCTTCCTGATGGCTCACGGTGCATGGCACCTGGATCCGAATTTCCTGATGGCTCACGGTGCATGGCACCTGGATCCGAATTCCTGCCTGATTGGCACTTCGAAAAATTACGAACGACGCAGCCGAAACGGGAACTCCGCCTGATTTTCTGCCCGCAACTGTAAACAGGCTGCTACAATCCGTTCGGCGATGACGGCGACCGCACGCAGCGAACGCAGCATAACCAGGCAGCTGCTCTGATGGGGCGGGAAGCTGGCTGTCTCCCGGCCATTGTCGCCTCTGATTTGTGTTGATCTCCTGCCCGAACTCCATAGCCATGGACAGCCGCCAAACTGACGTCGTCGATTCAGGTTCACCGCACCACCGACCTCTGCATGCTCCACGTCCCCGACGCTGGCGGCGAGCGGTTGTCAGTGGTTCGCTGCTGTTGTCCATTCTGACAACAGGCACCCTGCTGCTGCCCTCGCTTCTGCTCCCGACATCCGCAAGTCGCCTGTTGTTGAGCCTTGCGGCAGGCTCCGGAATCTCCGTGACGTCCTCCGGTGCCTCCGGGGGCTGGTTGGCACCACTGGTCTTTCAGAACGTGCAGCTGCGAGATGCGGCGGGGCAACTGGATTGCTCAATCGCGGAGCTCTCCACGTCGAAAGGGCTCTGGGCTTTTCTCCTCGATGCCTCGGCCACCACTCACCTGCGACTGCGGAACGCGGTGCTCAGAATACGGATTGGTCCGGACGGCAGATGGCCAGAGTTTGGCTCGCGGGATTCCTCAACCAGCGACGTGCTCTTTGCGGTGGAGAACGGACACTTTCAACTTTCTGTGCCCTGGCGACAAGTGCCCCTGGTGGACCTTGATCAGCTGAATCTGACAGGGCACGTCGGTCTCAACTCGAAACAACGTCGAACCATCCAGTTCCATGAGTCACAGATTTTTGATCACACGCCCTTGTCAGACTCGCATGCAGAACAGAATCTGGCCCTTGTCGCTCCAGTTTTGTCTCAAACCTCCGGCATCACCGGCTCCGCCTCGGTCTGGCTGGATACGATTGAAATGCCTCTGGATACGACCGGCAGTGGAACTCCGTTTCCGATTCGCGGTCGCGTGACCTTCCATGAACTGCAGGCACGGCTTGCAGACCCGCTGG
>JBDKIW010000129.1:0-3506 GCA_039796955.1 Planctomycetota bacterium
GAATGGATTCTGCTTTGGCATCGCGTCCTCTTATTGTTCGCCTTCGAGTCAGAAATCGGCAACCGGAACTGATGGATGATCCGGGGCTGGACCGCCGTCTGCATGATCAGGCCCTGGCTGGCCTGCGAAGAATCAACTGGTGGAGCCGCACCGGGGCCGCGATCTGGCAGGCGATTGAACAGACGGTGCGGACGCGGACATCGACCGAACCACTGCGAATTCTGGACATCGCGTCGGGGGGCGGTGATCAGGTGCTGTGGCTTGCCAGGCAATGCCGTCAGCGGGGAATCTCCTTTCAGATCGACGGATGTGACATCAGCCCAACGGCGGTGGAAAACGCCACGACGCTGACTCAGCGTTCGGGGATCAGCGGGGTACGCTTTCATCAGTGTGACGCGTTGCAGGGGGCACTTCCCGGGGACTCCTGGGATATCGTGATGAACAGCCTGTTTCTGCATCACCTGTCGGAAGCCCAGGCCATTCAGATTCTGCGTCGCATGCGCGAAGTGACGCGGCAGCTGCTGCTGGTGGATGATCTGCGTCGTACGCTGCCAGGTTATCTTCTGGCCTGGCTGGGATGCCGAATTCTCAGTCGCAGTCCGATTGTGCATTTCGATGGCCCGGTTTCTGTCGAGGGGGCGTTTGCGGATCACGAAGTGCGGCAACTGGCCGAGCAGGCCGGGTTAGCTGGCTATCAGCTTCAGCATCACTGGCCGCAGCGATTTCTGCTAACATGGTCACCAAAGCAGACCGCCGGATGTGCGGATGGCTGATTCTGAGGTGCCAGTGAACTCTGAGACCGCCCCGCGAATGAGACCCCAATCAACGGTTCGTCAGCCGTGCAGAGACGACTACGACTTTGTCGTCATTGGTGCCGGCGTGGCGGGCAGTCTGGCGGCCTGTCTGGCAGCGCGTCAGGGCATGCGTGTGCTGCTGGTGGAGCGTCAGCGTTTTCCGCGAGCCAAGGTTTGTGGCTGCTGTCTGAACAGTCGAGCGCAACAACTTCTGCAGCAGGCGGGTCTGGCTGACGGTCTGCAGGCACTGCAGCCGGTACCGACAAGTGTACTGCGGCTACAGTACAGGGGACGCGGTCTTTCGCTGCCGATGCCGGGTGGTCTGGTCGTTTCCCGCAGTCGTCTGGATGCATGGCTGGTGACGGAAGCTGTGCAGGCGGGCGCGGAATTTCTGGACGAAACCAGTGCCAGAGTCATGCCCCTGGCGGACTCTGGTCGTGAATCGGGCAGTGGTGCGACCGAAACCGTAAATGCCACCGCGTTGCGGCATGTGACGTTGAATTCCGGGACCTCGCCTACTGCTGCGGCTCACGAGCATGTGGTCTCGGCCCGCGTGGTGCTCGCCTGCGATGGCCTGGCGATGTCGTCCCTCTCGCTGCTTCCCGAGTTTCATTCCGAAGTGTCTGCGGGAGCCCGCATCGGGCTGGGGGCGACGTTTCCCGGAACCCCGCAGGATTCTCAACAGCAGCCGAATGAAATCCTGATGGCCGTGGCGTCGCAGGGTTACTGCGGGATGGTCCTGACCGAAGACCAGCAGTGGAATCTGGCTGCCGCGGTCGATAGTCGCAGTCTGCAGCGTTGCGGGTCTCCTCTGAACTGTCTGAGGGATATTTTTCATTCGGCGGGCGTGGTTCCTCCGCAGGGTCTGGACACGGCTGTCGTTCGGGGCACGATACCGCTGACTCGCCGCACATCGAGCTACGCTGGTACCAGGCTGCTGCTGCTGGGGGATACCACGGGATATGTGGAGCCGTTCACTGGAGAAGGTATGGCATGGGCCATCACGGCGGCAACAATCGCGGTGCCGCTGGCAATGCGCACACTGTCACTGGGCTGGTCCCGGGATGCTGAACACGAATACAGCCGCCGGATTCAGCGGTGCGTGATGCGGGAGCAGGGCGTGTGTCGAGCCCTGTCGTCAATCCTGAGTCATCCCCTGTTACTTCGACTGACATTTGCGGGGGCATCTCTGCTTCCCGCTGTGACTCGGACGCTGATCAGACGCGTCAATCGCTTACCGCGACAACTGGAACCCATCGAATGAGTGCATTTGAGATTCTTGGACTGGGCACAGCGTTGCCGGAACACTCCATTTCGCAAACGGGGGCAGCGACGTTTGCGGCCACCTGCGTTTCTCCGGAGACGCCGGATGTGCGAAACGCGCCGGCTCTGATTCAGGCGCTGTATCGCCGTGCCGGTGTGCATTCCCGTTACAGTGTTCTGCTGGAGTCATCCTCCGATGGTGAAGCTACGGCCGAACGCTTCTATCGATTCGCGGCGTCGGTCGAAGATCGGGGGCCGACGACGGCGGATCGCATGCTGCGTTATGAAACGGAAGCCCCGCAACTTGCCGCTCGGGCCGCCGATCGGGCACTGCAGCAGTCGGGTGTCGCTCCCACTGCGGTCACGCACCTGATTACGGTCTCGTGCAGCGGCTTCAGTGCTCCTGGAGTGGATCTGTTTCTGATCGAATCTCTGGGGCTGCCCGCCTCAGTGGCGCGAACTCACGTGGGATTTATGGGCTGCCATGGAGCTCTGAACGGCCTGCGAGTGGCTCATGCATTCGCCGCTGCTGACCCCGCGGCTGTGATTCTTGTCTGCGCGGTCGAACTCTGCACGCTGCACCATCAATATGGCTGGGATCCTCAGAAAATTGTGGCCAACTCGTTGTTTGCGGATGGAGCGGCGGCTGTGGTGGGGCGTGCGGAACAACGAAGTTCTGGTGATTCAGCGGGTCAGACCGTACCGCTCCCCGCCAGACTGATTGCCAGTGCTTCGCACGTGATCCCGAACACTCGCGAGATGATGACGTGGAACATCCGTAATTCCGGTTTTGAAATGAGTCTGTCGCCGGAAGTGCCTCGGATTATCACTGAGTTTCTGCCGAAGGTGCTGAGCGAATTCCTCGGCCGTCACGGACTGACCATTAACCAGATTGCCAGCTGGGGAATTCATCCCGGCGGCCCCCGCATTCTGGCGGCCACGGCGGAGGCTGCGGGACTGACCGAGGCTCAACTGGCTCCGTCACTCCGTATGCTGCAGACCTGCGGCAACATGTCGTCGCCGACCGTGCTGTTCATTCTGCAGGAACTGTCACGCAGCGCTGCGACGGGGCCCTGCGTACTTCTCGGATTCGGGCCAGGGCTGAATGTGGAGCTGGCCCTGCTTGGCTGAGCCAGCCATGATTGCTCCTGACACCGCCCAACAATGGTCATGGAATTACGGCAGCGGCGTCACTCGCCCCAGCAGGTCGTCCTCTGAGTCACGGGACCGAACGGATTCTTTCCGCGAGTCGGACTCTGTGTCTTCCGCTGCAGAGTCGTCTTCACCCGCGCTGGACCATGAAGTCGCACGGACACGCAACGGGGACGATTTCCCGGCGAGCGCTTCGTCGCGGCGGCGGCGATTGGCAGCCAGAACGGACTGCGGGCCATCCAGCTGCTCGATGTCGTTCCGCGCTTCAGCCTGCTGACGACGCTTCAGTTCGCGGAC
>JBDKIW010000130.1:0-4379 GCA_039796955.1 Planctomycetota bacterium
TCGACGGCCTTCACATTTCCCGATGTGTCGAGATAAATCTTGTCGTGCATGATCTCTGCCACGACAATTTCCATCAGGTTTTTCGTCTGCAGGTCCACAAGCGGCCGAGCCCCACGGTTCAGTGCCACCATGCGCTTCTGGATCAGGGACGACAGACGAAAACGGCCACCCACCTTCCGGACGATGTCATCTTCACGAAAATCATCAAGCATTTCGAGCCATCTCCTCCGCCTTCAGAATCGCACAGATCTCGCTGACCGCGGTTTCCAGCTGATCGTTCACAACCACATATTTATAACGGTCTGCCAACTGCAGCTCGGTCGCCGCTGTTGCCAGACGGCGCTGAATCACGTCTTCAGATTCCGTCCCACGTGCCCTCAATCGTCGTTCAAACTCCTGAGGAGACGGTGTGCGGACGAAAATCGTAACAGCATCTGGGTACTGCTGCACCACTTTCAGGGCTCCCTGAACGTCAATTTCCAGGAATGCCCAACCCGCCTGTTCCCAGGCGCGATCCAGCTCGGACCAAAGTGTCCCATAAAGAAACCCGGAGGCAAACACCTCCGCATGCTCTATGAATTTGTCCTCACTCAACCGCTGCCGAAACTCTTCCGGACTTAAAAACCAATAGTCATCACCATGAATCTCGCCCGGTCGCGGCGGACGCGTCGTCGCCGAAACAGACTTTATCAGCCTGACCGGCGCACACTCAATCAGCCGCCGTACCAGCGTCGTTTTCCCACTGCCACTGGGCCCGGATAAAACCACGATACGATGGCCGCTTTTCTGATTCATAACCCCTGTTATCCGGTTCCAGGTTCACCCGAAAATTCCGGCCTCAGACTCGCTTTTCACACTCGCTCCCGAACAACATGCGTTCTCCGGGCTCTTTCGATTCGTTTCAGCAGACCCAACACCGACCCTGACTTCACCCACTGCTCCGACTACTAACCCCGGCACCCTGCTCCGCAGCCACAACCACCTACTCCACGTTCTGCAGCACTTCCCGCATCCGCTCAATGGCCGCTTTCATTTCCACAACACTCAATGCAATCGACACGTTATTGGCCTTGGAACCAATCGTGTTTATCTCCCGAAACATCTCCTGACCAATGAATTCCAGCTTGCGTCCCTGAGATGTTTCGCCATTCAACAGTCGCCGAAACTGCTCCGAATGACTGCGCAGTCGCGTCATCTCTTCGTTGACGTCACATCGATCGGCAAACAAAGCCACCTCACGGATCAGATCGTTCTCCCCGATCGTCGCCGTCGTGTCCGCCATCAGCCGACGCACACGCTCCAGAATGCGGTCCCGCTGCTCGGTCACAACCACCGGTGCCAGCTCGGCCACACGTGCCACTTCCGTTTCAATCACCTCACACTGCCGCTCCAGATCCTTTCGCATGGATTCGCCTTCGCGGCGCCGAAAATCGTCGAAATGATCCAGCGCATCCTTCAAACTGCTCTCTACCACCGGCCAGATCGTCCCCAACTCCTCGTCGGAAAACTCCAGCTGAGCCACCACACCCGGTAAACCCAGCAGCTCACTGAGCGGCACAGGACGGCTGCCCGCCTCTGCTTTGTCGCTCAATACGGCTAACTGCTGCTGGTATCCCCTGAGCACATCCGTGTCGATCCGATATTCACTCTGACCCAATCCAAATCGAACACGAAACGACAACTGCACAGTGCCGCGAGACACTCGTGCCCTGATCAGTTTTTCAATGTCCGCTTCAAACCGTGCCACCGTGTCGGGTAGGCGCAGCGACAGTTTCAAATAACGGTTATTGACCGATTTGATTTCTGTACTGACCTGTACCTCGTGCGACTGCTGCGAGGAATGCCCAAAACCTGTCATGCTCAACAGCACAAACAACACCTTCCCACGGAAGTAACCCTGCGCCCGTCAGTTTGCTCCACCCTCTGCAACGCAGCGGAACACACCCGTTGACACCTGCTCACTCTTCACTGGCCTCATCCATCAAACACACCGCACAACTCACCAGCATCTCAAGGCTTGGGTGCCTCAGGTGCTGCTTCGCCACCCGCTGGTGCTGCTGCAGGAGCAGGCTCCGCTGGAGCTGCAGGTGCCGACTCAGCTGGTGCCGGTGCGGGCGCTGCTTCTGCCGGTGCCGCTTCTGCTGGCGATGCTTCCGACTTCTCTTCCGACTTCTCTTCCGCCTTTACGTCACCTGCAGCAGGAGCCGTTTTGTCGTCCGTCGCAGGAGCCGCAGTGTCAGCTGGTGCGGACTTTTCTGCAGGTGCACCCTCGGTAGCGGCCTTTTCGTCAGCACCCTTCTTCGAATCCTCGGCCTTGGCTGCTTCCTCTTCGGCCTTCCGGGCATTTTCGCCCTCACTGAACCGCTCAGCCGTGGTGGCTGCCGTCGCCGACTCTTTTCGCATCACCATCCCCAGCACACCGGAGATCAGAATCCAGACCACAGCCAGAATCACGGTCACTTTGGTGAAGACGTCACCCGCCCGCGTCCCAAAGGCACTCTGTCCACCCATGCCACCGAACGCGCCCGCAAGACCACCGCCTCGCCCACGCTGAATCAGTACCAGCAGAATCATAAACAGGCTGACCAGGGTCATGATCGAAGTCAGCAGGTAAATGAGAAATGTCATCTGAGCGGCAGCTCCAGGAAACGGATTGGGCAGAATACCCTGTCAAAACTTCAGTAAACGCGAAAAGACGGACTTGCATCCGTCTCCCGCACAAAATCGACCAGAATGCGGTCAAATCCGCACCTGTTCTGCCATCAATTGGCCAGCTTTCTGGCAGCCTCGATGATCGGAACGAATGTGGCTGCTTTCAGGCTTGCACCACCCACCAGAGCCCCATCCACGTTGGGCTGGCTGAGCAGTGATTCGGCGTTGTCAGCTTTCACACTTCCCCCGTACAGGATACGAGTTTTCTCGGAAAAAGCCAGACTATAACGTCGCGCAAGCCATTTGCGAAGATGTTCGTGCGCAGATTCAGCCTGTTCCGGAGTTGCCGTGACGCCTGTTCCAATCGCCCAAACCGGCTCGTAAGCCACCACGATCGACGCCGCTTCCGCCTCGGAAATCCCCGAGAATCCGCCTTCCATCTGCCGATCCAGCACTTCCTCTGTCTGCCCGGACTGTCGCTCCGCCAGCAATTCACCCACACACAACACGACCGTCAAACCACCCGCCAGTGCCGCACGCACCTTGCGGTTGATCACCGCGTCCGTCTCACCCAGAATCGCACGCCGCTCACTGTGCCCAATCAGCACATATCGACAGCCGCAGTCTTTCAGCATTTCCACGGCAATTTCACCGGTGAAGGCCCCCGGAGACTCAAAGTAGACGTCCTGAGCCCCCAACTGCACCGCACTTCCACCAATCCGCTCACCGACTGGCAGCAAATATGGGTACGGTGGACAAACCAACACCTCTACCCCAGCTTCCTCATGAGCTGCCACCGCGGCCAATTCGCCCGCCAAAGCCACTCCGCTCTGACGCAGAGTATTCATCTTCCAGTTTCCGGCAATCAAGAACCGACGCATGCAATCACTCTGCCTTCCGCAGTCAACTGTCCAAAAAACAATCTCAATCCACGAGACCATTCACTATTTTGAGGATTCTCCACGGGGATAGGACCCCAGGACTTCCAGCCGATCCGGAGGCAAGGCTTCCAGATCTTTCAATGTCTTGCGAATCCGCGGTTCCGTCACATGCCCCTCAAAGTCGAGGAAAAACAGGTAACCCACCGCCGGTTGACGCAATGGAAAGGACTCAATCCACGTCAGATTCACCTTATTGCGACGGAATGGCTCCAGGGCCTCTGACAACGATCCCGGCTTGTGCGGAATCTGCAGCAATACCGCAGTCCGGTCACTGCCCGTCGGCTCAGCCACACTGTCACCAATCACGGCAAAACGAGTCACATTGTTCTGATTGTCCTCAATGCACTCCGCCACCACCGGGACGTCGTACTGAATCGCCGCCTGACGACTGGCGACCGCCGCGACGTTCGGCTTGTCACGAGCCAACTGAGCTGCCGTGGAGGTACTGGTGACCTCGATCAGCCGCGCCTGAGGCATGTTGCGGGAGAGCCAGTCACGACACTGCGAAAGCGCCTGAGGCTTGCTGTAAATCTCCGAGATTTCACTGCGATCACAACGAGCCAGCAAGTTGTGATGCACATGCACCAACACCTCACCACAAATCCTCAGCGGCAGTCGAGTGAACATGTCCAGAGTGTCCACAATCCGACCGTCCGTGCTGTTTTCGATGGGCACAATCCCAAAATCCACATGCCCACGGTTCACCTCCTCGAAAACCGTCGCAATCGTACTCACTGGCACCAAATCCGCAGATTCACCAAACCGCGAAATGGCCGCCTGATGCGT
>JBDKIW010000131.1:0-4449 GCA_039796955.1 Planctomycetota bacterium
TCCGCAACGGCATTCAGAATGCGCAGAAAATTGAATTCATCCGGTAGAGAAAAGCGTCGCACGCCATTGGCAAGCCGAGCGATGGTTTCAGCATCGGTCAGTTGACGGACAGCCCATGCGCCAGAGGCAGCAGGTGGAGCCGTTCCCGTGGTGGCTGTCTCTGGGGACTGGGAGACGACCACGACTGGCGGGGACGAATCCGCGGTGGCGGTACCGAATTGCGACTGCAGGAAGGCTGCCCAGAGCAGATCGATTTCGCTGCGCCGTTTGGGATCAAATTGAGAGACCTGATCCATCGCAAATCGCCAGCGTTCGCCGTCCGAAGTGGCCGTGGTCCATGCGTCCGGCAGGCGGTGGAAAATCGGGTTGCCTTCCGCATCGACGGGAGCACCGTTTCGGGGTTGCGGGCCCCAGCCGCGAAATCCGTAGTTCCAGCGATTGCCGAGTTCAAAATCCGGCAGGTTTTCGAGGTTGGTCAGTTCCTGCAGCTTCCACGCTTCTCCGAAGCGTACGGCACCGATCAGTTCGCTGATCTGAAACCAGACAGCGGCCGTTTGTTCCGCGGCCACGTTACCCTGAGCCTTCGCCAGTTGCAGAGCCTGCAGCAACAGTTGCAGGGAACGAACGCGATCACGGGCTTCCACACTGGCCCACTGGCCACCACCGCGATGAGCACCTCGCTGGAATTTGCCGGCAATGACAAATCCGCCATCCTCCAGAGCAGAGTAGGCATTGGCGGCCGCCAGCAGGACGTGGAAGTTTTCCGCATGACGGCTGACGGCGCCTTCGACCAGCGTATCGGCTTCGGACAACAGTCCGAGATTCACAAGGCACTGGACTGCCTGCTGCAGGTCTTCGCCCGACTGTGGAGTCCCCGAGTCCTGGTCCAGCAGTTCGCGGTACAGTTGCAGGGCTTGCTGGAAATTGTTTTGCCCCAGCAGCTCTCTGGCCATGACACGCTTATCGTTCGGAGGTTGTACCATGGTGACTGCTGAAAGAAGAGCAGAGAAGCTGATGAAAGTTACTGTGGCAAGCAGCGGGATTGCATTGCGCATCTATTCAGTCCTGTTGCAGGGAGATGACTAAATCCGGATCCGGAAAAGAGGACTCAGCATCGGCTCAACACTGCTGATGCATGCCTTTACGCGTGGCCTTGCTTCGGCAGCGAGTCGTTCGCTGACAGTCGGAACATCGGAATGAGTTTTATGGCTCTGGTTGGGCCAGAAGGTGAGCGATCAGCAGTTGTGTTTTCGAAATCCCGTACCGCAGGAAGTCATCACAATCGCATCGCCATCCGATTCACGAACAGGCTGGAAGGCCCGGGCCCAATACCGTCGCGCGGTCAGGTTAACGAATCCGCCTGTTCAGCACGAGACCACGGTGACAGTGTCCGCGTGTCTGGTGAGGAAGTTTTCCGCACCAATTCTACAGAATTCCGCAGGACTTCCGACGGGCAAAAGCCAGAAGCAGGTCTGGAGCCGGCACGAACCCCGGTAGCAGTGTCGGGGAGCGAACAGGCAGCAATTCGCGGTGATTTCGCGAGAAATTCGCTCATTTTCAGGATCTCGAGTGGTGTTCATCGACTTGATTTCCAGTGGATTGCGTCTTTGATTGCTGCGGAACTTCTATGAGACGTGTCGGATACGGAAAAGCTCACGTGAAGCGGGCCTGCGAGTGCCGGAATTGTTACAGAGACCGCGACTGAGCATTGTGTCTGTATGTCAGACAGACGGACGAGGAGCCGTGACAGTTCCCGAAAAGCCGGAAGTTTCCAGCAGGATTGGAAATCTGCTGGGTGGGATTTCTGCATAGGACACGCTGGAAGAAGACAGGTCGGCAGCGAGGATCCGGGGTGAGATGTGTGCGACGGATAGGGAACCTGAAGATAGAGCGTGAGGGGAGTCGGGCGTGACTTTGAGCAATAGCATGGTGTTGCTGGCTTGTGCATTCTGTACGTTTGCAATGACAGGTCTGATCTGGTTGATTCAGTTGGTCCAGTATCCTCTGATGAGCCGGGTGGGGCCGGATTTTTTTGTGGCGTATGAGCAACTGCACTGCCGCAATATCACACCGATTGTGCTGCCTCTGATGACTGTGGAACTGGCCACATCGATCTGGCTTGCGTGGAAACCGGTCGCCGGTTCGGAATGGCTGTTGCTGATTGGGTGTGGTCTGGTGGGATTACTCTGGGCATCGACATTCTTTCTGCAGGTTCCGATGCATGATGTGCTGTGTCAGTCATTCGACGCGAAAGTGCATACTCAACTGGTTCAGAGCAACTGGATCCGCACGGTGCTTTGGTCCGCGCGATCTGCAGTGATGCTTTGGGTACTGGCGGACGTTCTGCTGCGTCAGGCGGGGAAGTCCTGAGGGCTTCAGAAAAGTGCGCATTGGAAAAGGGGTCAGGACCCAATAGTGCGGAGCACCCTTCGGGCCATCTGGCTATTGGGTCCTGACCCCTTTTCTGCCCACCCCTTTTCTTACCTTGCCCGATGAGTCAGGGGTTGCAGGCGGGAGACGTCCGGGGACCTGCGTGTTCGGCAAAAGCTGCCGATTTATCCCGAAAATGCTTCGGAAATGGCTTTTCGGGAAAAGTGCATTTTTCGTAAAGCCTTGTGTCGTATTGGTTTACGGATTCGGCTGACCGCCTGTCCGATATTGACCCGTTTTTACGGTCGGCCGTATAGTCCACGACGAGTATCCGTTCTCGACCCCCTCCCTGATTTCCTTTCCATGGTTGTTTGTTGAACCGGGAGACATTCCGGAACAACCGCGTTTTCCCTTCCTGTGAGCTCTCCGTTGTTGTTTCCTGCAAGGCCTGCGACTGCCTTCTTCAGGTGTGTCTGCTGTGTTTTCGGGCTTACCGTGACGGTGTCTGGCGGCTATTTGGCCAGACCGGGGTCGGGGTATTGCGTGGTATTGGTTGGTACCTGAATTGTGCGAATACACTGCTGATCCGATTGACCTGTGATGGCGATTGAATGAGTCATCGTCCTGCGTTTCTTCCGGCGATTTTTCTGACTGTTGCAACCGCGCTGGTGGCAATGGCCGGGGTTGCGCGCGGAGACGAGGGTGAGATTGCCAGGGTATCTCCGGCAGAGAGTTTTACGGACGACGCTGAGCAGCGTGTTCGTGTGACTGGGTTGTACGAGGAGGTACTGAGGTCGGAGTCGATGGAAGTTCATCTGATCACCGGGCGTGCCCGAGTGATTCAGGGTGACAGCACGTTTTCCGCGAACCGGATGGCTCTGTTTGTCACGCGCACATCGGCGGGCTATGACACGGCGGTGTATGGCGAGGACTTGACAATCGAGACGCGCAGCGGTCGTCGATCGACCGGAGCAAAAGCGTTTCGGCTGGAGTCTGTGGTGGCTCCTGAGATCGAAGTGCAGGATTCGGCGGCGGCGGAGAGTACAGACCAGCCGCTGTTGCGGCGAGCCCTGCAGCGGTTGTATCCGGGGGATGCCGTTGAGGCATCTCTGCCGAGCGTACAGAATCCGAGTGATATTTTTTCCCCGCCGGTCTCGTCACTGTCGCAGACGGCGTCAACAGGCGCGCGTCGGGTGCAGATTCGCCCGCGTTCCAGTGATCCTCTGCGTGTGGAATCATCAACGACCCCGGACACGGTACCTGCAGAGCGGGTGACGGTCATCACAGGTGGTGTGAACGTCCTGATCGACGGGTTGGATTCGAATATTGAAGGCTTGAATATCGCGCCGGGGCTGGTGGATTTGTCTGCTGACCGTGTGGTGATCTGGACTCAGGCTGGCGAAGGGGACGCGCTGGAGGCGGGAAGTACGGTTGTCCAGCCGGCAGATGCTCGTTTTCAGGTGTATCTTGAGGGCAACATTGTCATTCGACAGAATCAAAATTCGATTCGGGCGACGCATGGATTTTTTGATGCGGCGGGGAATCGGGCCTTGTTGCTGAATGCCGAGTTGCGGGCTTTTGTGCCATCCACCGGGGGTGACTTTCGAATTCGCGGCGAGCGTATGCGGCAGTTGAGCAGTGATCGGTTTCACGTGCAGAATGCATGGGCCACGACCAGTCCGTACGGAAAGCCCGGGTATCGGCTGCGAGCCAGCGATATCTTTGTGGAGCAGGGGCCCTCACGATTGGCAGGGATTGATCCGTTGACGGGGCAGCAGGTTCTGGGCAACACAACGTGGATCACCAGTCTGAACAATCAGTTTGTGGTCGGCGACGTGCCGCTGATGTATCTGCCGAAGGTGAGTGGGCCGGCCGAGGATCCGGGGATTCCGATTCGCGGGGTCACAGTGACGCAGGACCGGATATTTGGTTTGCAGCTGAATACCGTCTGGGATTTAAACAAGTTGCTGGGAATGCCGCGACAACCGGGACAGCGCTGGGATTTGCTGGGGGATTATCGGAGCAAGCGGGGACCGGGAACCGGGATTCGCGGGGAATACGAAGGAGAGAATTCACTGG
>JBDKIW010000132.1:0-7088 GCA_039796955.1 Planctomycetota bacterium
GGCAATTCACGCTGCGGCTGACCAAACACCTGCAGAAACTTGTGCCCCTCCGGTGGGTCCACAAGATCGACAGCTTTCGTGCCTCCCGGCATCCCCGCAAACTCTTCCGGCTGACCTGTCACAGCACAAATCGCGTCCAGCAGCTGTTCAGCAGTCAACATCCGAGTTGTAGCGTGGCTGAAGTACACCTCATCATCCGCGTTGTACTTGTTCCGCTGTGAACTCAACTGATACACGCGGCTGTTCATGATTGTGCGAATCAAATGTCTCGACGAAAAGCCACTTTTCAGTAACTCGTCCGCCAGATAGCTCAGCAGTTCCGGGTTTGAAGGTGGGTTGGAATCCCGGAAGTCGTCCACCGGATCCACAATGCCCTTACCAACCACATGTCCCCAGATACGATTCGCGACCGACCGGGCGAAAAACGGGTTGCTGTTGTTGGTCAACCAGTCGGCAAACACCACGCGACGGTCCTGACCCTCGGGAACATCCACATCACCTTCCAGCAGCAGTCGCACCTTCATGGTCTTGCCTGTGCGTGGCTGCGTCACTTCACCGCCGGCCTTTACAAAGATCAGCTCATCATCCGGAAGCCCGGTCTCTTTCCGCCCGACGCGGTTAAAGGCAGCGGCTGTTCCGTAATAATCGTCCTGAGTCCATTTTTCGAAGGGATGGTTGTGGCACTTGGCACACTGAATACGAATCCCCAGAAACAACTGAGCGGTCGTTTCCGTGGCATCAATCTCATCCCGACTGGCCTTCCAGTAGGCTGCCGCTGCATTCTGCTGAGTGCTGCCGGTGGCTGTCAGCAGCTCATGAGCAAACTGGTTCAGCGGCACGTCATTTTTCACCACGTCAAACAGCCAGCGACGGAACTTGTGAACGCCGGATTTGGTGAGTCGTTTGCTGTTCACTCGCAGCAGGTCCGACCATTTCATGGACCAGAACCGCGCGTGGTCGTCCGTCAACAGCAGTCGGTCCACCAGTGCCGCACGTTTGCCGGGGCTGGTGTCCGCATTGAATTGCTGCGTTTCTTCCAGAGACGGCAAACGCCCGGTCAGATCCAGAGTCGCTCGTCGCAGAAAGTCCGAATCGCTGCACAGTTCCGATGGCTGAATCTGCAACTGTCGAAGCTTTCCAAAGACCAGCTGATCAATCCGCGTCTCTTCAGGTGGGTTGGGCCACTGAAAATCCGGACGCTCTGTGAGGAAGGTCAGCTGCGTTGTGGACATTTTGTCGAGATATCGGGCGAGAATCGTGGCTTCGCCTCGTCCCTCACGTGTCACAACACCTGCCGGCGTGATGGCCGCAATACTCTCATCAGACGTGTCAAACGCAGTCAGAGCAGTGATGTCCCGCACCGTGCCATCGCTGAAGGTCCCGTTCACTCGCAACTGCTGCTGATCGGCACCGTCACGCAGAACACGCGGCTTAGGGAAGACTTCGATACTGACCAGAGCAGGAGTCCCCTCCGGTTCCACTTTCATTCCTTCACCAATCCACTGCTTCAGCACAACATGGCTGGGATCGTTGTAACCCAGCCGACGTCCGCCACCATGCGCCACTTCCATCAGCGGCTTACGCAGCAGCAAACTCTCATCCGGGTTCAGCACGTTGGACCGACGATTGAAATATTCGCCTCGCAGAGTCACCAGATCCAGCGACGGATCGTAACCACGCAGCGACAGACGAAATCCGCCTTTGCCGGAGGGCGAACCATGGCAGGCCCCCATGTTGCAACCAGACTTGGTCAGCGCCGCCAGCACCTCGGTATGAAAAGCCACAGGCGATGCCTGCTCGGCCCCCTGGACAGTCACCTTCATGGCAACTTCCTGTCCCCCGGCCGCCGCACGGATCACCGTGGTGCCATTGCCGACCGCTCGGACCAGACCGTTCTGAATCACAGCGACTGCGGGATCCTCAGATCGGTATTCCGCCGCCGCAGTCACATCGTGGATATCCGCGGCCGCAGGGTTGGCCGTCACCACCAGCTGCTGGGTGCCTCGCGTTCCGTACAAAACGACCTCAGCCGGCTGAATCTCCAGCCCCTTGACCGTCAGTTCGCTACCAAACGCAGATGCTGACGCACCTACACCAAGCAGAGTCAGAAACAGTGCCCTGTATTTCATTGGTACGCCTCTTTCAGAGTCAGTTCCCGAAGATCCTGACACACAGCAAACACGTGATTTCAAGCTTATAGTTTCGAGTTCTCAGGTTCACAGCAGCGACCGCCAGTCTGCGGCCCCCCAACACTCTCAGTTTGATGCCGGATGTACCGGAATGGCAGGCGTCACGAACCCGCTGCCACTTCCAGCCGAATCGGCGGAACCGGATAGACCCGTTCCTGATTGTCCTTCTTCGCTTTCCCCTGCAGAAATATCGTACAGGGCCCCGGCGTTGCATCAGCAGCCACCGTAATCGTAATCGCCAACTCTCCAGCCGCCATAGCCCCACCCGCTACAGTAACCCCATTCGGTAACTGGTCAGCAGGAGTCGCCAGGGCCACTTCAATCGGCATAGTCCACTCAGCCGCCCGAGTGGCCCGGACCTGAACTGTTCCCGTGGCCCCACGAGCGACCGAAATCACCGCAGGGTCCACCGACAGCGAAAATTCACCCGCCGGCGCAACCGCCGCAAACAGATCCGAACGCATTGCTGCACTGCGGAAGACCTCATTGTCCTGCTTCCGCGGCGGTGGAGGATTCAACACGGCAATCGATGACGTCACCGAGCCGTCCGGGGCACTGACCTGCAGCGTCACCGGCCCCCAGTCCGCATCCGATGCCGCCGCAGCCGCATCCACAGCCGTCAACACAATCGGCACCACGCTCTGCTTTGCCCCCACCACGAAGGGTTCCATCTTCAGTGCCGCAGGCAGCCCGAGCACCTCCACTTTCAAAGGACCATCATACTGAATGCGTCGCAGCGTCAGCGGCATCGCCACACTGCCTCCACGCGGTACGTTCAGACGGTCCGCCGGCACAGCTGTCAACACCGCCCGACGACCACGATACACCCGCAGACTCCACGGCCAGCCAACACCGCCGCGTCCAGCCAGCTCCGACACCTTCAGAAAGTATTCACCCGGCGCAGGAATCTGAAAATTCAGCTCCGCATCACGGGCCCCGGCATCATCCGCTTCCACCAGACGACCGCCGTCCGTATTGTAGAGCTCCAGAATCAGGTCGCAGGGACTGGCGACGTCGCGCGTCGCAGCCACCAGCAGCAGAGGTCCCGCCTCAGTCGCCGTAATGCGAAACCAGTCCACGTCACCCGGCTTCTCAAACACGCCCGCCAACGCGCCGGATTCCGGCACCAGTGGGTTCGCCTGTTCACGAACATCGTTCGGTTCTACTTCCGTCTGCACCGGGTCAGCCACCAGCACAGCCGCCGCGACGTTGTTCGCATCGGCGCCAGAGGCCCGAAAATTCACCGGCGTCAATCCCCCGGGACGAACAGCCGAGGCCGGCGTGACAGACTCGCCCAGCACAGCTCCGGTACCATCCAGAAATTTTACCGGTTCCCCCGCTCGAACAAATCGCGGAATCACCGCACTGACCAACGGGGCATTGCTGAGCCGAAGATGGAAGTGGTGCCGCCCACCACCGGAATAACGAATGTCCCGCACCTCCAGCCGGTATTCACCAGCCGCTGGCGCCGTCCAGCGCAACTGAGCATCCCCTTCTGTCCCGGGCACATCGTCACTGTAGGCCACCTCGCGACCGTCCGGCCCGAAAACTCGCAACACCGGGTCCAGGTCGGAACCCAGCCGCCGAGCATACACTTCGGCACTGCACGACTGGCCGGCAGTCAACGAAAATCGAAATACCTTCGATGCAACAGGACCCACAAAGCTCTGCAGTGAACACGGCAACGTCACCGCCTGCCCCACACGACGATCGTCCGCCTCGGCCGTGACGGGAATCGCGACCAGGTCGTCCACCACAATCCAGCCCGCTTCAGAACACCCATGAGTCGTCACCATGCGGACCGGATGAATCCCCACCACCGCATCGGCTGCAATATCCCCGTCCAGCGCCACCGGCTGGTCCTTCGTGACATCCGAGCCCTCACGCACACGCAGACTGCCCACCGGGGTCCACAGTGCCACAGCACCCTGCAACTGCTTGCCATGAACAGTGACCGACGCGCGACGGCCCGGCTGAAATCCTGTTCCTTCCAGGCGGTCGATCACAGGTTCCTGCGCAACAAGCACACCACCGCACGCCCAGATCACCATGAGCGCAAGTGGGCGGGATACGGACGAGCAAATACGAGAATTCAGGAAGGAAACAGCCATGGGGGAGGGTTTTCCGAAGAATATATGGCTGGGAAGGCGCGTTAAACAAACCTCCAGTCTAAGCGGGGGCACACCCCGCGTCAAAGTGAAACCGGGTTTCTTCCGGTGTTCCACACAACCTGCCGAAAAGTGTGATTACGACCCTTGACAACGGTAGACTCGGCCTGTTCATTTTCTCCTCTGAACCCACTCGACGTGCTTTTTCAAGAGTTCTCCACATGCGCACCGCCAGCCTGTTGACGATTTCCAAACGCCTGTGGTTCAGCCTGTTTCTCGCTTTTCTCACGGCATCTGCTGCCGCTCCTTCCAGCGCCCACGCCGCTCTGCCCCCGGAAACACGCCGGGAACTGGCCGAATTGACTCGTGAACTGAAAGGCGTACCCGGACTCATCAAGAAGAAGGACGTCGAAGCAGCCAAGGCAATCATCGCCAAAGCAGACGAACGCGTGCTGGCCCTGGAAATCGCCGAGGACGAAAAAGACCGTACCTGGACAGGCTGCAAAGCAGCACTCGACAAAGCGAAGTACGTACTTCCCGTCAGCTTCGAATCCGAAGTTGCTCCCATCCTCAAAACCAACTGCCTCCGCTGTCACAACGAAGCCCAGGCCTCCGCAAACTTTCGACTGGACACGTACGAAGCCATCGGAAAAGGCAGTCGCAGTGGCCCGGTCGTCTTCGCAGGCACCCCCCAACGCAGCCTGCTGGCTCTGCGATTGATTCACCCGGACGAAAAACAACGGATGCCCAGCGGCGCTGAAAAACTCAAAGACCCCGAAATCCTGACCATCGTGCGCTGGATCGAACAGGGCGCCCCCTTCGATGGCGAGGACAAGTCAGCACCGATCGGTGATTCCCTCGTCGAAAAGAAACCGCCTGTCCAGGTCGTCATGGCCACCGGCTCAGAAACCGTTTCCTTTCGGAAGGATGTCGCCCCCTGGCTCGTCAACCTCTGCGTCGGTTGCCACTCCGGCAACAATCCTCGCGGCAATTACTCGCTGACCACCTTTGAACAATTGCTGCAGGGTGGCCCCACCGGCAATACCATCGTTCCCGGAAATCCGGACGGCAGTTATATCGTCGATCTCGTCCTCCGACAGGATCCCCTGAAAATGCCCGCCGGGCAGGCACAGCTCAAACTGTCACAGGCCAAGGCACTCGAAACATGGATCCGCGAAGGCGCACACTTTGACGGCACCGACCCCAAAGCTCCCCTCCGCACACTCGTTCCCACAGAAGCCGAACTCGAAGCCGCTCGTCTCGCCGCCATGTCCGACTCAGAATTCGAAACTCGACGGACCGAACAGGCTGAAGCACTCTGGAAACGCGTCTCCCCCAAAACCACCGGCAACGCCTTCACGTCCCCCGACTTCTATTTCTACGGGACCGTGGATGAGTCCCGGCTGAAAACACTGGCCGACTCAGCGCAGTCGCACCTCGCTCAACTCACCACAAAGTACCCACTGCCCGAAGGACAGAAACCATTCCGCGGTCGACTCATCGTGTTCGTGACCAAAGACCGGTTCGACTACGAAGAATTCAACACCGTCCTGATGAACAATCGCCGCACCCCCAAAGTCATCTCCGGCCACTCCGTCATCAATGCCGGCCAGGAAACCGCCTACGTCGCCATGCATGACACCGGCGATACAGGCGCAGACACTGCGCTCTCCGCGACCGAGCTCCTGAATTCGCTCGTCAGCCAGACGTTCCTCACCCGCGATGGTGCCGCCTTGCCAGACTGGCTCAAACTGGGGTTCGGCACACTCGAAGCCGGCATTCCGGAGAATTCAGCCTTCCTGAAATCGCTCCCAGTCCGTGCCACAAAATCGCTGGCCACGCTGAACGACCCCGCCAAACTCTTCACCGAAGGCACGTTCTCCCCCGGTGAAGTGGGAGATGTCGGCTATCTGCTCGTCCGCTTTCTCATGAATCAGGGCGGCCCCCAGCGTTTTCAGCAGTTCCTCACCGCACTCCGCGGCAATCCCGACGCCGCAGCCGCCCTGCAGCAGGTCTATGGCAGCCCACCAGCCCAACTGGGGCAACTCTTCCTGCGTTCCGGCACCCGTTAATTGGTGGGCGGAAAAAGGGGTCAGGAACCAATAGCCAAATGGCCCGAAGGGTGCTCCGCACTATTGGTTCCTGACCCCTTTTTCCGCCCAAGCCCAAAGGGTGCTTCGCACTATTGGTTCCTGCCCCCTTTTTCCACCCCGGCACTGTCAGGGGTTATCTGTCGGGAACATGCCGCCCCTGTCTGTCTCCGTTCCGGGGTCTTTGGCAGGAGGAACTCCGCCGTCATTCGTCCCACCCGATTCGTTAAAAAACCGCTCATCCTTCTCTTTGCTGAAGTCGTCCTGCGGTACCGTGGTTCCGTTGCTGAAGGTTGAGGTGCCATTCAGCGGATACCCCGTCGTCCCCGGCTGCTGCGGCACCACCAGAGTCCCGGGTTGACCGTACATTGCAGGAGCCCCGTACATGCCTCGGTTCTGATACGGACCGTACATGGACGGATAACACCCGCAAAGTCCGAGTGACAGCGCTGTCGCCGTGGTAAGTGAGCAGAACCTGAACATCCTGTCGGTTTCCTGCAATCAAACGTAAGAAATGATCCAGCCTGAACAGAAAGCACTCGGAGAGTTCTGTCGCAGCCCCTCGAGGTTTTTCTCATCCACGGATCCGCCACTGACAGGGCCCCGGCCACGCCGGCATTTCCTGCGACTTATCACCACCCTGCAGCAGATTCTGCCGGAGATTTACTGAATCCCCCAAATTGTGTCCATACCAATCCGAA
>JBDKIW010000133.1:0-7020 GCA_039796955.1 Planctomycetota bacterium
CGATGCCGCCCCGGAAGAACCGGCCAGGCAACTGTGTTTCTCAGGGCGAGGTGTGCAGCCAGTTGATCACGAACAAAAGTCTGTTCCGTCTCACCTTCCACGATAATCACGAGTTCATTCACGGGTTGGCCCTCCCTGCACAACATTTTTCTGCCAGAGTTCACCAACTGAGTAGTCTTCCATCCACGCAGCGAGCGCGTGGGAATCCAGTCGTTCAAATGTGGACCGTCCACCCTCGCGATTGACCACTACGATCTGGTCTGGATCGAAGTAATCAAGAAGTGTGGGGGATTGAGTCGAGATGATGACCTGAGTCCGCTCTGATGCCGATCTGATCAGGTCGGCCAGCATCGCAATGGCAAACGGATGCAGACCAAGTTCCGGCTCGTCGATCACCATGGTGGCTGGCGGGTTGGGTTGCAGCAATGCCGTTGCGAGCGCGATAAATCGCATCGTGCCATCTGACAACTGGGTGGGATGAAATGGGTAATCGCTGCCTTTCTGTTTCCATTCCAGCTCGACAAAATCGTCACATCCCTGCTTTTGAGGCCGCAGCAGGAAGTCATCAAAGAAGGGCGCGATCAGCCGGATCGTGTCACGGATCAGGTCGTAGCTGTCCTTCTTCAGCTCTCGCAAATGCAGCAAAAAAGCGGGCAGATTGCCACCATCAGCCTGAAGAACTTCGAAGTCTCGCACTGTACATTGCCGTCGCATGGCAGCCGTGTTGCTGGTGTCATGGACGTGGTAAACGACCCATCGTGAGATCGCCGAGTAAATGTATTCACAAATTGGCTTGTTTTTATTTCCGAGCGCGATCTGGTCTTTTAGCCGGGATTCACTGTGCCCAACACCCAGGGACCGATTGACAGAAAACGCGGGGGCGGTGGATCCAAACCAGACAATTCGTTCCTCGGCAAAGATGAGTCGACTATCTGCCGTTCGTTCGAGGACGAAGCGATAGCCGTTGTCCCCGAAATCGAGACTACACTCGATTTTGCTTGTGACCTTTGGGCCGAGAAAAAGCAGAGAATCAGCGCGCCCAGCCAGATTCACCGCTTTCTCAAGACGGCCGGCCACCATTTCGTGTAAGAACTGGAAAAAGCTCACGAAGTTGCTCTTGCCACTGCCATTCGCACCAATCAGCACATTCAACGGCTTCAGCTCAAAGTTCTCCAGTGACTGAATTGACTTAAACCCTTTGAGCGTGATTCTGTCGATCGAACGTCCCACTTATCCGCCCTCCACGTGAGGCAACAGCCGTTTGCTTTGTTTTCAATCATCTGTAACCTTCCTCAGGTGAACTCACGATGAAGGTTTTCCGGGTTGTGTTCCTCGTGCATCCGATGGCACTGGTCAGGCACTCATGGACGAGAAATTTTTTGAAACCAGAAGGTCCTTGCGGACATCCGCAGCAGGTTGAGCAGCCTGGCCAGGTGCCGCGAATTGGTCTGCCCCGCCGGAGATGATAGCAGGGCGGCGTGAAATTCTCACCAGCGTGGTGGCTTGGTGAATGCGGAAACATTTCCTCACAATACAATCAATTCGGTGAAAGTGACGCGGACAGTCGCCGCAGAACCTGGCCCCGGCGGCTGCGCGATGCCGTTGTGCAGGATGACTTTCGCGGTATCGCTGCGACCTTACGTGTTGCCCTACCTTCAGCAGGCTATTCGCTCCCCCGAAGTCAGTTTCAGGCATTGGCCAGGCTGGTCCGCTGCTGGACGCGATGGTGGGTAACGCGCAGGGGGGCCATGGCGACAGATAGAACCGCCGGCCGATCAAACCTCGTTATATCAACCAGTCCGAAGGGAAAAGACCAGTCGCTCTACAGCCCAGTCACCTAAGACACCTCGCCGACTAGACTCTTGACGAATCACCGAGACCGGGGGGCAATACGCAGTTTCCGCTCAGCGGATTGCACTGTGCATGACGGCAGTCTGAGTGTTGGTTGGCTCGTCATCGATTGAACGCTCCGGACCGAATGCACGTTTGGAGATCCCCGATGTGTCAGGAACAAGTATGTCTTTCCATCCATCGCTCCATTCAATCAGGACACCTGCCTTGTGCGACTGCCACCTTCCCGTGGCATTTGGTGCATGTGACTTTGTCGCCGATCCATCAGCTTTAAGAAGAAAAAAACTTGCGGTGCTGCCGTCTTCCCCAATGATTCGCCACTTCGACGCCCACTCAATTTGCTTTCCGTCCTGGCCGACAGGCATGCTACGTTGCTTCGGCGGCGCATTCTCCTCGTTATTCCGCACCAGAATCTTCTTGTCCTCGATTAACTGAAGGGCCTTACGAATACCCGGAACGACGCCGTCGCTGAACCGCTTTTGAGCAGTGTTGTTACCTTCAAATTCCAGATGGAGGGGCCCCTGCAGTTGGACAACTTGTTTCAGTTTTTCTACATCAGAAATGGTCAAGTTTCGGGAGCAGTACATGGCTCCGGTAATTTCATCAGCTCCGGTCTTAAATGACTGGCCATTTCCAAGGTTTTGGTATGGGGCAAACGATGTCCGGATCTGCTTATCAATTTCGAAGTCCTGTAAAGACCAAACGACAGCACCCTCATCGCTGCAGATTCTGGCTGCTGTGACGTCAATCGATGGTGGCCCCCGCCAATTAAAGTGAAGCGTTGGCCTGTTTACGACGCCGTCTCGTACCTCAAAACGAATAAAGAAATTGAGGTTCGGCTCGCCGATCTCTGCCATATTGCCGGATTCCAGTTCGATTGGTCCAACAACAACGAGTGATGAGAGGGCTGGAGAAACTCGTTCAAAACCTTCAATTCCGCCGTCGCGAGGTTGCCCGACAGGGGGGCCGCGCATTGGTCGTGGGATGGACGAGACTTCTATGTCTTCTGTCAGAATCTCGGAAGACGGGCGTTTTGCGTCGCTTCGTTTTCGCCTGAACCGGACGGTGAGTTTACTGCCGACCTGAACCGATTTAATCAAGTCATTGAATTTCTCGACAGAAGCAATCGATCGCCGATTAACTGAGAGTATTAAATCACCTGGAAATAACTTTCCTGATGCGTTTGCGCGCGGGTCTACGCTTTGCACGACAACACTGCGGGAAATCTCCCCTGCCTCAACCGTGAATCCGACGTACGGCGACTGGGGAGCTTCCTGCAACAGGCTTATTATCACAGCACACCAGAACATGAGGTACTCCATCAACCGGCAACATAAAAAGGATCGATTACAGAACAGGAAATCCAGATCATCATTCCCTACGGCAGCGGTTGAGGGCTCAGTTCCTGCAGGACGCCCCCGCGTCTTTATCGCGGCCTGAATTCTCTCTCCAATCTCGGCCAGTCGTCGATATGTGTCGGCGATGTCGACTTCTGATTCAGTAGCGACGAGTGTACGAGGAAGTGTTGGAGTATAGCCGTTCGTTTCTATTTCTGACATCTCCACGGAGCGGCGTTATCGCTCTTTCTCCCGACGCCGGCGTAGGGTGTCGGCAATCTCTTCATTGCGCTGCTGTCTCAATTGGTCTGCCGCTTGCCCTGTTTGAGGTGCCGAGAGGTGTCTGCCAATTGCAGGTTGTACTGCTTTCGGCAACTTATGAACAGTACACAGTGGGGCACCGTGGAATAAAATAAGTGTGCAGCTAGTGAATCAAGGTATTGATGGGACTGCCCTTCAGCAACTTTGGGCGATTCTGGCCCTCGACGCTCCCACAGAACAGAACGCGCAATCGGTGGGGCGCGGCTCCCGCCAAGCCGCAACCCCTGCTTTCGCCCCAAAAAACGCACGCGGCTCGGGTGGAACCTCGCCCTCCCGAAGAAACGCAAATCGGGGTTTGCGGCTCGGATGGAACCTCGCCCTCCCGAAAATGCACCGCTGATTTTTCCATCCCCAAATGCACGCGGCCCCAGCGATTCTCACGCCACTTCCGAAGAAGAATCGAATTCACTCCGGGATGACGGCCCACATCTGCCGCTGTCATCCCCTTGACTCCAACATCCGAACAGCCTCACGACAGAACTCCTCCGTAGAACTCCAGTAAACCTTACCTGTGTTTCCAACCGCCTTCTTCGTCATCGCTTGCGCTTCGTCTGCTGTCGGCTCTACCACACATTTTGAGCGCCCGCTTTCTTTGGGGAATTCCGGAGTCTCCAGTCGATTCGCAACCTTCCTCAGCGTGTTACCGACTTGTCGGAGTTGGTTTGAGCCAAATCAGAGTCCTGTTCAGCCTTTGGACAGTGACAAAGCAGAAATATCGGAGAGTTTATTCTGAGCGAAACAGCCAGCCTCTGACGCGAGCTTTTGACTGCAAAATCTTACTCTTGCTGCGGCACTCATTGTCCGTCAGGCCCGTGAAGTCAAGGATGGCATGTTCGGCGAATTGTTCCGGGGCAGAGCGAACGTCAATCGACACTGCATGACATTCGCCAATGCTGATCCCCATCACACCACAGGAGCGCAGTCCTAAGTCCCGCGTGTAATGGTCCCAGGCAGCCACAGGCGTAATCATATCGCCGTCATAAACTGACAATTGAAACTCATCCTTCGGCGTTGGGCGAAAGGCTTGTGATGTCGGGAAGCCATCCTGAACAAAACTCGGGTGAATCTGTCGGTACACAATTGTGTGTTCGTTCATTCAGCCGTTCCCCCAATCGCTTTGACACGATCTGCCATGGCGTGCCAACAGTCCGGAGAATTCAAATCATACTGGTGTGTCTCTTCGTCCCCGGTATTTATCGCGAGGACGTGCCAGTCTGCGAGATGACTTTCGAGACTGATCTCCAGGGAAACAGCATGCTCACCCAACGACCACTCAGCGAGAATGGTGCCGTCCGGTGTTGGGAAGAGATATGGCAGCCGCGCATCATCGGGGTAGTGATTTGCGAAGGCGTCCACAAGCCAGTCAAGTTGGCTACTGGAGAACGCTGCGCCTTTTCCGTCAAACCATCCCTCTTTCAGCGTACGGAATTCGTCGATTCGGACACCGACATCCAACCGATCGAGAATCACCGCGTGCTCGACGCTGATCATTTCCTGAAGCCGATTATTCAGATCAAAGCGTCCAAGACCGAAAATGCGAACGCGAGTCTGCTGCCTGAACCCATTACTCGCTTCAAGAATGGTGTCATAATGCTGGGATCCGGCAGGCAGGCGACTGAGAGTCGCACCTGTAGGCAATGTCAATTGAAATGTCCTGGCGCGTTGATCGAATTCATGAACTAATCCATAGACCGACGTCTCTTCCGTATAATCCTGTGCTGTCGAAGCACGCACGAGTTTTCTTCGGGAGTCTTTTGTCAGCCGTGCAATGGGACCTCCCGCATCGTCGCTGAGTTCAATGGCTTCGCCATCGGCCAGGTTTCGGCCAAATCGATCGAAATAGCCCAGCAGTTTTTCGGGGAGGTGGTCCGTGATGCGTGTTCCCTCCTGCGCAGCCGCGACTGCCGCGATGACAGCATTACGGGCCTGAATGAAATAGGACTCAACCTCGTTTGAAAATGATGTCGCCGGTGTCGCGACCAGTCCGATCACTGGGATCGCACTTCCCTGTTCAATACTGGTCAGTCTCAGGGAAACACCACTGAAGAAGCCACGCGGAATGCGTTTCCGATCGACGTTTTGTTCGCGGAATTTCCACCTGGCAACCTCAAGCAGCATCTCAGACAGGACTGCAAAATCAGCCAGCATTTCCAGAGGGATCGAGCCACCCTCAAATCGTGGCCCGGTAATTCGCGGCCTGAAGAACGACGTCATCTTCATTTTCTTCCCAGCCCCTTCACATCGGGTTTTGCCGATTTCGAAGCGTCTTCTGCGCGACTGTAACTGTCCGCCATCCTGACTCTAACCACATCGCGATCAAGGCTCAGCAGAACCAGCCCGACGACAGGTCGGCTCGCTTGATGCAGTACGGGCTTCCTTCGAGGTATCCCTTTCCTTTGGGACAGTGACAACAATGGCCTCTGCCGCGGCGGGATCCATCTGTCGCAGTCGACTCACACAACCCCCGAGTGTACCCTCCCGAAGCTTTTGATGGAACTCCGGGCACATGTCATCAGCCCGGGGGGCCTGCACCTTTTCGATTCGGGGCTACGCACCTCGGGGCAGGCGCAAACTGGCCCCCCCAACCCTTTTATTCCGCGGCCCATCAGTCCATGCCGGGTTTGCGGCGCGATTCTTTGTGGGCGGAGCGGACGCGTTTTTCCTGCAGGCGACGCTGACGCCCTCCCGAAAATGCACCCCTGATTTTTTCCATTCCAAAATGCAAACGGCTCGGGGTGGAACGTCGGCGTTTCGAAAATGCAAGCCAGGGTTTGCGGCTCGGGTGGAACCTCGCCCTCCCGAAAAATGCCCTCCCGAAAATCGCCCGCTGAGAACAGGCTCGTGGCCGGGTTAGTCCATGCCGGGTTTGCGTCTTGATTCTTTGTGGGAGGAGCGGACGCGTTTTTCCTGCAGGCGGCGCTGGCGTGCGCCGTAGGACGGGGCGGATGGTTTGCGTTTGATCGGAGGGGCGACTACCGACTGGATCATGGCCACCAAACGCTCACGGCAGTCGGCGATGTTGCGCGGCTGGTCCCTGTAGCGCTGACTGGCAATCTGCAGGTGCCCTTCCCCGGACAGTCGCTTGCCGTATTTCGCGACAAACCGATCGCGCACGGCTCCCGGAAGCGCTTTGGATTCCTGAAAACTCCACGTCAGGATCGCACGCGAGTTCACTTTGTTGACGTTCTGGCCGCCCGGGCCGCTGCTGCGGGAAAAGGTCAGTTGCAATTCCTGTTCTGGAATCTGTATCTGCGCGTTGACTGTCAGCATGGACCTGTCCCTTTCCGTGGGGCCTGAAACTTCGTGCCGGCAGTCTATGTCGAAGACCAGCCGGACGCGAGTCGTCAGATGCGAACCGTACGGGCCAGTTCCAGCGGGATTTCCCAGATGGAATCCACTCGCCCCGCAGGTGTGTCGTCGTCCGGCAGGTCCTGCAGCGAAAAGGAGGGCGGTTCCGTGGGCTGATGTACGTCGCTTGTGGAGTGTTCCGGAAGCACCAGAATCCCGGGAC
>JBDKIW010000134.1:0-32722 GCA_039796955.1 Planctomycetota bacterium
GTGCCGCTGCTGACCGACGCCGTGACGACATCCACACCCACCAGCGATGTATTTCCCAGAGTTGCCTTCAGACCGCTCCATGTTCGCTTGTCGGTACCGCTCTTTGAGTCTACTGGCGTTGCCAGCGTGTACCCGAAGCTGACATCCGAGACACTCAGACCCGTTTGATCGCTGCTTCCGGGGGCAGCATTCAGCCCCGCAAATCCCGATAGCCCTGAGCCGCCAAGCTGGATCGCCGTCGCGTCAACCGTGCTGCCATCAAGCAGTGTCAGTGTCGTGGTCTTCTTCTCGATCCCAACGGTCCCGGTAAGATACAACGTGTTCTCGGCATTCAGCGTGACTGAGCCATCGACTTTGGACACGTCCCTGGCAAGCGCGAGACTTCGCGTGACACCGCCGACGGTAAGATCCTCACTGATCGCCGCGCCGGTGGTGTTTCGCTCTCCGGTAAGTGTGCCGGTGAGTGACAATCCGGAGACACCCACAAGACTCGCTGACCCGGTGGCCGACAAACCGTAGGTGCCGTTGGCATTGATCACCGCCAGCAGTGATCCGTTGGAGAATTGAACGCCAGCATCGTCAACAGTTGTTGCGGTACCCTTTTTGTCTCCCACGAAGCCAGTGACGTCAGATGCCGCCAGCAGAATTCTGCGATTGGGTGAAGTACCGGTTGACTCGACAGCGAAGCTTCCACTGAGGTCAGCGATCGGGGTACCAAGCGTCACGGTGCCGGACAGTCGTGTCAGTTCCGTTGCCGAGTCAAACTTAACGCGAATCGAATCAGATCCGACCGGAATCGTTTCATCGATGACCGCGTTGAATCTCTGCAGTTCGAGCGTCAGATTGCCGTCGAGTGTGAAGTCTGATAATCCGGTGAGACCGGTAGAGCCCGAGGCGAGCAGTGCGTAACTTGCGGCATCAGACGCCGTCTTTTCAAGCACAACCAGACCCAGCTTGCCATTGCTGATCTGGAACCCTTTGGCGTCGGCAGTTTCGAAGCCGTTCCCGACGAATGCGGTTACTCCCGTAGCCCCTGCAACCAGTCGCGCGACACCTTCCTTCAGCGTGCGGCGGAAGTAGAAGTTGCCGGAGAGGTTCGCGAAGGATGCAACTGTGCCGGAAACGTACCCGGACGCTTCCGTGAGTTCACCCAGCTGACCATCCATCGTAAACGTAAATGTCGACGATGGTCCGCTCGGAATCGTCAGTGGATCTGCTGCGTAATCGATAACGACGGTTTCGTTGACAGCCGGAACTTCCGGTCGGTCGAAACCCTCAGTGGTCTGTGTCAGACCGGCAGGTGTAACCGTTCCTGTGACGCTTCCGGTGAGGTCGGCAAGGTCCGTCCCAGCCAGTGTACCCGCAAAGGTGATGCTGAGCTCCGTACCGTTGAAGTCATTGACAATCGCTGTCGCTCCGCTGAGGCTGCTGAGTGCGCTGTTGAGGCCCGCCTCGACTTCGGCCACCGTGGCGTCAAAAGCAAGGGGTGCTGTGGTGTAGGTCGCGCCACCATAGCTGAGTGACAACGTGAAGGTGCCAGTGGAGGTTGGCTTTGTCAGGGTAACGGTTTGCGTTTCTCCCAGTGCGGAGCGTCCCTCGGTGACCACCCGTGGAGTCACCGTCGCATACTGCAGCGAATCACCGCTGGCAGTGATTCGCTGCACCGGCCGACTCGCGAGGCTGCCAGTGAACGTAGCAAGAAACCGCGGAGCGATGGCGGCAGATGTCGCGTCATAGACCACCGCGATATTATTGTTGCCAATGCTCGAGAGTGCCTGCAGTGCAGACTGAATTTCGGCCGCCTGGGTGCTGGTATTGCTGCTCAGATTGATGGCGGCCGTAGTCACTCCGTCATAACTGAGTGTGAAGCTGCCGCTGGATGTCGGAGCGTCAGCGAGAACAGTCACCTGAGCATTGTCAAGATTTTTCCCAGCCAGAGATCCGGAATAGGTCAGATTGTACGTAACATCAGTGCCGGAAAGACTTTTCGCTACCGAAACACTGCCGGAAACGGAACTCAGGGTCGTGTTCAGGGCCACTTCAAGGTCGCCAGCTGATGCTGTGAGTGGCAGACTGGTCGTGGTGTAAGTACGTCCATTGAACGGGACCGAAACCTGGAAGGTTCCGGTGGCACCGCCGACTTTCAGAGTGACAGACTGCTGTTCGTTGACCGCGCCGGCACCGTCACGAGCGTTCTCAATGGTCACGGTTCCCGATAGAGTCGACGTACTGCCGGTAATCGTTCCGGGTGCCGACTTGAATTTCACGAAGAAGCGCTGACTGGTGATAAAGCTCTTCTGGTCAAACCAGACAGACGTCTGAGTGTCCCCGGTCAGATCTCGTAGAGCATCTCCAATGCGCACTGCATTCATGTCGACATTATTCTGAGCCCAGCGGATCGATCGTGACTGTCCGTTGTAGGTCAGGGTGTAATGTCCCGCAGCCGTGGCAGACGCGGAAATGCGAATCGCGGTGATTTGCCCTGTCCCCGAAAATCCCGCAACAACTTCGCTGACATTCGTCGTGATGGTGGGGCGTTCGACCGGCAGGCGGGTGAGTGTGATGGACTGAACACTGCTGACGCCGGTCACTGATGCGGCCGACTGAGTCGCAGCCAACGCCCCTGAGAGCGTGGCGTTTGTAGAGACGGTCAGCCCAGTGACATTCGTTCGTGCCAATGCATTGATGAACTCAATGGTGAAGCCGACAGAACGCGAGCCGGTAACCGTCACGTTGCCACTTCCGATTTCGCTGATACCTTCCAAAGCCGTGCGGACTTTCGCTGCCACCTGCGCATCACTGTCGTCCGCAAGAATATTGGCTGACGCTGTCGCACTGTCTTTGGTGAACGTGACAATGCCCCGCGTCTGATCAGCAATCATCAGACGATACTGGCTGTTCGCAGACGCTCCCGGGATCGCCGGAAAGTTGTTGTGCAAACCACGATTGATCGCGACAGATAGATCAGTACCAGTGATGTTGATCGTATCGGCACCGACGAAGGCTGCAAGGCCTGCCGTCGCCTGCAGGCTGGTGAACTTGCGAGTGGAATCGGCGCGGTCAGTGATCAAAGCAAGGCCGAAATCAGCATTTCCAAGGCTGATGCCCGTTTGAGTCGCCGAGCCACCATTCAGGCCTGCAAACGCGCTGACATTGCTCCCGCCGATTGTCAGCAGATTTGCATCAACGGTGGTTCCGTTGGAAAGAGTCACCGTATCGCGCGCACTGCGGACTGCGAATCCGCCGTTGACCGCGAAGAAGTCCTGCACCGAGATATTGATCGTGCCGGAGGCTTCCACCAGCGGACCGCTGCTGCTGTCCAGATTCAGCGTCTGAGTACCGGATCCGGTACTCAGGCTGAGCGGAGTTCGGCTGTAGTTTGCGAGTGTATCGTCATTGGCTTTTCTGTTGATGGTGACCGCGAGATTGCTGGAGGACATCGTGACACCGGAGATTCCAGTGGGCGCGATGGCGCCTGCCGTGGCCTGCAACGTCGTCCACCGTCGGTCCGGGTCCGCCTTGTCACTCGCAAGGGCCAGCGCGAAGCTGAGGTTCGAAAGCTCAAGCCCGGCTCTCTCGGCCGATGCAGCACTCATCCCGGCAAAACCGGACAGGTTGTCCGCGGCGACCGTCAGCAGGTTGACACGATGTGTCGCTGTCGAGGAATCCGACAGCGCAAGGTCGAATTCGGACTTCCTCACGCCCAAAGATCCCGACGCACGGAAGAAGCCCGCCACGTCGATATTAAGAGTGCCTGACGCTTCGAGGAGTGCGCCATTCGCACCGGAAAGATCAAGTACTCGACTGGTCGATGCTCCTGTCTTCACCGTCAGCGGCTGTACTGCAAAATTGATCAGACTGCCATCCACCGCTGGATGGTTGACCGCGAGGTCAAGTGCCGTCGCTGAGATACTCACTCCAGGAATTCCATTGAACGCTACACCGGCAGCAGACGCATCCAGTGCCGTCCATATGCGCGAGCGATCGTTCACATCGGTCGCTGCAGCAAAGGCAAAGTTCAGGCCACTGAGGTTGAAGCCCATCGCTTCCGGTGTGCCACCGTTGATCCCCGCAAAAGCCGACAGATCCGTGCCGCCGATCACCAGCAGTTCTGTTGTGACGTCAGTCCCCGTCGCAAGCTGCAGTGTTGCCGTGGATTTGCGAAGTGCCAGATTGCCGGAGAACTGCACGAAATTGCTGAGAGTGATGTTCAGGTGACCTGACGCTTCGGTGAGCGCCCCGTCCGAACTGTTGAAACTCAGCGTGCGAGTTGTCGACGGTCCTGTGGCGATGACCAGCGGATCCGCGGAGAAATTGATCAGGCTCCCGTCAGATGCCGGTCTGTTGACGGCAATGCTCACACCCGACGCCGTCAGACCGATGTTGTCCGGCCCCACAAAGCCCGCGCTACCTGCATCAGCGGTGAGTGCTATCCATGTCTTCGTGCTGTCGGTCTGCGACGTGGCGACAGCGAGTGCAAATCCAGCATTTGCAAGTGAGAGACCGACGGTGTTGCTGGTACCGCTATTGAGTCCGGCGAAGGCCGTGACCTTTTCGGCGCCGATGGTCAGCAGATCCACGGTGACATCGGTGCCGGTCGAGTCTTTCAGTGTGTCGGTGCCGCGACGCAGTGCGAAGTCGCCGGAGAGCGTAAAGAACGAGTCGACTCCGATGTTCATCGTGCCGGAAGCTTCGATCAGCTGTCCGGCGGAACTGTCAAAGTCGAGGGTGACCGTCCGACCAGGTCCGGAGATCACATCCAGGTTGTCGTCGGCAAGGTCCATCACGACTCCGGCAGAGTCCGCACGGTTGATCGCGACGGAGAGGTTGGAAGAAGACAGCGTCAAGCCGGCAAGACCTGTGACGCTGGCTCCTGTCGCCGAGGCTTTCAGAGCCGAGTAGCGTTTTGAGCGATCGCTGCGCTTCGAAGCAATCGCCAGTCCGAATTCAACGCCGGTCAGCGCCAGCCCCTTTGCATGGGCAGTGCCGCCATTGACACCCACAAAGGCGGACAGGCTGGCAGCGCCGATCGTCAGTAAATCGACGGGGACGTCAGTGCTGGCTCCGTGCAGCCTGACGGTGTCGGTCTTCTTTTCGATGGCGAGTGCACCGGTGACAGAGAAGAATCCGCCGGCCATGATGGTCAGATCACCGGAAGCTCGCAGCAGCGTACCGTCAGTGCCTGCCATATTGAGGGTGATTGACGACGTTGGTCCCGTGGCAACGACAAGCGGTGCGGCAGCCCAGTCGACGACCGCCTGAGCGTCGCTGGCGCGGTTGATTTCCACACTGATGTTATTGGCGGTGATGCTGAGGTCGGACAGTCCGGTGACGCTGATGCCATCGAGGCTGGCTTCGACTGCAGTCCAGCGTTTAGTGGGATCGGTAAGGTCACTGACGATGGCAATAGCTGCATCCGCATTTGTGACATTCAGGCCGGCCTGCTGGTCCATGCCGGCGTTCAGCCCCACAAAGGCCGTTGCGCCATCGGCACCCAGTGTCAGCAGGGAAACATCTTTTGTGGAGCCATCGGCGAGGGTGATGTTTGCGGCCGCACGACGCAGTGCGAACGCCCCTGTGACGTTGAAGAAGTCGCTGACGCTGACGGTGAGAGTGCCACTGGCTTCGAGGAGCGCCCCGCCGGCACCGTTGATATTGATGGAATAGCTGGAACCACCGCTCAGCGGGATATTCAGTGGCGTGACGCTGTAATCGGCAACAACTCCGTCGAGGTCTGTGCGATTGATGCGAACGGCCAGATTGCTGCCACTGATGGTGACGTCTGGAATACCGAGGACGGCGACCGAGGACACGGTCGCCTGAGTTGTGATCCAGCGGCGTGCGGGGTCCAGTTTGTCCGTGGCAATCGCCAGCCCGAAGTTGGCACCGGTGAGGTCGAGTCCGGCAGCATTTGCTGTTCCACCGTTGACTCCGACGAATCCAACGGCATTAGCTCCGGCAATCGTCAGCACGGTGCCGTCCACGGTAGATCCGTCCGACAATTTGACGGTGCGGTCGGCAGACTGGATTGCAAAGCTTCCGGACAAGCGCAGGAAATCGGCCACGCCGATCGTAGCATCCGTGGAAACTCGAAGCAGAGCTCCGCTGCTGGCCGGATGAGTGATGCTGACAGTGCTGCCGTCATCCATCAGAACATGTAGTGGAGTGGCAGCAAAATTCACGATGGATGTATTGGAACCACCGCCATCAGCCGTTCCCAATGGTCGATTCAGTTCAATGTCAATGTCGCTGACGGACAACGTCAGATCTGATAGCCCCACGAGAGCAGCGTTATTGCCGCTGCCGGTAGCCGCCACCCAGCGGCGTTTGTCTGCCAGATCCTTTGGAATCAGCACGACCATCGCGCCGTCGACTCCGGACACCGAAACTCCCGTCGCATCAGAGGAACTGGACGAGCCGTTCACACCAGCAAAGAAGCCGCCATCGACGCTGTTCAGGACCAGTGCCCACGTGTCGACAGTGGAACCATCCTGCAGCGTCGCCGTGTATTCGACGCGTTTGACCGTCAGGCTGCCAATCAGACTGAGGAAGTTAAACAGATTGAGCGATGGCAGATTGTCAATCTGCATCCGTTCAACAGCGGGGACATCAAAGCTGAATCCAACTACGGCCGGGACCGCGGGCAGATCCGGGAGTCCGGGGAAGTTTGGCATGGCCGGCAAGGCTGGCAGAGTCACCGTTGGCAGCGACACGCTGTAGTCGATGTACGGGATCGGGCTGAGTCCTGCCGGGACATCGAATGTGCGGTTGAGTGACAGTGTGGGGACATTTGTGTCGAGATCGGGGACAAGGAGATCGAGGAACGGCGCGAACGAGATCTCAGGGATGGCTGCTTCCAGTGTGAACCACTTCATTGCCCCCACTTCCGGCAGCACACCGCTGAGCGGATTACGTTTGTTCAGCAGAAGGTTGAAGTCCACACCACGAAGATCAAAGCCGGTGAAATCCGGGCCGCTCCAACTGGGACCGTTGATACCCACACTGGCGTCGACATCAATCCCCCAGAACCTGATGAAGTCTGTCGGCAGATCAACCCCCGGAAACTGCGGGAGCTGGACATCCATGCCACCGAATTCAATACCAAACCGCCCGCGAATGCTGGCAAATCCAGACACTTCGAATTCGATCAGCGCAAAGGCACGCAGCAGATCCCCTTTGAAATTCAGAGTCGAGGATTGTCCCCCAACTGTGTTTGTGAGCGGCGAAGTTTCGAAGTCTGCCGTGACGGTCGCTGCTATTCCATTCTTCGTGCCTCCTGCGCGATTCAGATTAACGGTGAGGCCGCTGACGGAGGCTATCACCACATCCACGCCGATCAGAGTTGCCGAGTCCACACTGGCCTGAAGAGCACTCCAGGTGCGGAGGTCTGTGCCGGACTGTGGATTGGAGGGTGTGGCAAGGGTGTAGCCGAATGAAACATTGCTGAGCCCAACACCAGTTTGATCCGAGCTTCCGGGGGCGGCATTCAATCCTGCAAATCCGGACAGTCCGCTTCCCCCCAGCTGGATGGCAGTGGTGGCAACGCTGGTCCCATCAGCGAGTGTCAGCGTCGCAGCTTTTTTTTCCACACCGATCGTGCCAGTGAGGTACAGGGCGTTTTCGGCGTTCAGGGTTACAGAGCCGGCAACCCGTGAGACATCAGCCGGCAGATTGAGTGTCTGAGAGTGGCCACCCACGGTGATCTGTTCGTTGACCGCTGCGCCGGTCGTATTTTTCTCTGCAGCCAGCGTCCCAGTCAGATCCATTCCCGTGACACCCATCAATGCTGCCGCACCGCTGGCCTGTAACGCGTAAGTGCCATTACTGTGAATGAGAGCTACAAGTGAGCCTGAGAACTGAACTCCAATATCATCAGAGGCAGTAACGGTTTCCTTCCCGGTCCCCACAAAACCTGAAACATCAGTGGCCGCCAGCATCAGGCGTCGATTCGGTGAGACCCCGGTCGCTTCGACAGAAACATTCCCGTTGATATCCACCATTTGTCCCAGCGACAACGTGGTGTTTTGAAGAAGCATGCGTTCAGTGTTTGCGTCTACCGCTAGCGTACGATTCACGCCGCCCACATTCAGGGTGCGTGTCACATTTACTCCTGTCGTATTGATCTCCAGTGAGGCCGTGCCCATCATGGACAGATCAGCAATTCCATCCAGACCAACTGATCCTGAGGCATTCAGGGCCAGCTTTCCGGAGGCTGTCACGAAGGCCAGCAGCGTGCCGGACGAAAGCCGGACGCCCACATCATCGGTCAAGTCTGCAGGTGAGCCCTGATCATCACCGAGAAGTGCGCTGACGTCGGTAGCGCCAAAGAGAATTTCGCGGGTAGCGCCAGCCCCGGATGTTTCCAGCGTCAGATTGCCTCGAACCTGCACCACAGAGGTGGAAAGGACTGCATCAGAAGCGGTCAAACGTACCCAGGGACCAGCCGGCAGCGAAATCGTGCGGGGGATCCCCCCAACCATAACCGTTTCGTTGACCGCAGTGGATGCCGTATTGATGGTCAGTCCAAAATCCGGTGTGAGGAGATCGAGATCAGCGATCTGTTCGGAGACTGACGCCGTGAGTTCTGCTGCCAATCCGTCTGCTGACAGCAACAGGACTCCATTACCATTGGTCACGCTCACCAGGTTTCCGCTGGCACCATTCAGCTGAAGAGTGACATTGGATGCAGAAATGACCGTCAACGCCTGCTCAGTGCCCGTCGCCGCTCGACGCGAAAAGGAAAAGGCCCCGTCAAGATTCTGCCCGGCCACCTGAATTCGACCGGTCACAGTTGCCGTGGTGGTATCTCCTTTGAAGAAATTCAGCAGAGCCGTTGCGTCGTCCGCAGAGTTCAGTACGGTGGCAACAGCTCCCGTCGGAAACGTCGTGGCCACCAGCACCAACCCGCTGGGCGACTGGATCGGCAGCAAAACACCATTGGCATAGCTCAGTCCGGACCACTGAGTGAATTGTCCGATGACATTGCCCGCAGTGAGTACCTCGAATACCGTTCCTGGTGCCGGGACGTAGCCATTCAGAAACTCGACGCTCAACTGACCGTTCAGATCGGCTGTTCCTGTCACAGTCAGACGGTCATAGCGATCAGCTGCAGCACCCTCGATCTGAATGGCCAGTGTGGAACCTGCCTGCATACTGAGCCCGGCGGTCGTCAGATGTCCTGCCGTGGCGACAGGAAGCAAAGGGCCCGGGCTGAGCAACCCGGCGAGCAGCACTGTTCGACCGGAAGAACCGCTGCCCCCGAGGGTCGCTGCCGTCTGAATGTCGACATTCCCCGTCCCCGAAAGAGTTCCCTCCAGCACCAGAGCCCCGGACGAGACCTCTGTCGTCCCGGAATAGTTTGCTGTACCGGAAAGGATCAGCACTCCGTCGCCGCTCACCGTCAGACCGGCTGCAACGGCGTCCCCGATCTCGTTCAGAGAACCACTGAGTTCAAGGGAGCCACTGGAGACAACGATTTCGGTATCGGAAGTCACGGTCAGTGGATTCTGAATCCTCGTCGTTCCGATTCCATGAGTGATATCCGGCCCGGGATTGTCGAGGATGACCCCGCTACCGGATATCACATAACCGGAATCGGCAAATGCAAGGGAATAGCTGTGCACATCGACCGCATCATTGATCAACGTCCGGCTCCCCTGCCCTGCAGCGCCGAACGTCAGCGTATCCCCATCGGCTGGTAGTCGATCGACTCCATCAGACACCCAGTTCGTATTGGTATCTGCCACCGACGACCAGTTCTGACTGACATCGCCGACCCATGCCAGTGTTGCCGGAAGCACTCGCTGTTCAAGTTGCTCCGAGAAGCTCCGCACCTGCCGCCACATCGCGACGGGTGCCTGCTGGCGAAACCGGCTTCCGGGAGTTCGGCGTGCACTTCGACGCTGGAAAGGAGTCCTGAGGAGTGACGAGCATTCTTTCAACCAGGTAGACAGCGCCATAATCAACAAACTCCGTGGGAGTCGACTTTCCGGCCATGCTGAACCGATCACATCCAAATCGGATCAGGACTCAGGAAGTAGCCGACAGTTGCAACGATTTCTTCCAAAGGTCTTCCTGTGTTCCATCACTGAGGACGCCGCCAGATCTCCTGCAGACGAATCCCTCGACAGGCAACCTTGTCACCCCTGGCTCAGCAACCCGAGGCGTGCCAACCATCGCCACCCTGCGACATGTCGGCCACAATCGAATCCCGGACAAAGTTAGGGGCTTGTTGCCTTTATGCATCAAAGCCCGGAAGCCCCGTCGGGATAAGCGGGAGCCGCTCACAGGTACATCAGGCAGATGCAGAACCCTGGTGCCCTGAGCTCGGAAACCCCCTCAAAATCGCAATGGCAACTCAGGCCTCGGCACTGGCTTTTTTGCGCGCCGATTTTAGAGATTCCCGCAAACAGGAAATCAACAGGTCCGTTTCCGTACTCATTGGAAAAACTTGTTGCCTCTCACACAAAAACTGTTATTTTCAGGAGAGCGTCCGGGGCGACAATCGGCGACGCGACGGGAATAGGTTGGCTGAGAAAGGCTGATCATGCGGGTTCAGGCAGCAGAAACTTCAATCGGAATGCTGGGGCGCGTCCAACTGGGTGATGGTCAGGAGTGGATTCGATTCGCTCGACATTGTCGGGAAATCATTCTTTCGTGGTGTCGCTGGAAAAAAATTTCTACTCCGGATGCTGAAGACCTCGTACAGGATTCACTGGTCGTCGTTGTCTCGCGTATTGAATCGTTCCGTAGAACCGGAACGGGAAGCCTGCGGGCGTGGCTGCGTGCCATCGCGTGGCGTTGTCGCTGTGATGCCATCGACAAAGCTGAGGATATGGATCGCCTGAAAACGCTGGCAGCCAGATACAGGGAAGCCTCTGAGGACATCGCGCTGCTTGAGCAGGAATTCGAGAGACTGCATGAAATCGACTGTCTCGAGCGTTGTATGGCAATTGTGAAGAGGCAAGTGCCACCAACGATCTGGCGGGCCTTTCAATTGCAATTTCTGGAAGAACAATCCGGTATATCGACCGCCAGACAATTGGGGATCACTGCCGACAGGGCACACGCGGCCAAATCCCGTGTTGTGAGATTGATTCGGGCCGAGATGAAAAAACTGACCTTTTGATCTCTTCCGTGCACTTTCCTGCACACCCTGTGTGTCTCCACCAGACTCGAAATCCGCCGCGAACCCTGGTCTGTCCGCATTTCCCGGGAGGTCTGGCAGACGTCGCACATCGCCCTACTCCCGCTCCGCGATGATGACCTTCAACATCAATCGCGAAACAGGCCTGCTTCAAAGTCGGTTGCGCAATGTCCTCGCATTTCCCTGCTGTTTTTCGCCCACAGAATTCAGCCCGAATAAGCCTGATTGAGGAGTCCCAAAGTGACAAGTCTGCCCGTCCGATGTGAACAGGCAATTCACGTTGCCGGGTACGTTGCTGGTGACCTCAACAACAAGACCCTGCAGGATTTTGAAGAGCACCTCAATCACTGCTCCACCTGTTCACAACACGTTTCCGAGGCGTTTCAGCAGACGGAAGTTGGCCGCTGGAAAGAACTCTTCCGGGAAACGCCTCAATCAGCCGCGATGTCACCTGATACGACGTCCTCGTCGATCAGGGTCGCTGCGGAAGATTCCCAGGCAAATAGCCGCTATCTGAAAAAGCAAATTGCCGGTGAAGGTGGGACGGGAGTCGTCTGGGAAGCCTGGGACACAGTGATGGAGCGACCTGTGGCCATCAAGTTCCTGAAACCTGATTGTCTGCAATACCACAGTACTCAGCGATTGCTGCGTGAGGCCATGGCGCTCGCGCGACTGTCGCACCCGCATCTTGCCGCTGTCCACGAATTCACAGAAATCGAAGGACAACCTTCCATTGTTATGGAATATGTGCCGGGGCCGACACTGTCAAAATGTCTGCAGGGACAACCCATCGCAGAACAACTCGCACTCTCACTGATGATCCGCATTACCTCAGCAATCGGACATGCCCATCAGGCGGGTATCATTCACCGGGATCTCAAGCCCTCCAATATCCTGATGCGGGTAGCCGCCATCGACGAATCGCCCGCGACAAGCCTGCGCAGACTTGATGTGAAAGTTCTGGATTTCGGAACCGCACGTGTGACCGATCGTGAGACCATGACACATGTCGGTCAGATTCTGGGTACGCCAGGATATATGTCACCAGAACAGATTTCCGGGGACTCGTCCCGGATCAGTGAACGCACAGACATTTACGGCCTGGGCGCGATTCTGTACGAGCTGCTGACCGGACGACCGCCGTTTACGGCAGAGGATCCGATGGTCACGTTGTCACGAATCATGGAAACGGAACCCGTTCGTCCCCGTCTCCTGCAGCCCGGACTCTCCCGGGAGATTGAACTGATCTGCCTGAAATGCCTCTCAAAGGTCCCCAAAGACCGCTATGCCTCGGCAGACGATCTGCTGAACGACATCCAGGGATTGTTTGACGGACGTCCAATCAAAGCACGGCCCGTCAGCGCACTAACTCGTGGAGTCCGCTGGAGCAGACGCCACCGAGGCCTGGCTGCTCTGGGGCTGTTCGCTGTTGTTTCCGTTCTTGTGATTGCCGCTGAAACCGTCCTGTTCATTTCAACTCAGCGAAGACTACAGAATCAGGCAACGCAAAATGCTGAACGAGTAACACAGCAACTTCGGGACGCCATGCAATCCATGGATCAGATCATAAAGATCTACACCGATCCACAAACGCTGCGTGCTCCGGCTGGATCCATCCCGGTTATCTCCAGTGACAACAGAAAACTGCTCACGGTCGCAAGTCGATTCTACAGCGACTACATCAACCGCGCAGGAAACGCAACGACGTTACCATTTGAAGACCTTCAGGCAGCAATTACCCTGTGCTGGATTCAGCAGTTGCTGCAACCGGAGGCTTCACTAGCCGCTGAGTTGAAACGGATCCGCGACAGTATTGATGCACACCGCGCTGTTCACAACAACGAACTACAGTTTCTGAATATGGAAAGCCAAACGCTGGAGATTTCCGCACGTGGTTTAACCAAGGCTGGAAAACTGACTGAAAGCATCAACGCCTATCTGCAGATGGCAGGGATCAGTCAGAAGCAGGCTGACCTGATGGGCACGTCACACCCTGCCCATCCTGGACGCATCAGAAACAAGGCGACTATGCTGATCAACGCCGCGGGTTTGTTTTCTCGTCAGGAACGGCACAAAGAAGCTACTGACGTGATTCAGCAGGCCTGTGCCTGCTACGAACAACTTCTGCAACGCAATCCACCATCGGATGATGATGCAATCCAGTTGACACACTATCGCTTTGCACTTGTCGTTGAATTGTTTTCTGCAGGAAAAAAACGTGAAGCCGTGGAGACCGCCGAAGCCACGCTGCAGTTTGCCAGCCAGTACGAGGTGCAGGAGGCGGCCAATAAGGCTCAATTACAGATGCGAGCCCGCAAGCACGAGGAATTCGTCCGTATTGAGAAGCCCAACCTGCCCGTACTCTTACCCCCGCAAGTGCTCTGAAAAGATCTTAAGGCCACCAGACACCGCAGACTGCAAATACTTCCCCATCCGGTCAGATAGTTGCCGCATCAGCCCTCGGCCCGTGTTAAACGGATATCCACACTGGCGCTGTGCGCAGTCAGCCCCTCTTTTTCAGCCATCAGTCGGACCATGCCCGCCTCCGCTCGCAAAGCGTCCGCATCATAATGAATTACGGAACTTCGCTTCAGGAAATCAGTCGCCGCCAGCCCGTTGGCAAATCGAGCCGTTCCTCCGGTCGGCAGCACATGGGACGGTCCGGCAATGTAATCGCCAAGAGCCACGGGGGTATAGTGCCCGAGAAAAATTGCGCCGGCATTCTGAATCCTCGCCAGCATCTCCTCCGGGCTGTCCATAGAAATATGAAGATGCTCCGGTGCCAGCAGATCGGTAAGCTCGGCAGCCTCACTGGCGCTCCGAGCAAGAATCAGGGCACCGTACTCCTCCAGCGACTGGCGCGCCAGCTCACCGCGATCCAGTCGTGCCAATTGCCGCTCCAGTGCCTCCTGTACCGCCGAGATCAACGGCGCGTGCCAGGTAACCAGTACCCCCGAACCGGGGCTATGCTCAGCCTGCGAAATCAGGTCGGCCGCCACAAAGTCCGGGTTTGCCGTATGATCAGCCAGCACAATCACCTCGCTGGGACCCGCAATACTGTCAATGTCCACATCGCCGAACACATGCTGCTTTGCCAATGCCACAAACAGATTTCCCGGCCCCACGATCTTATCCACCCGGGCAATCCCTTCCACACCATACGCGAGTGCAGCCACCGCCTGTGCACCACCAACTCTGTAGACTTCCTGAACACCAATTTCATGACAGGTTGCCAGCAGATCCCGGTTGTAGCCACCAAAGGCAGTCGGCGGTACCACGATGGCGATTTCACGAACACCAGCCGTCATTGCCGGCACCGCAGTCATCAGTACCGTAGACGGATAAGCAGCAGCCCCACCCGGAACACAGATTCCCACACGCTTCATCGGCAAATGACGCTGCCGCAAACGAACCTGACCAGCACCCGTCTGGCGAACGACTTCCGCGTCCTGAGGAAGCACCGCTTTCTGAAATGCGATGATGTTATCCCGAATCACTCGCACTGTGCGCAGAAATTCCGGATCCGCCTCGGCCGCCGCGGCAGCCAACTCTTCTGCCGACACCCGCACGGTTTCAGCCGTTAACTCTCTGCGATCCAGACGCGCTGTGTATCGCAGCACCGCTGATAACCCCTCGCGACGGACATCATCACAGATCCGCCGCACCACCTCACGAGGACTGAGCGGTTCGCCGAACAATTCGATCGTTCGCTGCCGGCCGGCCTCTGAGACGACTTCTCCACGCGGGCTGAGCTTATCTCGCAACTGCCGAAACAGGTCCCGCGCGTTGTCGCGCTGACAGTCGATGGTGGCGATATTTAATGGAGCGGACGTCATGAAAACCCACCTGGAAACGAGCACACCCGGCGATCGAATACGCCACGACCATGGCGCCATTTGCGCCAATTGAATCCAACATGCCCCCGAAGTCCAGGTCCCGGGGCGGCCGACAGACACGTTTTCCACGAATTGGCATCAGAAATCTGCAATCCCGGATTCTCGCTTTTCCTTCGAAAAATGACACTCGATCCCGGGATTTTTCTTCCAGCGTTGTCTTCAGACCACTGGCACCGTATTCTGGAGCGCTGGGAACAGTCCCACGGACGGAGATTTCTGGTCGAAATCCGACCGCACCGTGTTTGTTTCCCTGATGTCTCCCCGAGCTGAATTCTGACCTCGGGGAATAGTGATCATCGAAGCTGATCAAACGACCGTTCCATAAGTCCCCGGCTGATTTAACAGCCAGACTTGCTTTGACAGGCGAGAGTGAGGAGAACTACATGACCACCACGCGACTAATGCTGTGCTTCCTGATGCTGACAAGTGCAGCAGTGGCTCAGGACCTTTCTGATGCAGACAAAGCTCTGGTACAAAAAATCCAGGACGCCGGTGGTCAGGCCATGCCACTGGCAAAGAATGACCTGCGTCTGACCGTCGCATTTCATCTTGCGGATCGCGAAATCAACGACGAAACCCTCGCTATACTGAAAGACGCCGCCAGTATCCACTCCCTGAATCTCAGAGGAACAAAAATCACCGATGCCGGCCTCGCGCACCTTAGCGGACTCTCCGGCCTGACCCGGCTGCACCTCGAAAAAACGGCCATTACTGACGCCGGACTCGCACACATCCTCGCCCTGCCAGCCCTCGAATACCTCAATCTGTACGAAACCAAAATCACGGATGCCGGGCTGGCACAACTGGGCAATGTCAAGTCCCTTCGCCGCCTGTTCGTCTGGCAGACCGCTGTGACCGAAGCCGGCGAGGAAACTCTGAAAGCCGCAGTCCCCGAAATTCAGATCGTTCCGGACTTCCGTAAAGATCGTGATCGTGAGATCGCAGAAGCCGGTCGCGCGGCTGAAGATGCCGGCAAACTGGTAGAAGAACTGGCTGCCGCTGCCGAAGCTCAGAACAAAGTCGTCGCCGAAACCGCAGCGGCTAATGAAGCGGCCGCCAAAGCTCACGCAGACGCCCAGGGAGCTCTTGATACCGCCAATAAGGCTCTCGAAGCTGCTAACGCGGCGAAGGCTGCTGCCGATAAGGCACTGGCCGATCTGAAGGCCGATCCCAATTCTCCGGCTGACGCCGTCACCGCCGCTGAAGCCGCAGTCGCAGAGGCTCAGAAGACCGTGGAAACAGCCACAGCCGCCGTTGAACCCCTGAAAAAGCCCGCGGAAGAAAAGAAAGCCGCCGCTGACGAAGCCAAAAAGAAAGCCGACGAAGCCGTCGCGAAGGCCAATGAAATGAAAACACGTTCCGAAGAGGCCGTGAAGAAGGCCACAGAACTGAAGGCCCGTGCGGAAGAGCTCAAGGCAAAGGCCGCAGCTGCCGGTAAGTAAGCCATGGGTCTGTCTCAATCAAGTGAGACACCGCGAGACTGCTCGCTAACGCTCTTCCTGGGGGACCTCCGAACACCTGAGTTCGCCGGTCCCCTTTTTGTTTCCATCAGTCGGAATTTCAGTCGTGACCTTCTCCGCAAAACATCACCCCACAGTCACTCGCTAACCGGACGCCCTGTCAGCATTCCGGCCTATCGCCCCTCACTCGCCAGCGCAACAACGAACCCGCACCGGTCAACTCTCACGTAACTTGAAGGAGCAGGTGATGGCAACTCCGCATCTACCGAGTCAGTGGCAGACACTGCAGACGCACGCGAGACAGGTTCGCCAGCACGCATGGGCCCCCTACTCCCGTTTCTCTGTCGGGGCCGCACTGCTGACGACCATCGGAGAAATCATCACCGGCTGCAATGTCGAAAATGCATCCTATGGCCTGACAATCTGTGCTGAACGCGCCGCCGTTTGTCGTGCCATCGCCATGGGACTTCGTGATTTTTCCGCGATCTGCATCACACTTCCGGGAATCCCTGTCCCCTGCGGCAGCTGCCGTCAGTTTCTAACGGAGTTCAACCCGGAAATGCTGGTCCTGCTGGACAGCCTTGATCAGCCTGCCGGAACACCTCCCGAATGTGTGCTGCTTTCTGAGCTGCTTCCACGTGCCTTTTCTCTGAACCACAACGACGCAAGGCCCCCCGCAGACCCTGCTCGCGAACAAGCACACGACTAAGCGTCAGCCACGTCCTCGCCTGTTGTGATTACCCCGATTTCCTCGCCGTTGCGTTGCTGAAGCGCCCCCCGCCCTGCTCCGCCCCGCCCCGGGCTTGCCACCCTGCGTCTCTCGCTCAAGTTGATCCAACGCCTGAAGACGCCGATCCGCATTGAACACGGGAAGCGGCAGAGCTTCCGCCAGTCGAATCGCCTCGTCTGCATCCAGGCCCGGCTTCACAGTCCCCTCACCCCGAAAAATCGGCAGGCCCCGCTGACGAGCAATGATTTCCCGGCGAGTCACTCCCTGAGGTGCATATGGCCATGGCTCCACTCGCTCATTCCAGTCAAAAAATACCGGCAGGATTTTCAACATGTACTTCCAGTATCCCGGATGATCCGTCTGCAGTACGAATCGACCTCCCGGCGACAGAGCCTGATGCACCAGTCGCAGAAACTCCGGTGTGATCAGTCTTAATGGAACCTGATCCCGCCGATACCAGGGCTGAGGATGATAGCAGTGAATCTCCGCGACCGTCCCCGGCCGCACATGCAAAGCCAGCAACTCGCGCCCGCCAATCACCGCCCAGCGAGTGTTGCCCAGCCCACGTTGATTTGCACGACGCGTTGCGTAGCGAATAACCACCGGAAGTATATCGACTCCCAGATGGTCCAGCTCGGGACGTGCAACCGCACTGGTAAGCATAGACCGCCCGTTTCCGCAACCAATATCAAGGATCACCGGAGCACTGCGACCAAATAGCTCACTCCAGTTCAGAAATCCCTCCGGAACCTTCTTCAGAGCAGTCCGCGCCCATGCCCCTTCCTCCAGAATCACACCAGGAATAGGAATTCCGAACTCCTTCTCCACAGCGCCGGGCTTTGCTTCAAATCCACTCATATTGTTATCCGGATCCCCTGAAACAACGCCGGCGAACCAGTCCCTGCCAGTCCCTGTGGCAGCCCGATTGCTTCCGTCACATGACCTTTGTCACCTGCTGATCAGCCAGCACAAACACCTCATCACCCGGCGTTGCACGCAGGACTCTGCCGTCCACAAACGAACTGAAAGCAGGCAGAATCAGCGTCGAATTGCGTAACAGAAAACAGGGAAGCCGCAGGGAATCACGCCCCGGCCCAGTCAGTCTCACCACCGGATGCAGATGTCCCGCCATAGAGGCCCCGGTAGCCAACTCAGGGTGATGACATAATCCCAGAGGATCCATTGAAAAAGGCTCCGGAAAACATCGCACCTGCCAGTCAGCCGGGGGATCGCCCGCCGACAAGTCATGATTCCCGCGGATCAGGGTCCATGTCACAGCCGAAAACTTCTGTCTCCATTCCACAACCTGACGAAATGTCAGCTCACAACGCCCTCGACGCGCGTGAATCAGATCCCCCAGAACCACCAGATGCTCTGCCCCCGTTTTAACCAGCACTCGTTCCATGGCCTGCAGAATGCGCTGCGTCTGATCTGGAACCGGGATCGCCGCCGATCGAAATGTCGCCTCTTTGCCGAAATGCGTGTCGCTGAGAAAGACCGTCGAGCGCGCCCTCCACCAGACCGCCCCTTCCGGCAGTAACTCCAGCCGCTCACCGGCTAACAAAAGCGTCGCAGTTCCCTGGAGTTGCGGCCCCGGGGACAGCATCGCTGCAGAATTCATGACTGGCGGCAGCACCGAACCCGCTTTCTTCACACTTCCAGACGAAAGCCACATCCACAGAAATCACACTCGGGGCGCACCCTGTTGCATCACCCGCGAACAGTCGACTCCCTGCCTTTGCCGTTCCACCGACAATCCACACCGCATCAACGGCTCGGCGGCTACCGACAAGTTATGCCGCCCACCCACCTGACCAAACCAACATCACCAGAATCGCAATCCGGGCTGGGTCGCCCTGGAGTCGTTGCTCATCACGGTGATCCATGCTGTCCAGCATCGCTCTCAGACACAACCAGAAACACACGCGGGACTTAGCCTGGACTGTACAAGGCGCGACCACAGTCACGACAACACAGGAATTCACCCGTTCGAAGACGCACCTGATCCTGGTTGGTCACCCGAGTACTGCACTCTTTGCAGAAATCGTCCTCCAGCGGTGACAAGGCCCCGGGACCGTGCGCGGCACGCAATCGTTGCCATGTCGCCATCTGATTACCCGGGATCACTTTCTCTGCCTCAGCGATCTGCTGCTGCAACAATTGAACACCAGCCTGCAATTGCGGCTTATCGTTTTCGAAACCGCTCCGAATTGTCTGCAACTGCTGCTTGCGTTTCTGAAGCTCGGCTTCCAGCTCTTTCATTTTGCCGTTCGCGGCATCTACAGCCTCCAGTGCCAGCAGCCCCTGCTCCTCAATCTCTCCCCGATCTCTCTTGGCGTTCGCAATCTGGTTCCTGATAATCTCGTATTCCTTGTTGGAGGACGCGACGTTTAACTGCCCCTCCAGTTTCAGAATCTCGGACTCTTTGGTTTTCAGTTTCAGATTGATGTCGTCCGCTGATTTTCGAGCGTCCTTAATGGCCTGCTTCTGCTTTTCCATCTGCTGCTCAACAGCAACAATCTGCCGCTCAGAGACACCGATCATACGCGGGCCGTCAGTCAGTCTGGATTCCGCTTCGGCAAGCTGCAGCAACAGACTGTGGAGCGTCGACAATCCACCAGACATTTCCGTACCCATCCGTCACCACTCACTTTCCGGGAAAATCTTCGACGCCTGAAGAACCACCTGTGCCACAGGCACATGACTTTTCAGTCAGGGGCGAGTGCGACAATTTCAACGGCCTTCCTGTCACGCCCGCGCAGCTGTCATCGGTGCCTTGGGGTGCCATTCCCGCTACTATAACAGGAATTACAGCCGGACGATATGAGCCCCTCCGCAGAATCTCAGCCGGCCGACAGACCCGTAAAATAATCCGGCTCAGCCCCACGACGCCATTTGATGTTGCAACCGATGCTGGGACGCTGTTCACCCGTCACGTCCCGGCCTGCCAGCACCAAATCACAGGCTGCTCGTAAGTCAGCGCCCGTCACCGGAAGACCATTGCCCGGGCGACTGGAGTCAAACTGACCGCGATACACAAGACTGTGGTCCGCATCAAACAGGAAGATGTCAGGAGTGCAGGCGGCCTTGTAAGAGATCGCCACCGCCTGCGACTGATCAAACAGATACGGAAACGTGTATCCCGCATTCCGAGCTTCCTCACGCATGGCGTCAGGACCATCCTGAGGATAAAGCTCCACGTCGTTGCTGCTGATTCCCACAACCGCCAGTCCTCGAGCCTGGTATTCAGCAGCAAATGCAGCCAGTGCCGCACGAATATGGATCACAAATGGACAGTGATTGCACATGAAAATCACGCACAGCGGCTTGCCGAGAAACTGACTGCGAGTGACCAGACTACCCGTCACGTCCGGCAGCGAAAACTCGGGCGCCTGAGTCCCCAGGGGCAACATCGTGGATGCCGTTTTAACCATAACCGTCAGCCTTTTCACTTTGATAAAGTCGCCCGCCGGAACCGTCAACAGCCCGATCAGGAAACTCCAGATGCCACTTTGCCATATGCCAACAGACACGACAGGTCAGGTAGGCGTCTCCTGATCCTGCAGTCGGCGAATCAATGGCTCAATAATCGGGCCCGGGACGAAGTCCTTCAATCGATCCCGCACACCTTCCCGCGCCATTCTTGCAATCTGCTTGATCAGCGAACTGGAAATGTGCGCAAATCGCTCAGCAGACATCAGAAACACCGACTCAATTTCCTCATCCAGCACTCGATTGGTCAGCGTCATCGAAAACTCAGCTTCAATGTCTGACAATGTCCGGACACCTCGCAGCAGGATCCGACTGTTGCACTGCCGCACAAACTCCACCGCCAGACCGTCAAAGGTCCGCACGTCCACGTTCGGCAGGTCACTCAACGACAAACGACACAATTCGACTCGTTCTGTCGGAGTGAACAATGAATTCTTGTCCGGATTGATCCCAATGCCCACCGTCACATGCCCAAAAATCCGGGAGGCTCGGCGGATGATGTCCAGATGCCCCAGCGTCATGGGGTCAAAACTGCCCACATAGCAGGCGGAGAAGGTAACTGAAGACATAGCAGCTTTCTGAACCACTTCACGGTGTACCCACCAGTCACCAGCGAAGATCCCACACAGAGTCGTTACCAGGAAATGCCAGCCCTGCCGCTCAATCCCGGTCACTCGTTTCCGGCCTCCTGTTCCCAGCAGAATACTAAGCCAGCCATTTTTTTGCAGCAAATCGACTCCCGAACTTCAGAAAACGCCAATTCCCGGACTCAACCGGTCTCAATACCTGCCCCACGCCCTGAAAGTCACTGCAGACGCCGATCAGTTTGTCAGCATGGGCGACATCGGTGGCAGCGATTCCGGATCGCCCGTCAGAGTGAACGGGCGGCGGGCAATTTCCTGCCCGGAACTCTTCAGAACCACCCAGTATTTCCCCGGAACCAGCTTGTTTCCCGTCTGATAGGGAAAGTTGGCGTACAGTTGATCCCGAGTCACAAACTGGCCAGCAACGTCAATGATCCGTTGCTCCTCATCCTCAATCACACACTCTACCCACAAATCTTCATGAGGTGGATTGATGTTGCACTGCGCGATCACCACATCACCATATTCAAATGCCTGGCGGCGGTTGGCTAACTGCCCCGCCATAATCATGCTGCCGATGTCAAAGGAAAAGAACTTGTCCTTCTCGCGAAGCGGCCGCTGAGAATTGATCAGAGTCCTTGCGACAGTTGGATCCATCTTCTGCAATGGCAAGGGACCACCGTTGCGCCGAAGCCCGTACACATCGATGCGGTAGTCCGCCTCAGCAGAGACCACCACCACCACAATCGCCAGCAAACCCCAGAAGGCCGGCAACGGAAGTGCCGCGGGTCTCGCCTGAATCAGCCGAGCCAGCGCGATACGAGGTCTACCGATCGCCTCCGTGGGAAATCGCACGGATTTCAGAAACCGCCGCAGATGCACAATGTCCTTTTCCATCAGAAATGCCAGATAGCAGGCCGTGCAGATGAAAGGGAAAATCAGCAGCCCCAGTTCGAAAATCGTCAGAAAGTGAAAGATCGCGCCAATCCCCAGTGCAAAGTATCGCCCCACCGGACGCCACGCCAGAAATGGAAATGTGATCTCCCAGACCACCGTGATGTATCCGCTGATCAGCAGAATCGAGGTCCATGTGGCCATCGTCTCACCCAGCGGATTCGGGTAGTTCCAGTTGCTGAACATCCAGTACCGCATCTGCTCGCCACTGAAAAACTCCGGTGTCTGAATCTTGGTAATCGCAGCCCCGAAATAAACAAAACAAAACAGCAGCTGCAGCAACCTCGCAGGCCAGACCGGAAAACGTGGCGGAATCGCTGTTGCCGCAACTCCTTCGCGCCAACGCCGCAGGACAGCATCCACCGACCAGACCGCGCCACAGTTGGACAACGACAGAATCAACAGCACGTGTGAGGCAATCACCGAATACTTGGTCATTGTCCCCACGGCATCCAGCATGTTGAAATACACATACAGTGGCGTGGCAACCATGAATGACATGCGAGTCCGGAATCCCAGTATTCCGCAAACCATGGCAAATAACATCAACCCGTACAGCGCCGATGCCAGCACCGGAGACAATTCCGGCAACGGCGTTCCATGCCCAAACAATTCCGCCAACTGCTGAGGCGCGCCGTCAGCAGAAAAAATCTCTCGAACACGGAAAAATCGCCGGGTCATCGGAATCAATGCCACTGCTGGCAAAAACATCCTGACCAGCGCCATTCCATACGGAACCTGCTCGTCATAGAAGAAGTCTCTCAGCCCCGAAATCAGCGTCTGAGAACGACTACCTGCTGATGATGTCATCGCCGCAACTCCATTTGCACCGGAAATTACCACCACGCTCCGCCCGATTCCGTTTCCGAGCTCCACGCAGCAACCGCCTGAACAAGCCCCACACAACGGTCAGCGTCCGCACCTCAGTTGGTGCTGACACCTACCCCCGGCGTACCAGAAAACACTGCGCTGCCAACATCCGTTCGGGGATTGAAAAACGTGTTGTAGTACGGCTGAGCACTCTGAGCCTGCTGCCGCAGTCGAGGATTGTCGGCAATCGTCTTCAGTGTCTGCGCCGTGAACCAGTCAGGATTCGATTCAATCGGAACCCCGTCCTCCGTACAGATCGCTCGCAGATTGAAATACGACATCTTGTCCCTGGGCTCAAGGAAACAGCAACTCCAGAGATGATCGGGAACATTGTACTGCTTCGCCCAGATCTCCTGTACGACATAAATCCGGTCCAGCGGCGGATGATCACTGTGCTTCAACACGTTTCGGATATGCCGCGCAGCCAGATAGTTACTGACGTCGTAATTCACCCGATCCACGTTGCCAAAGGGCTGAAAGGCACCCCAGGGCTCTCGAATCTCGTAGTAGTTGCCCTGTGAGTCCTCGCCAATAATATGAGTCCGGTTGTCGTAGGCCTGCCAGCCGCAAAACATGTCCCAGACCACGAAATATCCGAAGGCGTTGCCCACCGACGGCATCTTCAGGGCATGCCCAACGACGCCCCATGACAGCAGCCCGATATACACGCAAACAAACAGGCCGGATACCCAGCGCGGAATTCTCATGGCGACGCTTCCTTCCCTGGCAGCGACAGACAACCAGCGTAGATGCCCGAATCAGTTTCCAGGCAGCAACAACCGTCACAAAAAGGCTCGAGGCCTCCTCGACAGTCCCCTGCACAGCATGTCCAAAACGCCGAAAATCGCCAACGTTTCTGCTCAGCAGCACTTTCCGACGAGTCCCGAACACCGCGCACATTCTCCTGCCAACCCCCACTCTGTTCTTTTTCTGAATTCCGGTCAAGACCGGACTCGGCAATTCAGGTCGTGGCCCCGCCATTGCCGGCCATTTTCCCGGGAAATAAAGGACTCTTCTCCGTCACGCCGCTCGCAGTGGCTGCACAATACTCGACAGATTCCGCACACTTTCTCTCAGAACCTGGAACGGGCCAGACCAGTAACCAGACGCGTTTCACTCCGACGAATCCTGCGCACCGGATTTTCACCAGTGAATCCACCAGCCGGGCCGCGGGATGGCGAAACGATGTTAAGCCTGCGAATGTCGCGTTTCGCTCCTCCGAAACGATCGCGCTGGATTTTACCTCGCGAATTCCCTGCACGAACACCACTCCGAAATCAAGCAAAAAACGACCCTGATTTTCCATATTGCCCTCGTTTCGCCATCGCAGCCGGGCCCCCTCCCGTAATTCAAGCCGCATGCGTGCCACAATTCCCGGATTACCAGCGTTTCGCCCCCCATCACGGCCAGCAGTTCCCACAAATCCATTCGTCTGCCCGTTTTTCACAATTCCCTGTTTAGACACCAGCATTTTTCAGTAAACTTCCCAGCCTCCCACGACAACTGGTTCGAACGAAAAACAGCTGTCGCCGTACCAACCGCCGGCTCAACTCACGCACCGGCACACAGTCGTTCGGATCCCGTTTCCATTAAGACAAAGGAGCGATACTGGTGATCCTCAGGCGGCATTCCGGACTGGCGGCAACCACTCGACTGCAAATCCTCGTCGCGGACTCCGTTGCGGCCCCTTTAGCCGACTGGATGCTGCTGTTCGTCTTCGGCTCCGTGGCCGCATTCTGCTCTGCCTGCATCGACCTCGGCATCCAGCGCGTTCCCGGCCACGCGATTCTGCGAGTCGTCTTTCCGCTGGCACTCGGGCTGGCGGTCGTTCCCCGTCGCGGTGCCGGAACAATCATGGGAACCTCCGCCCTCCTCGTTGCGTCCCTGCTGAATCTCAGCGGACTCAAATCAGAGGGCCTCGGCATCGGCGCTCTGACCAGCCTGATTGCCACAGGCCCCCTGCTCGACTGGACCCTGCGAAGGGCAAACACAGGCTGGCAACAGTACGTCGGGTTTACGCTGGCCGGTTTGCTCAGCAATCTACTGGCACTTGGCGTTCGTGGTGGCCTGAAAGCCACCGGCTTCGAACTTCCGGGACGACGCCCCCTCATGGAATGGCTGGGACAGGCCAGCATTACCTATTGCCTGTGCGGCGTTGCGGCCGGGTTACTCAGCGCCATCGTTCTGTTCTACGGTCGACGAACACACGACGATTCACCACAGGAACAACACGAATGATACTCATCGGTCTGGATGATACCGACACACTCGATTCTCCCGGGACAAATCAACTCGCAAAAGCCATTGTTCGCGCCCTCGCAGATCACTGGACCTGCATCCGAATCGTACGGCATCAGCTCCTGTTTGATCCCCGTGTGCCCTACACTTCAAAAAATGGCTCGGCATCTATTGCCCTGCAACCAGGAGGCTCGGTCAGCACAGAAACTCTGAAACAACGGTGCGAATCCGTAATGCGGGACTGGTATCAGGTGGGTAGTGATCCCGGACTGTGTGTCTCCGACTACGTACCGGCTGCTGTCACTGAATTCGGCCGGAAATGCTGCACACAACTCGTTGATCAGGCAGAGGCCTTTGAGATCGCCGCGACGCATGATCTGTTTCTGAAAGGCCTTGGTGGCACCAATGGCGGCGTCATCGGAGCTCTGGCCGCCATTGGGCTGGCAGCCACGGGCGACGATGGTCGTGTCGTGCTTCATGGTGAATGGCCGGATGACCTGTCCGGAATTGTACCCGCTGAAAAAATCCGCCAGCGCGGGATTGAGATCCTTGATGAACCCACCGGGTGCCCTGCGGATGCGGATCTGATCGATGTCGGCAAACATCTGCGCCCCAATCGCCGCGCAGGCCGTACGGTCCTGTTTGTCCGATCTGAGTCGTCTGAATGTGGCAGAGAACGCATGCTGAAAGCCATCCGAATGGTCTGACTTCACCACGACCGACCTGTCACGAACGCTGTCACGGACATCTGTCATGGGCACCTGTCACGATGCCTGAGCCCCCGGGGTTCGGGGCGCAGCTTTCGCCATCGGACTCTGATCCGAAAACCAGATCTGCTCGTACCAGCCATGCAACTCAACCGTGTTGCCATTTCGAGTCACCGGGAGCACAAAACGCAGACGCAGATGAGGCCGTTCGCGGAACCAGCCATTGAGCGCATGCGATAAAAATGGGGCCAGTTCGCCATTGGGTTCACCCTGCCCAAGGTAAACACGCACCCAGCCTCCCATGTCCATCTGATTGATTCCGATCCGAGGCTGTTTCAGAGTCGCTCGGCTAGCGACTTCCGGAATCTCTGATGACTTTTTGTCAGGTCGCTGCTCTGTCATGTCAGGTCACTGCATTTCTGTACGCACAAGTCCCACAAGAATACCGCAGATTTCAATCCTTGACGCGGCATAGACCATTTCAGTCATCTGATCATTGGCCGGACTAAGAGTCACTGTGCTGCCCACACGACGATAACGCTTCAGCGTGGCTTCGGCGCCATCCACGACAGCAACCACCGTTTCACCATTTTCGGCCGTTCGGGCATGACGAATAATCGCCAGATCCTGATCGTTAATCCCGTCCTGAATCATCGACTGCCCCTGCACTCGCAGCAGAAAATGATCCTGCGGGTCAAAGACACGCGTCAGATCAAACGTCTCAACATTCTCAATGGCATCAATCGGAACACCAGCCGCCACATTTCCCAGAACACGAAATGGACGCTCCTGATGCCCAGCTTCTCCCAGCATCAATCCCGGATCAATCTCCAGAATCTCTGCCAGTCTCTCCAGCGCCTTTCGACCAATCTGATCTTTGCCATTTTCAATTTTTGACAAATGACTGAAATGGATGCCTATTTGTGTTGCCAAAGCTCTCAGGGAAATTCCCCGAGCCTGCCGGGCTTCACGAATCAAATCGCCAACATGCCGTGTCATGACTGCACCTGCAGTGTCGGCAGACTGCCGTGAAACACGGGGTCGTCAAAAGATGGCAACTCGCCCCGACGAATGCGATAAGAATCCGGCGCTTCAAATGCCAGACTGCAACTGCCATCGTTCGTCTGAACCACCACGATCCGAATCTGACCGTTAATGACAATTTCCTGACCCTTGCGACGTTTCAGAACCAACATAGCCCGCTCCTGAACCAAAACTAAACTTGCTGATGTCCCAATTTCCACTTCAACCCTAATACGACCCACACACACCGCACCCGACACTACACCACAATTTCATTACTCAATTCATCACACCACACCCGTGAACAGCGCAGCACACAACCCACAACTCCGCACACCATGCTCCTGCGCCCGATATCAACACACTCACACAGCGCCAGTCTGCACTCTGATGACACTCCTGCCAGACTCGATGTTCAGATCACCGCAAAAAAATCTGCAGCTGCACCAACGGCAAACATTCCCTGAAACCCGGAGTGGATACTGGTGCCAACGAATCGGTCGTACCAAATCAGAATCAACATCGCCGGTAAACTGACCGGTAAACTGACCGGTCAGCCGACCGATGGTGATAATCTGAGCCGACTCGCGGCGTCCACCTGCTGCCAACATCACTCACCGATGTTAACATCCACACGCATCACGAAATCGTCAGGGCAATCACTCGGTCCGCAACGTTTTTCGCTCGCGTTGGGTTTTTTCCCAACAACGAGTGTACCGAGGGAGGCGGGGGAATCCAAGATCAGGTTTTAAAAAAATCTGATCTCGAAAAAACGCCGTATTTTCCCGAATTTCCTGCCTGAATCGGCGACCATCAGGTTCGTCGCACTCCCAAAAACGGGGTCGAATCCGCTAATCGACGGCGAAACCTCTCCGTCCGCTCACTCAGATCCTGCAGGCTGCGGTCCTCCCGCAGAATCTCCTGGCACACACGCTCCAATCCAGGAAATAATCCCTCCGGAAACTGAGTGTCCGCCATCCGCTGAGCCAGTTGTCCAATGTGGTCCGTCAGCCCTCGCTTCAGACGCTGAGTCAACATCAGCACCACCACACTCGACCAGACCACAAGGAAAAAAATCGCTGGAATGTAAAAGTCCACTGTCAGCAGAGGCGCCGCCTGTGACATGCCCCCCAGAATCGGCCCCAGAAATGAACTCCAGAAAAAGTTGTAGCCCATCCGCATCGTCACAAACAACGGGTACAACAGAAACAAACACTCCATCGTCCAGCGTTCCACCACCGCCGTGTGCTGCTCCGCCAGCTTCTCTATCAACTGATCAATCGTCCGCCTCGCATCACTCAGAAAATGAGTCTCCATACGGGCCGCCTGACGCCGCAACTCTTCCAGATCCCGCTTCTGCAGATACTCACCCGACTCAATCCCCGATCCACGCAGATATCCGAAAATACGAACTCGAGCCTCCTGCAACTGATGATCCGCTATCCCGCATGCAGAGAGCCTTTCAAGACTCGCCTCTGCCGACTGCTCCTCCGCTCGAAGACGTAACCATCGCGCCCCCTGCACCGCACCAATCAAAGCCATCTGCGCCGATGATGCCGCTCGCAGAAATGTCAGTGATGCCAGAAAGCCCCCTAACCCGTTGTACAACCTCAGTACGGCAGAAAACGGGCTGAACCCCCATAAGTCTGTCACCGCCCCCAGCAGCCGACGCTCCCACAGATTTCTGTTGACCAGCAATTCCGCCCGCAACGTCGAACTCATACGTTCCTTCAGTTCCGTCTGCTGATCATCCAGCGCCTCCAGCAACCGACGCACTCCCACCAGCGATTCCTCATAGTGGCTCCGGCTGATCGCCAGCACTTCCTCAAGCAAGTCAATCAGATTGGCTCGTCGCACTGCCATCCGACGCGATACCCCAAGCTGACTCGATAATAACTCCTGAAGTCGGCCAAAGTCCCCGGTAGGCTTCAGCCCCTGCGCCTGCTCTCGCAACGCACGCCGCGAATCCACGAAAAACATCTCCGGAACCTGATACTTCGGCTGCAGCGCCGCTTTCCAGTCGGCCCGGATGTCAGAATCCTGGTCCGCATGCGACTGCACAAACACCAGTCGACAACCAGCCGCCGCGTCAGCCAACTCTTCCGTAATCCTCGCACTCCGGTATTTCTGCTGAGTCGAAACGCAGAGCAGCACATCGCAGTGCGGCAGAATACTTCGCAAACGCGCCAGATTACTCCCCTGCTCCGCCACGTCACTGGTATCCGGATCCGGGCAATCAATCAGAATCAAATCCCGCAGAACAGGAGATTCCAGACGCTTCACCTGAAACTGGTCCGGATCCAGCCCCGTCCCCTGCAGATCAAACCCCGGATGCACCAGCAACACCGGTGTCACCGTCGTCGGCCGCTGCCGACCCGTCTGCGTCACGTCCTGACCAATCAATGCATTCACCAGAGTACTCTTGCCGGTACCAGTACCACCAAACGTCGCAACGACCAGCGGTGACTCCAGACGAATCCGCAGAGACTGCACACGATTCAACACCTCCCCAACCAGCGCCCGTGCATTCGTCGCCGGCTCCCACGGAACCTCCTGCTGCTTCCAGCGACGAATCCGATTCAGCAGGTCATCGATCTCAGTCAGCAGCGTCAGTTGCTCAAGTTCCGGTGTCATGATGCCTGCTTCCATTTCTTCCAGCCTGATTCAGAACAACCCCTCACTGCATCCCGCCTGTCTTCAACACTCAAATCAATGATTCCAGCCGCTGCACATGCTGCTGAACACGCAGCCACGCCGCCGAGGTCCTGAGCCCCACAGCGGCTTGCAGCTCTTCCGGAAGTGTGCCCAGCAATTCCCGATGCAATTGCTCCGACAACCACGCCGCACGCCGCGCCGAATAGGCGGTCTGCAGCCGATGAAACCACGTCTGCAACAGTCCGCTTCCCGCCCCCGCCACAGATGAAACCGCCGCCTCTCCCGCGATCGCTGCCGTCGTCCCACCCGCCACGTCCGCCACCACATGCACCACCGCAGAGGCCGCCGCCTGACCCAGCAACGGCGCCACCAGATCCCCCGCCGGACCAAATCCCAGCGAAAACAAAACGATGCTGGTCACAGGACGCACGGCGGCTGAGACGTTGTTCAATTGCTGATAAAGGCGAAAAATTTCAGGCTGCGACAACTGCAGTGCAGCCATCTGCTCCGCTATCACCCGCTCCAGCTCCGCTTCCAGTCCCAACTCCTGATGACGCACCCGCAAGGTTGTCATCAGCCGATTCCGCACATCCCCCGCAAGCAGCTGCTCCAATCGCTCCCGAATCAATGCATTTCCCGATTCAGCCATCCACTGCAGTCGCTCAAACACCTCTTCCACCACATTCAATACCGCCAGCCACTCACGCTCCCGATAATCTTCAAGCGGTGCCGGTGCCTCTTTCCGCAAGGCCTTTCCCGCAGCCTGCAATGGCCACAACAGCGTTTTCCCCACAGCGTTGTAGGCCGAATTGATCGATCGCGCCCACCCCGTCTGCTGCTGCTGCCACCACTTCCGCAACTCCGACACAAACACCGAATTCGCAGGAGCTGGCCAGTGCCGAATCTGGATCAACCCCTCCGTCGTTAATCGCGATGTCGCAGCTTCCAGTTCCTGACTGGCCACCCGTAACTCTTTCAACCACCCGCCAACACCGCGCTGCGGATGTAAAAACTCCCGCAGTGACCCCCGCAGTGTCTGCATTCGAATGTCAGCAAATCGCAATCGCGACAAGTGCGAGGCCGGGCTGACAGGCTGTTCCGGGTCCACAGCAACGGTGTCCCCCACTCCCCCTCGACATCGCTCATGCCGCCGTTCAAAAAACGGCAAACGCAGCTCTTCCGCCGCGCGTCGATCCGCCGGCGCCAGATACACGGCTTCCGGCTGCAGCCCCGTTTCACGACAAAAAGTCTCCAGCCAACGCGGCCAGTACGGCTCATCCTCCGGCAAAAGCACCTGATTGAAAATCACAATCACCGCTCGCCCCTCGTCACCCGCACGACGGAAAAATTCCCGGACCGCCGCATCGTTGTATTTCTGCTGAGTCAAAACAGCGATCAACACGTCCGCCGATCGACGAACCGCATCCGCACGCACCCAGTTGATCCTCGCATCACTGTCAATGTCCGGTGTGTCGAGGATCAGTAATGATTCCGGCAGTGATTTCTCCACCCGCCAGAACAACTGATGCGTCTCAGTTTCCTCAAGTGCCAGCGATGGATCTGTCCAGCGCTGCAACTGAAAATCCGGGAAGACCTGCTCCAGTCGATGCTCGCTCAGAAAACTCTCCGGCACCAGACACGTCGGATGCCGCGTCCCCGACGCCAGCGGACTGGTGGCACTGGCTCGACATCCCGCCAGATGATTGAAAATCACACTCTTCCCGATATTCGTGCCACCAACCACCGCAGCCACCAGAAATGCCCGTTCCCCCAACTGCGGTATCAACTTCTGCCGCAGCAACTGATACCACTCCTGCTCAATCAGTGCCGGCAATCGAAACATCAACGCCTGCTGCTCCAGTTCCTGTAGCGCAGTCTGCAACGATCGCACGTGACCGGCACATTCCTGTAACAGCTGTTCACCAGACAAAGAGGCATTCATTCGTAATCAGGAACTTCTGACAAGGTTGACAACGAAACCACATCAATCAGCAGAGCCCCCCGAAAAACATCCAGGGAACTCCCTGCCGCAGTCTATCATTTTTCAGGCTGGAAATCCCCTGCAGGTTTTCGTCACAACAGCCGGACATTCCGCTTCCCCCCAGCAACCAACCTCGCGATTCCGCTCGCCCACTGTTCAGGCTCGAGACGGCCCAGGCATCAGCGATCAGTTCCCATCCACGCTCACCGCTCCCGGGGACTATCGAAGGCTCCCGGCCCCCGCGCGTTCAAGGCCACTTCAGATAACGCACACGAAATGAATCCGTGTTCACACAAATCGCTCCCTGCCAGCCCGGCAACCCCACCTGCAGCTGCTGACAGGTCCAGATTTTTGACCGGAGCATTCCCCGAGGCTCTCCTTCAACGTCCACGCTGAGCTCAAATCGCGGCCCCCGGACCGTTGAGACGCAGTCTGCCCCCAGCCCCGTCCCCAATGCTTTTCCGATCGCCTCTGCCCGTGTCCACAGCTGGTAAAATAAATCAGTTCGCGACGCTTCCGGCAGACTTCGCAGCTTCCGAAGATCCGCCTCGTGAAATAACCTCTCGGCGACCTCCAGCATCTCGACCTGCGCTGTCTCGACTTGCAGATCAACCCCCACGGCCACTTCAAATGCAACCGCAATCAACGCCAGATTGCCCGAACACGATGCACTGAACTCAATCCCGCGCAGGCCACCTGCACCCGCCAGGTACGGCTTGCCCCACGCATTCGCCCCGAATGTCAGATTCTCCGGAAATTCCCCGGTATAAAGACTCAGAATCTGTCGCCGTGCAATCCGCCTTGCCGAGAAGGCCATCCGATCTCTCGCAAATCGGTAACGTCCGGCAGCCGCCTGTTCCGCGATAGACAGTATCCGCTCAGCTGCACGGCAATCCACTCGGCTGAGATCCACTTGCCAGACGTGAATCAACCGCGGCAATCCTGCGCCAGTGAGGCTGGAAACTAATTCGTCGACATCGTACATG
>JBDKIW010000135.1:0-7831 GCA_039796955.1 Planctomycetota bacterium
AGGGAATGCGTGATGTCGATAACTCCGAAATCATCATCGGGAACCTCCCGATGCCGCAGCTGTACCGGCTTCAACCTCACCAATCCCTCGGACCTCAGGCGATGCGTGTCCGAACATTGCGGGATTTGTCACCAACGGGTTTGGCTGCAGCGGTTCAATTTGTCGCTGATGGTAATCATGACATTCCGTGCAGTTGTCTCTCGCGGCTTTGCGACCGGCGGAAAGTTGTGCCTGAGGCGTATGGCAGGATTGGCAGAGCTCCAGACTCGGCATCAGCACATCGCCGGTACTGGTGCTGTCGAACACATGGACGCGTAACCTGTCCCCTGCGTCCGAGTTCACCGTAGACGGGTCAAGCTCTGTGGCCGGTGTCGCCTGAAGAGTGGGAGTCAGCGGTGCGGAATGACACTCCACGCAGTTCATCAGTCGATGGGCGTCATGGTGAAACTTCGCATGGGGAAACCAGCGATCCGGAATCTGCGTGGGAACGATGTCCCAGGCCGGCGGGGCCAGCATCACACCCTGCTTCGTATCGGCAGCAGATTCCGAGCCTCGGTCTGTGAGCTCGTGACAGAAGCCGCAACCACCAGCACCGGTCAGCCATCGTCGTGACTGCGAAAGAGCCTGAAGGGCGTCGCGTTGAATTGCGGCCGGCCTATCAGCCTCGATGTTGCCCTCCAGGGGGCGCTGATCCGCGGGATGAAAACGAACGAAGGAGTCCGCCGCGGCGAGGCGGTGCGAAACGGCGTCCGATATCGGCGACAGCAGTTGTTCGACCGAGTCTGGCTCGGGTAATCGACCGGGACGCGGCAGCGTTTCCGTCGGACCGGGAAGCGGGGCACTTGCCGTGTCATCTGCTGCGGCAAGAGAGCCGAGATAGGTGTTCACCAGGAACGCTCGGACCTCGGCCGGTCCACGATGGGGCACCACCGCCGGGGGGTACGCGGACGTCGGGCCTTCCGGTGTCCGAGTGACAATTCGTCCCTGCGGATCAAGCACCAGCTCCGGATCAAAGACCAGGGGATGACATGACCGGCAGTGTTTTTCGTAACTGACGGGCTGCATGTAGCGCTTTTCAGAATCCGGTTCATGACATGCCTGGCAGTTCTGACTCAGATCATGAAACTGCCCCGTTGCATCAGCAAGCCCGCGGGCATCCGCGGGGCGCAAGTGCGCTCGATGATTGAATCGCAACCGACTGCGATCCTGCCAGCGTGGTTCGGATTCACCGGGACGCAGCAAACGAGCCAGAAGCTGGCTGGCACCATGAGACGGTGGCAGCATCGGTTCGATCGAGTCCTGCTGCAATTGCTGCATCAGCGCAAATTGGGGATGGTCAGCGAATTCAGAAAGTGGTTGAGTACCTCGGTTCTGGAACGAAGGCAGTGCTCCGCCAGACGTCAGTGCTGCCACGCGCTGCAGATCGGAATGGCAATCCCGGCAGGAGTTCGAGGCCAGACGCCGCAGATCGTCTTCTCCCGCATGTTCTCTGTGGCACTGTGAACACTGGCGATCGTTGGGTGCCAGCAATTGGGCGGATTGTGATTTTTCTGCCCAGGTCAGGTGTGGACCACCGACGAAGAAATGTCCCGGACCAGCGTGGCAGGCAAGGCAGCGTGCGTCCGGTGCAGACGTATGCGATCCGAGCGTCCGTGGATCCAGCAAACGCTCAACGGGACCTGCGTAAGCCTCATGGCAGACCTCGCAGCGATGCTCGAACAACTGATGCGAACGGGATAGCCCGTGCGCCTGATAGATCTCGGGCGCATCCCGGAACCACATCAGTACCAACCAGCCCATGGTCAGTCCGCCAGCGGCCAGCGCAGCCAGCAGGCTCGCCCTGCGTACCGGGTCCCGCTGAACGGGCGTTCCCACCCGGCCGGGATGCTGAATTGTGGAATGATCGTTTGCAGATGCCATGAGCCAATCAGTTTCCGGAGCACTTGAAGCAACCCGAGATCTGTTCACCAGGGAACAACGCGGAGCGACATGACGATATGAGCCAGCAGCAGGACCAGCAGCATGCCCGACACCGGCACATGCAGCAGCATCCAGAGATTCATCCACAGCAGGATCCGGCGTTGCTGGTCCATCGCTCGCCGATAATCACAGAGAGCCTGCAGTTCCTGCAGGGGGCCATGAAGTGATGGATTCAGCACCTCGCGCTGCCGCTGGAAGATTCTCTGCGACGTGGCTCCTGCCCCCAGAACGTCGTCTGATCTGCGAGCGATTGAACTTGTTCCGGCAAGGAAAGATCTCACTTCGGAGATGTAAAACTGCCACAGCAGGTCAGCGTGACCGCGATTGTCACCGGGAACATCGCGAGATCGTGGACGACCAGCCACAAAGCCCTCGTCGGCTGTGCCGGATCCTGAGTTTCCCGAAGTCAATGAAACCTGCGTCAAAGTGCTCGCATCACCCCCAGGCGACGCTGGCAGTGGCTGTAATTGCGGGTAGGTCTTCTTCAGCAGTTCCGGAAAGTCAGTTTCCGCGGCGATCAATCTCAGCTCATGTCTGGCAGCACGAGACAGGGTCCATAGAAAATCCCTGAATTCCGGCGGCTGCTGCGATCTCAACACGTGCATGCGACGGGAATGCTGCTCCGAACGTGACAGGGTGCTGTCAGCGGAACGTTCGAAATCCCGCATCACAACCGCAAACGCCTCCTGCAGTCGCTCCGGCAGGTTCGGCTGGGGCCGACAACACACATCACTCATCCTCAGATCAGCCAGCACCAGTAGTCGATCTCTCTGGTATGCAGAAGGAGCCTCCATGATTTCCGCCTTGCTGGTCGCACGCAGAACACGCGGCAGCACCTGCTGAAGTCCCAGTCCCAGCAGCCCGGATCCCACCACAAACAGCACGCAGAGCCACAACAGCCATGACACGGTCCCTCCCCACGAGAAACCGGAATGAAACATCAGAAACGGGACACACAGCCCCCCCAGCCAGATGTGTCCTCGAAGCCAGAACGCGAGGCTGCCCAGACGCCACCGGCGCAGGGGCCGACGAACGGCCAGCAGTGCCGAGCACAGCAGCATTCCGGTGGCGATCACCCCGTACCAGAGGCCCGGAACGGTGCCGCCGGACGGCCCATGTGGTGCCTGTGCCGCGTACATCACATAAGTGACGGCCCCCACGCCCAGAACAGTGGCGGAAAACAAGCCCCACGGCAGATGCGAACGATCAATCAGCATCGCGGGGGTCCTCCGCCAGGCCGCAGGCTGACACCAGCCGCTCCTGTGTACGCAGACACGTGTTGCCCGACTCGCGTGACAACTTCACCATAGCAGTCTTCGGCGGGAATCATTCAGCTGATCCCCTTCAGAAACTGTGAGCCGAGAACACGAAATGTCGCGTCGTGCGGACAGGCATACAAACAGGCCGGTTGCCCCGAATGCGTGAATCGGCACTGGTCACACACCACCGCCGTTTCGTGGATCGGGGACTCCGTGAATCCCGGCCCGGAGGCTGAGCGATCCGACCTTGCATGTGAGCTGTCAGGCTGAACCAGTTCCATCTGAATAGAGCCGTAGGGACACTGATCCGCACAGCGACTACACCCGATACAGTGATCAGAAATCCAGATTTCCCCGCGCTGCCCACGATGAATGGCCCCTACGGGACACCCAATCATGCAGACCGGGTCCAGACACCCGCGACACGTGGTGGGAATCAGATAGCGTTCTTCAAATCGAGGTCCATCGAGGTGCAGTCGAGTTCGCCCGTCCTCATGCGCATCCACACAGGCCCGCACACATTCGCTGCAACGCGTGCAACGATCGAGATCAATCACCATCAGCGATTGACCCCATGCGAGTCCCAGCGAGTGGAAATCGGCTGTGTCCACTGCAGCGAGTCCCGCACGATTCGCGGTGTTGTCCGGCACAGGTACTGCCGTTGCCGCGGTTGACTGCAATCCGCGACGAAATGCCGTTGATCGCGCTGCCAGCTGTCGCAGAACCTCGGCAGGGATCCTCACCACATCCAGTCGCTGAGTGACCAGCCGTTCTGCGCCCACACCGGACGCATCCGTGGCCTGATGCACATACACCGCGCAATGAGTGCGACTTTCTTCCCCCCGGAATACGCATTCATCGCCAATCAATTCCCCGCGCGAACGATACTCCAGCGTCCGCTGTCTGCTGGCAGTCGCCGCACGTTCCACCAGACATCCCGGACAAAGCCACTCCAGTTGAAGTCGATTCCAGATCCGATAGTCCAGCGGTCCACGTATAGTCTGTGAATCAGAGTTGCTCCCAGGTCTGCGACTCTCACGGTTAGCGATTACTGGTTCAGCAGCTTCGTCTCCCCCTGCAGAAGTCGATGGCGCAACAGTATCTGCCAGCCGCGAAGACCGGATCCAGTCGTTCAAACCAGTGCGCAGCTGTTCCAGTTCGCTGCGGCTCAATGTGGCGGCAGCCCCCGACGAACGCTCGACGAGTTTCCGGACGTCGATCGACAGTTCCGCAAACAGCGATGCCCCGAGGCCGGTCGCCTGTCGACTCGACTCCAGACACTGCAGCAGCCTGTGTGGATGCAGAATATCCCGTGGCCCCAGCAGACACCCCAGATCCCGCATCACTCGTACAACACCATTGCGGATTAAAAAGCAGTGCTCAACGACCGCCTGATGTTCGTCCTGCAGAATGGCGCCCTCGGGAAAACTCTGGAGCTGAACCCGGGGCGCAAGCCACGCATAGTCTTCCGAGGTCAACGAGCTGAACACAGGTAAGGCGCGAAACTGAACCTCCATGGTACGCTGGCGATACGTTTCATCCAGACGTGCCTGGAAGTTAACGCTGCGCCGCAGTGCCTCAAGGACGTGACGCATGATTTCCAGCACGTAAACCGGTTCATCCGCGTCACCCGCAGTCAGCACCACCGTCGAAGCTCGTGGTGCGAAATGCAGACAGCTCGACTCCCCACAGAGATCTCCGGCATTCAACGAGACCACACTGGAGACCGCGGAAAAATCCTCGGGGCATTCACTCGGAATCGCTCGCAGATCCGGCTTTTTCGCTTCACCACCAAACGGCCGTCGGATGGCCGCGACCAGTCGTTGCCAACGTCCGGAAGGCGCGGCAACCGATGCGTGGGAAGTCACCAGGCGTGCTTCCGCCACGGCAGGATGACCGCTGCGAAGCGGCGAGTTCCCCTCAGTCACGAGGCCTTCCAGACGCTGCAGTTCCGCAAGCACGTGGGAGGCTGAACGCGTCCCTCGGGCGAAGTCACTGGACAAGCCGGTCACGGCATGTGGCGCCGCCGAGAAGGCACTGGGCTTTCCTGACACGCCGGTGATGCCAGCCTCAGCCTCACGCCGAGCCAGTGTGCCCAGCGCCATTGCTCGCAGGACCTGCAGCGCCTCTGAATTCGTGAGAAACAGAAAGGCAGTCTGTCCGGCATCGCCCTGACGAAACAGGACCCGACCCCGCGAACAACGCCGCAGGACGATCGCCCCGGGGAACTTGTCCGGCCCCGGCTTCATGCCCTGGAACAGAGCCACGTGTCGGAGCTGCCGCATTTGAAACACATCGAGCTGTTCGTCGTCAGCTTCGAGCGGCGCAGCGACGAAGCGAAGATCGACAGCAGGGTTGACAAGAGCCACGGGTGCACTTTCTGGACGTACGGCAGGCAGGTCAACGAAAGCGATTCACTTGGAGGCAATGAATAAGAGCACTAGTTTTGCGACAACACCCTGAGGACGGCTCGACACGTGTCTCCCAGGGCATTTCACCCATGACAGACTATCTTCCGGGAATGAGAGGAAGCAAGAAAAAATCAGGAATTCAGCCCATGTGCATGCTGCGGCGTCGAGTCTCCGGCAACGCGGGCTCCACTGGTTTTCATCGACCGAGACCGAAAAAGCCGAACCTTTGTCTCATTTCGATGATCGACAGAGTCCGCCCTCGATTGACTCGTTGAACGTTGACTTGGCGGTGTGCCGGCTCTCTCGTATTTGAGAATTCAAAGATGGGTTGTCCCAATTTGTCGGCAAATCGCGTCGCCTGCAAAACGAACCCCATCCTCCGGTGACTCCGGCGGCGGGTGCGACGCAGTCCACGATCGGACGAATTGTGGCTCAGCGGGATCGTGGCCACCCGCGGGGCAATCGCAAGTGAACCCGCAAATTCCGATGGCTCGACAATCCTGCCCGGTTGACTGTGTTCCCTGGTTCAAAATCACGAATGACGCGTTGTGGGCTCCGCAGAAGTAAGGCTGGCGCAATCCCGGGGAACCCGACGATGGCAGGCTCGACGCAACCAGCACGGAGTAGTATTCTCTCGTTCTGCGTTCGCACACGCTGGCGTGTGCCTTTTTGTTTTTGACAGCGACTTATCGCGAGCATCACCGATGACTGATGTCACCAGGCGTTTATTTATGCAGGCGGCCGGCGTGTCCGCGATGGCGGTCTCGCACACCACAGCATCAGCCTCCAGGGCCGGATCGAAGGTGGATGTTGTTGCCCGTGTCATAGCTTCAGGAAACGGCGCGGCCGCGACTCAAAAAGCCTGGGAAGTAATGCAGGAAGGCGCTGATCCCCTCGACGCTGTGGTCGCGGGTGTGGCGATCGTCGAAGATGACCCACGTGACACCAGCGTGGGATATGGCGGCCTTCCCAATGAACGTGGCATCGTGGAACTGGATGCTGCGGTGATGCATGGTCCGACTCATCGTGCCGGGGGTGTGGCATCACTGCAGAACATCCGCCATCCGGCCCAGGTTGCCCTGAAGGTATTGCAGCGCACAGACCACGTGCTGCTGGTCGGCGCAGGCGCGCTGGAGTTCGCAAGGGCGCATGGTTTTCAGGAAGAAAACCTGTTGACGGATCACGCGCGTAAGATCTGGCTGCGATGGAAAGAAACGCTCAGCGAACGTGACGACTGGCTCCCGGATCCCGCTGACACGGAACCGCCGGTGGCGGAGTTTTTCCGACAGAATTCTGAATTGGTCGCTGCGACCGGAGCACTGCGTTTTCGTCGTCCGACCGGCACAATCCACTGCTCGGCCATCAACACCAGCGCCAACCTGTCGTGCACAACAACCACCAGCGGTATGGCCTTCAAGATCCCGGGACGCGTCGGTGACTCGCCCATCATCGGTGCCGGTCTGTACGTGGATAACGAAGTCGGCTCCTGCGGCAGTACGGGACGTGGCGAAGCCAATCTGCAGAACATGTCCTCGTTCGCCGGAGTGGAATTGATGCGCAATGGGGCTTCGCCGGAAGACGCGGGCATGGAGGTTCTGCGCCGAATCGCGAAAACAACCGAACCGCGTTTGCGCAACGCGCAGGGACAACCGGACTTCAATATCAGTTTCTACCTGCTGGCCAAAGACGGTCGCTACGCCGGAGTGACGATGTTCGGCGATGTCGACTTCGCTATCACCGACGAACGCGGAACGCGTCTGGAGAAATGCCGCCCCCTGTTCAAACGCGGCTGAAGCGGGGAATTCTGACGGGATAATGAATCACCGGGAGGGTTGATCACCGGGAGGGCGCGGCTCCTGCCAAGCCGCAAACACACATGCGGCTCAGGTGGAACTTCGCCCTCCCGACGATGCAAACATGCATGCGGCTCAGATGGAACTTCGCCCTCCCGACGATGCAAACATGCATGCGGCTCTGTGATTGGTTTTTGTTTTTCAACCACGGATGAATACAGATCCCCACGGATGGAATGGGGACGTTGGTGAACCACGAAATACACCAAACACACGAAATCGGAGGTACCGTTGTTGGTTCGGCGAGCACGACCACGAGGATGGCTGGGCCCAGGTTAACCGGCCCGCAAGTCGCGTGTTTTGCGATTCAGCCGCGGAGCGGCGGTAG
>JBDKIW010000136.1:0-29526 GCA_039796955.1 Planctomycetota bacterium
GTTCAGAATCACATTGCCGGCGGGAGCAGAACGATCGGTCCATTCCTCTCCCTCTTTGTACCAATCCCAGTTATCGGGGTTACTCCAGAGATTGTTTGATGTTCCGATCCAGTACAGTGGAGGTGGCCCAACACGCAGACTCACATCATTCCCGTCGCCACCAGCATATGTGATGGTCGCGATGTTTTCAGTTCCCAGAAAACCGTAGAGTCTTTCGCCTTCCGCTAACCCCGCAAACGTGCCAATGACCTTGTCAGTTCCATCATTGCTGATCAGTATCAACTCCTGCCCGGCTGACGGAGTGAATCCGCTGAATTGCTGGAAGCTCAGATTGCCGGCGAGAGTGACAGTGCCCGAAACCTGCAATGCCCCGTGTGTTGCGGCCGTTGAACCCGCCGTGCTGCCGCCCACCGGAAACTCCAGCGTGCTGCCGGCCTGACTCACCAGATTGCTTGTCTGCAGAATCGATGTCTGCTGGCCTCCACCCTGTATCGTCTGAATTCGTCCGCCATCAGACACTGTCACTGGCGCCGCGATGTTGCCCTTGCCCAGCAGAATTCCCCCATTTCCCACGGTCGTGGAGGAAACAGAGCTCCCGTCCATCACGAGAGTTGATTTCAGCGTGGTTGGGCCCGTGAAGGTGTGCGCGGCATTTGTTGAAAACGATCCGGCCTGAAACGTCACACCGCCCGTGCCACTGATCACGCCCGACAATTCCGTGGTGCCACCCTGCAGAACCAGTCCAAATCCCTGCAGGTCAATCGGGGAACTCCACAGTGCCTTCGCTGCTGCTGAAAACTCAAACGTCTGGTTCGCTGATAAGGTGACACCCGCCAGATTGATTCGCAATTCCGAATCCACCTGAACGATCATCCCCGCGGTGACGGCCAGAGCGTTTCCACGCAACTCGAAATCGCCGACATTCGAATTGTCATTGATACGAAGGAGACCGACCTCAAGCCCGACGAGGTCGTTCTCAGTGAGAAATCGCCCAGCGAATCCAGTAGTGTTCACATCAAAACGCAATTCCATGCCGTTCACCGGGGCCCGGTTTTCCAGCCAGTTCCCGGGAGTGCTCCATTTGCCGTCCACATCCCCCTGCCAGTGCAGCACCGGTTCAGCGACCTGGTACACCTGCCCGGAAAAATTTCCGTTCAGACTGCTTGTCAGGACGCTCACGGAATTGGAAGAGCGATTGGCTGTCAATAAATCCCTCTTGCCATCCCCGTTGACATCACCGCTCAGGACAGCATAAGGCGCAGTGGCTGTCCCGAACGTCTGTGCCCCCCAGAATGTGCCGTCACCTTTTCCGGAGCGTACGCTGATGTTGTTACTGCCGCGATTGGCCGTGGCAAGGTCCAGATTCCCGTCACCGTCCAGATCCTTCAGCAGCACTGAGCCCGGTTGTGTTCCCATGGAATATTGCTGCTGAGACTGAAACGTTCCGTCACCGTTTCCCTGCAGCACACTCACAACATTGCTGCCCAGTGCGGCAACGGCCAGATCCACTTTGCCGTCGTTATTCAGATCCCCATGCGTGATGGCTATGGGCTGCGTTCCGGTTGCATAGGTCTGGATGGACTGAAATGTCCCGTTCCCGTTCCCCAGCAGCACTCCGACCGTGTTGCCGGTATCGTGTGTCACGACAATGTCCGACTTACCATCCCCATTCAGATCCGCGGCATCAATCGCAACCGGTGAAATTGCCGTGTTGAATGTCTGTTCACTCAAAAACGTCCCATCACCCTTCCCGGCAAGGATTGTGATCGAATTGTCTTTCGTGTTGACGATGGCCACGTCCAGCTTGCCATCACCGTTGAAGTCACCCGGGACCAGATCGTTCGGATCACGACCGGTCGCATGTGTCACCTGCGTCGCGAAGGATCCATTCCCATTTCCCAGCAGTACTCCGACCGTTTTGTCTTTCTGATTCGCAACAAGGATATCCGGTTTTCCGTCACCATTCAGATCACTCAGTGCCACTCCGCGTGGTTCACGTCCCGTTGAATAGGTCACCTGGGTTTGAAACGTACCGTTTCCGTTTCCCAGCAGTACGCTGACGGTGCCTGTGGGAGTGACTGCTGTGTTGACCACCACAAGGTCCGCAATCCCGTCGCCATTCACATCGCCGAGGGCCATCGATTCCGGACCGCTGCCCACATCGAACGACTGATAACTCAGATAGGCCGGGATACTGCCTGGATTCACCAGACCCTTGCCGGCGAGGTCTCGAATGGACCCGTTGTCCACAAGGTTCAGGCCCAGAGTCCCGGCGCCGGCGATTCCTCCAACCGTCACCTGAAAATTCCGGTGGTCTCCACTGTCCGTGACAGTCACTGTTGTGGATGTCACGCTGCCTGTCCGGATGACAGAAAAATCGGCTGCATCAACCCCGGTGACAACTTCACTGAAGACGATGTCAAACTTGACGCTTCCACCAAGCGAAGTGTCGGACCCTGAGCCTCGCACCATTGACACCACCCAGGGAGATGCATCGGTCAGTAGTGCGCGCGATTCCAGTTGCTGAATTGTTCGCAGCGACCGCGCTCGGACTTGTCTTCGACGCATCGTCGAAGACCCACTGCGTGCCAGCCCACCGAACCACGCACTCAGCTTACGCTTCAACATTTTCCGATTCTCCACTACTCGCACCACAACCACAGACAGGCCGGCCCGCAATACGCTGCGATTCAATACAGGGCAACTCAGAGAAACCAGGGGCAGACAGGCAGGTGAGCACAAATCCCGGACACAACAGGCCCATCCTGCGAACAGCGTGACTCACCCCGGCCAAACGGGTTGTGCACGGCATTCGTCGCCCAGCCGCCCTGGGCGTTGCTGCCAGAAAAAACGATTTTCCCAATATCGATTCTCAAAGATAATAGAAATACCCCATAGCCGTCTCAAGCATCAATCCTGTACTGAAACAGGTCTTTAGAGAAACTTAATTGGTCGGATGCACCTTTTTGCCCGGATGACCAGTGTTTCCCAGGTGCAGTGTTTTCCAGGTGCCAGGCACTGTTATGCACCCCAGGCACTGTTATGCACGCCACGTTTTGCCTCGCGTACGTGCCGTCGGTCGTGCCAGTCGCAGGTGTCGGCCGCTCTGCGGATGAATCCGAGGCATGCAGCGGTGCGAACCTTCGTGAAGCCCGAACTGGTCAGTGCCCTTCTGCAGGGGGATTCCACGTTCATCAGGGTCGGCGCCGGGCCGTAGGACTGTTCCCGGTTGTTGTCTGCTGTTCTCAGCGGCCCAGGGCCAGACCCCTCCGATTTCTATCCGACTACGGCGCTGCTGCTCCGGCGAATTCGTGGCATGCTCAGACTGGCACACAACAACGGCGGAGGATCGCGGATTCACGCGTGCGGGATAGCCATCGGGGCCCGATTATGCGATGATCGCCCGTGTGGAAGTTCAGAGATTCCTCTGGTCCGGTTTGATGTGAATTGAAAGTGGCATGAGTATTTCCGGGAGCGGTGAAGCGGCGGCCCTGATGGCAGCGGCTCTGTGGGCCTGTTCAAGCTTATTCTATGCACGCGCACGCCTGACCGCCTGGCAGTTGAACTTCGGCAAGAACGTCCTTGCCTCCGTCCTTCTGGTGGCACACTTACTGATCTGGACAACGCTGACGGGTTCAGATTTTCTTCAGGCAGATGTCCGGAAACTGATTTACCTGTCGCTCAGCAGTCTGACGGGAATCGTAATTGGTGATACGTTTTATTTTCGCAGTCTGCAGATTCTGGGACCGCGTCGAGCGTTGATTGTCTCCACGACCGCACCTCTGTTTGCCACTGCGATTGGCTGGATTCTGCTGAAGGAGTCTCTGTCGTTTGCAGCCTTACTGGGAATTGGCGTAACGCTGGGGGGAGTCGCGCTGGTCGTCTCAGAACGCTCCACCGCGGTAGAATCTTCCGGACACTATCCGGCTTCAGTGCGTATGGGGGTGCTCACTGGTCTGGCGGGATCACTCTGCAACGCCATCGGAGCGACACTGAGTCACCTGGCGATGCAGCACTCGGTCGAGCAGGGCGCATCTGGTCGCGAGGCGCTGGAGGCGACTATGATCCGCGTGACCGTGGCCGCCATGATTTCCCTCATCATATTGACGATGAACGGTCAACTGCGTTCCACAGCTGTTGCCGCCTTTGACCGGAAGGCTCTGAAAGTCTATTTCCCGGCCGTTGTCTGCGGACCGTGGCTCGGCATCTGGATGAGTCAGCTGGCCTATCGAAATTCCATGCTGGCGATCGCCATCACTCTGGCAAGTACAATGCCGATTTTTGTGCTGCCTCTCGTCAGAGTCGTGTATGGGACGCGGATTACATGGCGAGGCTTTGCCGGTGCGGTGATTGCGATCATCGGAGTCTATCTGACGGTCGCGGTCCAACCCGAGCTTCCCGGTTCTGTTCCTGTTGAGCCACCAGAGATGTCATTACCTTTTCAGGAATCACAGTGATGCACGAGTCGGAGTCATCTGAATACCACCCGGACGCGGCCCAGGAGGCATTCGAGACCAGCGCTGAGCCCGCATCAACTTACGGTCGCCGCAGCATGCTGCGGGTGCTGGCGTCTGCCGGGGTAGGGACGGCTGTCTTTCAGCGGGCCCTGGCGGATGAGGCGGCGAAATCATTGGCCGTCACCCCGGAACAGATTGCCAGCGCCGAGTGGGTGGCCGGAATCACTCTCACTGAAAGTGATCGGCAGAAACTTGCGGCGGCGATGCCCGGTCTGCGCGAGAATCTGCAGAAGATCCATTCCGTGCCACTACCGGTTGAATCTTTGTCGTGCCTGAGGTTCGACCCGGAAGCTGTCGATCCGATGGCCCGGAATCAATCCATGATGCCACGACCCTGGCTGAAATCGATGCCGCCAGCCGTGCCAGCTGAAAATCCGGCTTCCCCGGAAGAGTTGGCCTGGCTGCCTCTGCGAACGCTTGGGCAAATGCTGCGTAAGCGAGTGATCTCGTCAGTTGAGCTGACACAGAGTTGTCTGCAGCGATTGCGTCGGGACGATCCTGTACTCAATTGCGTGGTCACCATGACGGAGGATCTCGCACTGCGACAAGCGCGCCGGGCCGATGACGAGCTGGCGTCTGGTACGGATCGGGGCGCACTGCATGGAATTCCATGGGGGGCGAAGGATCTGCTGGCTGTTTCCGGTTATGCGACTTCCTGGGGAATTCCGCAGTACCGGGATCGTGTCATTTCCCAGTCAGCCGCATTGGTGGACAGGTTGGACGCTGCCGGAGCCGTGCTGGTGGCGAAACTTTCCACAGGCGCGCTGGCAATGGGGGATCAGTGGTACATGGGACGGACGCGCAATCCCTGGAATTCTGATCAGGGGTCCAGTGGTTCGTCTGCGGGTTCTGCATCGGCCGTGGCGGCAGGCCTCGTGCCATTTGCCATCGGCACGGAAACGCTCGGAAGTATTGTGTCACCCTCAAAGCGGTGTGGCGTGACGGGGTTGCGTCCCACCTTTGGTCGCGTTTCGCGTGCGGGCTGCATGCCACTGTCATGGACCATGGACAAGCCCGGTCCACTGGCGAGAACGGTGGATGACTGCGGTTGGGTGTTGCGGGCCATCCATGGTGCTGACTCCCTTGATCCTTCCAGCGTGGATCGGTGGTTTGACTGGCCAATGCAGGTGGATCTGGCAGGTATTCGGATTGGCCGTGTGACAAACGGTCCCACACAGAAAGCAGATCAGGCGGCTCTGAATCACCTGAGTGTCCTTGGGGCGAAGATCGTGGACATTGAACTGCCGCGGGAGCTGCATGAGTATGCCGTGACCACGATGCTGGAGGTGGAAGCTGCCTGTGTGTTTCAGGATTTCACCCGAGATGGCATCACGGAAGGGCTGAACGTCTGGCCGGGTATCTTTCAGAAAGCGCGGTTTGTGTCGGCTGTGGATTATCTGCAGGCATCACGCGTCAGACTGCTGCTGATGCAGAGAATGGCCGAGGTCTTTCAGAAGGTGGATTTGTATGTCGGCGGCGACGATCTGGGCATCGCCAATCTGACCGGGCATCCGACACTGGTCTTTCCAACAATTATGACCGAAAAAACACCTCAGCGTCGTCCGGAGTGCGCGACACTCACTGCGGGACTTTACGACGAAGCCACCCTGCTGTCCGTCGGGCAGTTGATCGAGCAGCGTGCGGATGTTGTTCAGTACCGCCCGGAAATCCGTCCCTCGCAGAAGTAGGTTGCAAACCGAAATTCCGCGGGCGGTGATAATTCAGCGAATACGGCACCATCCCTCCTCTGTTCAGATTGGCCGTCAGCGAGTCTCTGCAGGCTTCCAGTCGATCAGCTGCATTTCCACTTTGGTGTAGCCCTGAAACGTGTTGATGGTCGGGGCGAAACAGATAGAAAACGGTGCGGTCTGTTTTGCAAGTTCCTCGACCCATTCACCCCGTCCAAAGGCGACCGCGCGCATCACTGTTCCGTGCTGGCGCAGACGTGCCGACAGGTGGCGATTTCCTTCACCCATTGTCTTGGGTGGTTCGGCAAGTTCGACATGGGTGCAGACGAATCTGGGCAGCGGATTGTGCTGGCCGAACGGCCCCAGACGATCAAGCTCCTCGACGGCTCGCAGATTCACTTCGGACATCAGCACTTCCGCGTCGATGCGTAGTTCTGTATCGGAAGGAGTGGGGTGGAAATGTTCGTGCGCCCAGGCGGCAAGTGTGTCACGGACGAGATCAACGCTGGTGGACTGGACTTTCAGGCCGGCTGCCGCTTTATGACCACCGAAGGTAATGAGGTGCTGACGGCAGGATTCCAGGCCGTGGTACAGGTCGAATCCGGCCCAGCTTCGTCCGGACCCCGCCCCGGTGCCGTCTTCTTTCAGAGAGATCAGGACGGTTGGTTTCCCGAACGCCTCAGACACGCGACTGGCCACAACTCCGATGACCCCCGGATGCCACTCGTGATGCGCCAGCACCAGCGTTTTGTGCTGCTCCCACGCGGGATTCGCTTCCACCATTTCCTTTGCCTGGCGAAGGATCCGTCGCTCCACTGTTTTTCGATTGTCGTTGAGCTGTTCGAGGTATTCTGCAAGCTTCAGTGCGCGTTCCGGATTCTCGGTCGTCAGCAGTTCCACAGCCAGGCGTGCCTGCCCCAGTCGCCCGGCCGCATTGATTCTAGGGGCCAGCCCGAAGGCGATATCCTCAGCACTGAAGTCTTTCTTTTCCTCCAGTCTGGACACCTTCAGCAACGCTTTCATTCCGATTGAGCTGTTCTCGCGGAGTGATTGCAGGCCGTAGCGCACGATGACGCGGTTTTCTTCCAGCAGGGGTACCACGTCGGCCACTGTTCCAACAGCAGCCAGTCCTACTGCCTGCTTCAGGAATTCACGCATCCGGGGAGACGCCTTCTTTCCATCTCCCATTTTCTGGCAGATGGCCCAGGCAACTTTGAACGCAACACCAGCTCCACACAGTTCGCCGAACGGGTATTCAGAACCCGGCAGACGGGGATGAACGAGCACGCTGGCTGACGGAAGCGTCGTTCCGATGTGATGGTGATCGGTAATGATCAGTTCCAGCCCCAGCTCCTGAGCCAGTCGGGCTTCCTCAACGCTGGCAATTCCACAGTCCACTGAAATCAGTAGCCGCTGCGGATCTTCCTCCCAGAGCTGCCGAATGGCCGCCTGATTCAGTCCATAACCTTCCTCCATGCGACACGGGATGTAGTAGTCGACTGTTGCCCCTGAGAGTTGCAGGCAGTGCCAGAGAATACTTGTCCCGGTCACCCCGTCGACATCATAGTCCCCATAGATAGTGACGCGGCGTTTCTCCTGCACGGCTCGGACAATCCGGTCGGCCGCCTGTTCCACCCCCGGCAAGTGTGTCGGGTCATGCAGATCCGTCAGCTTTGCATCCAGAAATCGCCGTGCCTCATCGGCGTCGTTTTTGCCGCGTGCCATGAGGACCTGCGCCAGTAATGGAGAGATTCGCAGGTTACCGGCAAGACGACGACTGGCGGCGAGGTCATGTGGATGGAACGTCCATTTGCGTGTCATTATCGCAGACTCCCTGGCTGCAGACTTGGGAATGGCCTGTTGCCGGCCGGTGGTTTAACGGGAATGTTCCCGAGGTCAGTCAAAGTGCGGAGCAGCCGGAGGTATGGAGATTTCGCGAGTGGTTTTCTCGTCGAAGCCCATGAGTGGGTCCACCAGTTCAACCAGAATCTCAGTTTCTCCGAGCAGAATTCGGTCACCATGCGCCAGAACTGCCTGGCGAACCTCCTGCTGATTAACAATGCTGAGGTTGGTGGAGTCATGATCCACCAGTTCGAAGTGTCCCCCGGCCGTGGCTCGAATTTCCGCATGCACACGGCTCATCAGTCGGTCCTGAATGACAATATCGGCACGCTGGCTGCGTCCCAGTGACACCGGCAGTTGTTCCGCACGCAGCACGATCGCCCCTTCAGCAAAAACGGCAGACTTCAGAAGCAGGATGGGCATGCCAGTCTTCTCTCTCAGTTTCGGCGAACGTTGAAGCGATCGAGGTCTGATAGGTGTTCTCGTTTCAACCGTGGTTCCGGCCCTGAACTTTGGTGTCCGCCAGCTCCCGGAATTAACAGGGGTGAATCAGTCACGAGCGGAGTTGAGATGCACCGCACGCCGACACGCAACGATCGTGAGTACGAGATCGAATTGTGAGCGAGGCACACGGGACCGGGAACAGCTGATGCCGGGAGCCAACCGGGACACAAATCGGCGGGAGCACGCCCCCTGGCGACATACTTTGATCGATTCAGCAGGTAAGGCGCGGCAATCCACACTGGTGAATTGCCGCACCGCCGCATCTCTGGAAAGGCTACTGTTTGCCTTCCGTCCGTTTCGACCACCACGGAAGGCCGACTCCACCGTCCATGGTGAGGGTGGTCCCCGTCATGTAGGCCGCCTCATCGCTGAGTGTGAAGCAGATTCCGTGGGCCATTTCTTCTGACGTTCCAAGTCGTCCCATGGGCATGCTTTGCCCACCCTCAGCAAGCTGCTCCTCGGAGAAAAACTTGCGTTCGCCCGGCGTATCAATCCAGCCGGGATGAAAGACATTGACGCGAATCCCTTCGCGGACCAGTTCAATGGCCGCTGTTCTGGCCATATGGTCAATCGCAGCCTTGGCCATGTTGTAGGCCATGGCCGTCGGGAAAGGGATGATGGCATGCGGCGAGCTGACAACGGTAATTCGTCCGCGGCCAGGTTGTGTCAGCATTTGCTGAGCGGCCGCGCGCACACCATGCAACGCCCCCCACATGCTGACTTCGATGGTTCGGCGAAAGCCGTCCATGTTGGCTTTCACCATCAATTCGCGATCACTGTACACGGCGTTGGAAACGAAAATATCCAGGCTGCCGAATTCCTTGACGGTCTGTTGGACCATCGCCTCGACAGCTTTCTGATCAGACACGTCACAAACGCAGACGATGGCCTTGCCACCCAATGCGCGGATTTCTTCGGCGGCTTCCTCAGCCTGCGTCCGGCTTCCACTGCAGTTCAGGGCGACGTTCGCGCCGCCACGAGCGAGAGCCAGAGCCACAGCTCGGCCAATACCTTTGGAGGAACCTGTGATGAGCGCATTTTTTCCTTTGAAGCTATACTGAACCACGGAAACCCCACTCCTGATCCGAAATACGAAGACGGCATCTTTGACAGAAAATCGACGCCGGACTGTGCCCTGCCTTCACGGCGACCAACGGCGCTCACGTAAACACTGCGGATTCGCAGGGGAGCCGCCGAAGTACAGCATTGTTCGCCGAGAAACGCGTCGACATTATCCTAAGAAATCAGGGATCACGCTATCACGGCCAGCATTTTTGTTCCGACTTGGTTTGGCATGACAGTTTACCGGGAAAATCAGACGCAATAGCGGCTGTTGCTGGTTTCCCACCGCTGCGAGCAAATGAGCGATTTTCGAGGGATCAGAGCCAGTTTTTTATTCGAAATTCGGAAAACATTCTGTTTTCGGCTCGCAAAAAAAATTGTCGCCGACGTATTGTATCAATAGAATTCCCAACGATGGGAAGAGGATTCTTGCCGAAATACTATGTGATTCCACGCAATCCGCAGTTGCGGGCCGTGCAGTCACCTCCGACGGAAACTGATTCTGATGACTTTGCTGCCGACACACCTGCTCAGTCCTGCGACGCTTCGGCGTTGTCGGCTTGGGTACGTGCTGCAGGCTGTCGGTTTCTGTCTGCTGTTGTGTGTCGGTTCAGCCGTTGCCCGTGCCGAAACCTGCGGACACTACCTGTTCCGCAATGGTGTTCCTGTTTCGATGGAGCACGCTGAAACGTCCCGCAATGTCCCGGCAGATCTGCAGACGCTGGCTTCGGCGGGCACGCAGGACGCCCCAAAGTCTTCACAAACTCCCTGCCATGGTCCTGGATGTCGTAAGCGAACGATTCCGGATTGGCCGGGCTCAGTTCCCGTGACACTCTCAGTAGAGACAGATCCGGCGATGCTGACTGCCGGTCTGCAATTGTGTGGTGGTGCCGCAGGTGGCCTGCTCTGGCCAGAGTCAGAGCGTGGCTCGCGGTTTTATCCGATGCTGGTGTTTCGCCCGCCCGCCGGCTGATGTGGCAGCGTTCGTCCGTGTTGCAACCATGGTCGGCGAACCCTGCAGAGTGCTGCCTCCCGTGTCCGGCCTGAGCGATCGGCTCTGATCCCCCCTCCTCGTTTCTGATTCTGAGGGGTTCTCAGACGTCGCTGATCTCTGTGGCTGTCGATTGGTAGCCGTTGCTGGTGTCGCCAGGCATTCACTGAAGTCTGGAGCCCGTTTTGAGCCATCTGCCATCCAAAGCGGCAGATCCCCCGCTCAAGTAACCACTCCAGGCAGCAGCAGTCCGCGATTCAGATTGTGTGCAGGAAGGTTGCCTTCCACACCCTGCTGACCGTTGGGCTTCCGCGCTGCAATGCCTCAACTGTGTTCGCAACCAGCCCATGTCGCCTGTGCTGATCTTCATGATCGCGGCTGTAGCGCCCTGCACAGGCAACCTCCGGAACGCGCCGCCCCTCATCTCACCGCTGATTGCGTGTGCTGATGCCTTAACTGCTGGCTGCGTTCAGACCTGACCGAGTGGACACGTTGTTCTGAGTGGCTGCCCTGCTTCTGCGACGCTGATGCCTTGAGTGCTCTTTTCTGACCGGGAGTTCTGACATCCCGGCAAATTCTTCAACAAACAAATTCATGACCAACTCGTTTTCGAGGTTAACGGAATATGCGAACGATGACTTTTTCCCGGCGTGGATTCACACTGATCGAGCTACTGGTTGTGATCGCGATCATTGCGATCCTGGTGGCACTTTTGCTGCCAGCGGTTCAGCAGGCTCGTGAAGCCGCTCGGCGGACTCAGTGCAAAAACAACCTGAAGCAGTTGGGGCTGGCAATTCACAACTATCATGACACACACGGGTGTCTGCCCATCGCTGATGTCGATGGAACTGTGAACGCGGTGTCGGCGCATGCAAGACTGCTGCCGTACCTGGAACAGACGAACCTGTATACTCGTGTCGATTTCAATGTGCCGTACGATCACCCGAATAATGCGGTACCGCGGGCGACCGAACTGCCGGTGTTTCGCTGTCCGTCTGACCCAACTCGGCTTCCAGCTGCAATCGGTGGCCGAAACAACTACTACTGGAATGCCGGAAATGGGATTGTGATGTACGCGACTGGTGCCGCAGGCCAGCCCAATCCCAACGGCATCGTCTATCACAATAAACGATACCGATTCAATGACATCACGGACGGTTTGAGCAACACATCTGCAATGGCCGAAAAGCTGACCGGTGACGGAAACAACGGAGTTTCGACTCCCAGGGTCGACACTTATCGCCCCGGGACATATCCCAACAATGCTGCAGAAGCCACCCTGCAGTGCAACGCCGCCAATGTCAATGACCTCAGCCAGCAGGGGTATTCCAACGTCGGTGGACCATGGCTCCAGCAGTATCACTCAACCAATCAGTACAACCATGTGCTGCCGCCCAATGGCCGATCCTGCATGTTTCCACCAGGACGGATTGCGACCACTGCGAACAGCCAGCACACCGGCGGAGTACAACTGGTCCTGTGTGATGGATCTGTGCGTTTCGTTTCGGAAAACCTTGATATCGGGATATGGCGAAATCTGGGCAGCATCGACGGCGGAGAAATCGTAGGAGAGTTCTGAGCTGTGCCTGCAGTCGGTGGAAGTGTCGCTGTCTGTTCCCGAGGAAGACAACAGCCGTGACGCTCGGGAATGATTTCGCTTCTCTATCTTCAATTGAAAGCCATCTGGATGCAATTTCGCTACTGGAACGTCGGCGGGTTTCTGATGTTGGTGTGTGGACTGCTGCTGTCGGGGTGTGGGGAAGCGGCTACCGCGTATCCGCTGAATGAAGAACTGGCACGCTCGTCGGTGCAGAAAGCCATGCAGTCATGGGTTGATGGAAAGGCTCCGGCGGATCTGAAACCAGACATCATTGTCGGTGATCAGGCGTGGGAAAAGGGACGTCGACTCACCGCTTTTAAAGTCCTGTCGGATGAGGAGACCACTGATGGATCAAACCTTCACATTCGAGTGCTGAGAACCTTCGACGACAAGGGTGTCAAAACAGAATCCCGGGTGACCTACATTGTGGGGACGACCCCCGTAGTGACCATTTTTCCACAGTGAGGTGCATGTCCCATGATAGCTCAGTTGATTATTAAATCGTTGTTCTGTTGTGTTGTGGTGCTCTCCCTGAATCCCGTCACTCACGGTGATGAACCGGCTCTGACGCGTCCAGAGATGAAGCAGCGTCTGGAAGCTCTGAAGTCGCGAACGTCACGACTGCCGCTGCCGCCGCCATCCGATGCCGAAAAGGCCTCGGGGCGATCGCTGGTGAACAATGGCCGATTGCGTGCGCTGTACCTTCCGCCGTCCTGGACTTCATTCGTCATCCCGGGTTGGGGAGGAAGCGGTGCGGCCCGGGGTGCAAAGTCGGGAACGACAGCGACAGCCACTCTGAATTCCCTGCAGTCGCGTCCGGACTATGGGTTCAAGACCCGAGTCTTCTGGGTGGTGTCGCGTGCCAATGATTGCCAGTACTGTCTGGGGCATCAGGAGTTGAAGCTGAAACGCGCCGGCATGACCGAGGATCAGGTGGCGGCTCTGGATTCTGACTGGAGTCAGTTTGATCGCGCAGAGCAGGTGGCGATGCGGATTGCCCGCAAGCTGACGCTGGAGCCTCAGCATTTCGGGAGTAATGAGGTGCAGGACCTGCTTCGCCATTACTCACTCGCGGAAATACGCGATCTGCTCTATACGATTGCGAGGTACAATGCCGTGAATCGCTGGACCACCGCGACCGGGATTCCACAGGATCAGGTCTTTGGCGGCGAGGCCTCTGGTCCGCTTGATTCCCCGACGTCTGAAAAATATGCCAGCGTGCAATCAACCGTGGCGCCCACCGACCTCACACCACGAACTCCCTGGGAGCCTCAGGAGGTCTTCGAGCAACGGCTCACAGCAGCTCGCTCCAGAACCCCGCTCGTGACCATCCCCTCGAAGGAGTCAGCCAGTCAGGTGCTGAGCAGTGAGGTTCCTGGAGTGATTCCACCCCAGTGGTTTTGTGCACTCAGCGACCAGTCAATTGCACTGGAAGCATGGGCTCAGCGCCAGGCAATGATGCGCGATGGAAAAACTCCCCTGGACTTGCGTGTGCTGATCGCCTGGGTAACGGCGAGGGAAAATCGTGCGTGGTATGCGGCAGCTCACGCGAGGGCTCGACTGTCTGCCGAAGTTGCACTGTACGATTTCGACCAGCTGCAGCAGAGTGTTCCGGAAGGCTGGCGGACAGCCCTTCAACTGGCCCGGAAACTGACGACCTCACCCCAGTCCATCACGGACGCGGATATCTCCGGGCTGCGCGAGCACTTCTCAGATCACGAAACGGCCGAAATCATTCAGCTGATTGCCGATGCGAATGCGTTTGATCGCTTCACAGAGTCCCTGCAGCTGACTCTGGAATTCTGAACGCACGACAGCCACAGCCTGCATCCCCTGACACGTCAGCACGCGGCGTGTCAGAGGATCTGCGTTCCCAGCATGATGGAGTTCAACCCACTTCCGATCCCCAGCAGGGCAAACCTTTCTCCGGACTTTGCAGGCGAAGCCTCCAGCCCCATGGACAACGCCATGGGTAATGCGGCTGCTCCGGTGTTTCCGAGAAATTCAACGGTTGGAAAGTCCAGAGCAGGGTCGAAGTTCAGCTGCTGCATCAGTGCCGTTCGATGCTGACGCCCGACCTGATGTGTGAAAACTCGAGCGACATCCTGGTTTTGCCAGCCAAGTGACGTGGCAGCCTGCTGCCACGTTTGGCGAGCCAAAGAAATGCCGGCGTGCAGCAGTGCTTCGGAATCGGTTTCCATACGAGGCCGCCCATCTCCGTGGCGCCCCTCAACGCCACCTGCACACAGTCGGTGAGCCGAGGAATCCGAAAGAAACGCGCCACCCAGTAGTTGATGCCCGGATTTGCTGAGCTTTCTGTCGCAGAGCACAATGGCGGCCGATCCGGAACCAATCGTCAGCGAGGCAAACGCCGGCTTAATCGACTGCCGTGTCAGCTCGGGATCGTTCAGCAGGGACTCAATCGTGCCCTCAACCAGATCCCGACCACTTTCTGTCCCCACGACAATGCCCGCTTTGATTCGCCCGAGTTCAATCTGATCCGCGATGATCAGCATGCCGTTCAGCAGTCCGAGGCAGGCATTGCTGACATCCATGACCAGACAGCGATCCGGCAACCCCACGCCACTGTGAACTCCTGCAGCAGTCGCCGGCTCCATCCGATCGCGGCAGACTGATCCGTGGATCAGGGCGCCGATCAGTGATGGATCAAGTCCGGATTTCTGCAAGGCCAGAGTGGCTGTGGCGATACTGACTGTGCCGGGAAGTACACCCGGATCAAACCAGCGACGTTCACGAATGCCTGTCATCAGTTCCAGTCGCCCGGCTGGCAGGCCCAGTTTCTGATACACCGGTTGCAACTGCTGTTCGATGGAGTCTGAACTGATCACGTGAGGAGGGAGCGTGTGGGCCACTGCCTCGATACACACATGCTGATACTGCATAGGAAGTGCTGCCTGTGCGGGCCTGAAAATGGCAATAGAAGGTTTCGGACGACCACTGGTGGCTCAGGGCTTGCCGCTGGAAAGTTTCGCAACGATGTCCGCGATGGCTTTACTGTCCTCCGCGGCTGTCACCATCGTGTTCTTCGCGGCAATCCTGCCCTGGCGATCGATCACAAAGGTCCATCTCTTTGCTGTGACGGTTCGGGTCAGCAACTCTTCGCGACCCTCGATCACCGCTTTCACGGTTTTCGGTTCCCGTGTGACCGGAACACCAAACGCGTCAGCTACTTTTCCGTCTGTATCTGCAAGCAGAGTGAAGTTCAGGTCGTGTGCCTTGCGGAACAACACATGGTTCTGAACAGAGTCACCGCTGACACCAATTACCTCAACCCCCTGGTCTTTCAGCTTTGACAGATCGTCACGAAAACCGCACGCCTGTTTGGTACAGCCTCCGGTCATATCGGCGGGGTAGAAGTAGACCACGACGATCCCTTTGCCAACATGCTCGCTGGACTTCCATTCCTGATTATTTTCATCGCGTGCTGAAAACGCCGGAGCCATGTCCCCCACATTGAGGTCAGCGGCCATTGTTGTGGAGAGACACAACAGAAGAGTGCAGCAGACAGTGCACAGGGTTTGCAGTCGCGACACAATGGAGATGCAGGGCATGTGATCAGTCCTTCAAAAGGGCAAATGACTTCAGACGAAACCTGCAGCGACATCATCACCAGCAGCACGAGGAGGGCAGACGGTGGTGTGTGGCAGCAGGGATCAGACAATCAGGTGGGCATGGAAAATACAACCGTGCTGACTCAAGGCCCGTCAGAGTCCGGAGCGCCGGACTGGCACCGATGATCCGCGGGAAAATGCGATTTTTGCTGAGTTTTCTGGGTAGTAAGGCTTTGCGCGGCAGTCGTCGGTAGCGCATGAAAAACGGCTGACAGTAAACTGCCAGCCGCCGGAAGATTTCCGAAGAGTGTCCGAAGACTACTTCTTCTTGGCAGCCTTCTTTGCAGCCTTCTTAGCAGCTGGCTTTGCAGTTGCAGCCTTCTTCGCAGCCTTCTTTGCAGCTTTCTTTGCCACAGTTCGTTCCTCCAAAAAAATGTTGAACAAGAGTGGCAGTCCTGCCGAAGCTTACCGGGCTTAGAATACTCAGGACAACCACAAACCAAAACATCAGCTCGTTGACATCCCAAGATGTCGACGATGCAGATTCCCTTCCTGCCTGATGACCGTTGTGAAGTCCGCTTTGAAAGGCGATGTCCTTCGCCACGTGCAACCAGCACACGAGCAACAGAATCTGCTGTTGGTGTTGAGAATCCTAGGTAATCGATGGAATAACGCAAGACTGTTCAAGGTCTTTCCATTGTTCATCTCGAATTTTTTTCACCTTTTTTCAGATCAGTGTCGTGATGACCTGCGCTTGATGCTGCTCATGATGTTGATGCTGTTGATCTCGAACACGATTGAAGTCCGTTTTGATCGTTGCTGTTGAGCATTCAACTTCGCTCGTGTTGTTCAACAGCGGTGATCAGCTTCAGGCATCAGAGACATCAGGGATTGATGTTGGCGTCAGTACCCTCATCGTTCCTCCATGCACCTTGCACAACGCTGCTTGATGCGCTGTTATTGAGTCAGATTGAGTCGGCTGCTGGTCACAGAAAACACCGTATTTTACGCAGCTGCGCCACCTTCTGAGATGACATCTGTGGTTACCGTGTTTCAGTGGATGCGAGATCGGCCAGCACCTGCTTCATGTAGCTGATGCTCTGCACCGCGATGTTCTGTGCGCCGGGCGCGTAATCAAAAACTTCCACTGAAACCCAGCCCGCATATCCACTCTGCTGCAGGGCCTGCAGAATCGGATGATAGTCCGTTGGTCCCATGCCGGGGCCCAGCAGATTGGAATCATTCACATGGAAGTGTCGACAGTGATCACGATGACGATGGATCAGTGTTGGAATCGATTCCTGTTCGCCGCCAAGCATGGCTTTGACATCCTGATGCAGCATGATCGCCGGATGCTGCAGACGGTTGATGATCTCCATGGCGGATTCACACGTATTCAGGAAGTCGGTTTCCTTCGGTGTGAGTGGTTCCAGACAGAGCGTCACTCCCAGTTCAGCAAACTTTGGTGCGGCCGCAGCGAAGACGTCACAGGCGAAATCGACAGCCTGTTCGCGACTGACACCGGGCAGCAGATTACGCTGCGCCGGGGAACCAAACACCATCAGGCTGCCACCCAGACGGTGACAGATTTCTGCAAGGAATACGAGATAATCGGAGGTCCTTCTGCGAGTCTCCTGATCCGGACTTGTGAGATACAGTCCGGTGGTCTTCGCCAGCAGCCAGTGCAGGCCGATCACTTCAAGTCCATGCCGTGCAGCTTCGGTTCGCATGTTGCTGAAAACCGAACGGTCCACAGCCCGCAGATCCGGTCCAATCGTAAATGGCGCGACCTCAATCCCCGTGTACCCGGCCTCAGCAATCCGTCGGCATTGTGTCGCCCAGTCCGTGTTCTCATACAGCTCATGGCAAATTGCAAACTTCATCGATTCGTTCCTGTTCAGTCATCGAAGGCCAGTGCAGGTTTCAGGGCCTTGTCCGCAGACCCGATGCCCAGGCAGGGCTGCCACGCGACACCCTGCTCACGCGGCCGATGCCGATCAGATTACCACAGTCATCAGGTCTCTGTCCCGAAACGATGTGACTTTTGTCGAATACTGGCAATTCTCCGCGACAATGACGACTCCAGATCATTGACCCCTGAAATCTGCTGCCCGTCTGCCGTGTCGAGCCCCACTGTTCCTCGCTGCGGCTATTCACCAAAGGAGCATTCGGTGGAGTGCCCGTTCCTGAGACCAGATGGGCTGGACAGTGTGTGGGCCGGGCATCGACAGGCGCGTGGGGCCGCGGGATTCAGCACCCGATCCTCGTTCCGGATTACCGTTCTCAGCTTCCACACGGTGTCAGGCAAGGTTGCCGGGATACAAGGGCGGAACTCGCTTCGGGATGATCACTTCTCCATTCCGGACATTCCAGACGTACCGCAGAATCTGTGCAATCGTGCTCACCGGAAAATTCGTCAGCAACACTGCATCGCTGTGTTTGCGTGGGTTGTAATGGAGTTCCGTCACGGACAGCGTTTGACCCGGTCTGAGGCCTGACGTAGATGACTTTGGCCCCGATGTTCCGGGGATCACATCGGTCATTGTCTGCACACCTGATGAAGGTCGCCTGCCGTGTCGACGATATCCAGCACCAGCCTGCCAGATCCGGAGGCGATTGATGAACTGTTCGATCGCGTCAATACGATTCTCGGAGATCATTCACTGGTCAAGTCGGAACCGGTACCCGGGGCCGGGTTTATTCCGCGTCAACCGCGCAGTCTGCGGGAAGCCAACGTTTCGCCGAATGTGATGGAACGCATTATCATGCGGTTTCTGCTACAGGCCTCGATTCTGGCCGGTCGGCGTATCGCCACTCAGTTGCGACTCCCGTTCAAACTGGTGGAACCAGTGCTGAAGCAGTTGCGACAGGAAAAACATATTGAATTGTCCGGTACCACGACGGCTGGTGATTCGGAATTCGTGCTGACAAATACGGGAAGAGAACGCGCAAGACAATACGTCGCCGAATGCAGCTATTTCGGTGCCGCTCCTGTTCCACTTGCGGATTACGCTGCGTCTGTGAAGGCGCAAAGTCCATCCAGTCAACAGATCTCAATCCATGACCTGCACCGTGCGTTTCGTGGATTGACCATCAGCGATGCCATGCTCAGCCGCCTCGGGCCGGCGCTCAGGGCCGGCCGGGGCCTGTTTCTGTACGGACAGGCTGGCAACGGCAAGACCACCATCGCCGAACGCATCACAGAAGCCTTCGGTTCCACAATCTGGATTCCCCGCGCTGTGGCAGTGGATTCCGATGTGATCCGGATCTTTGATCCGACGGTGCACGTGGAAGCCGAGGAGTTCAATGCAAATCCGGGGCTGCTTGATTCGCAGGATATCGATCGACGCTGGGTCCGCATCCGACGCCCAACCATCATTTCCGGTGGCGAACTCACGATGCGGGAACTGGAAATCCAGATCAATCCCACGTCCCGCGTTTGCGAAGCTCCGTTGCAGGTCAAAAGCAACTGCGGCACGCTGGTGATTGATGACTTTGGTCGCCAGCGCATGCCAGTCGAGGAACTGCTGAATCGATGGATCATTCCGCTGGAAAAGCGTCACGACTATCTGAATCTGCCGACAGGAAAGAAAGTACAGTTTCCATTCGATCAGCTGATGATTTTCTCAACCAACCTGGAACCGGGCGATCTGGTGGATGCGGCGTTTCTGAGACGTATTCCGTACAAAATCGAAGTCCCTGATCCCACGGAGGAGCAGTTTCGTCTGCTGTTCGAAACAGTCGCCGACGGACTTGGGGTGCCGAACAATCCTGAGGCTCTGCAGTATCTGATCGAAAAGCATTATCTGCGTGCAGGACGACCATTTCGGGCCTGTCAGCCACGAGACCTGCTGCAGCAGGTCCGGTACTACTGCCTGTTTCACGAAATCCCGATCGAAATGAGCCACGAGTCGCTGGATGCGGCGGTGCTCAACTACTTCTCGATCATGCAACCTGTGAAATCCTCACAGGTGAACTGAGCGTGTGTTGCGAAGTTGCTCATGTCGATGCTGGAGGTGCCATGCCGCGTTCGTGCGTTTGCCTGGTGCCGGCGCCGTCGGAATGTCGCATCCTGAAATGCCAGCCAGTACTCGCCACCCGCACCACAACGCCGCGGCAAGGCTACGGCTTTTGTGCTGCCGTGAGGTCCACACAGAGCAACCAGTTTTCACTTCTCAGAAACATGTGACCGCCGGATACGACCGGGGCCACCCACGCCGGGTTACCGATTTCATCAAGGGAAAATCGGCCACGCTCCTGGTAACGCTCGCTGTTCACGTCAATCACTGCCAGCGTTCCCCGCTCCCCCAGCACCAGAAAACGATCACCGACCCGAGTCAGTGAACCACGCCCGAAGAAGGGGTACGGAATCTCAGCTCCCGTTTCAACGTTGAAGACCTTCCCGTTCGAACGGTTCACCCGCAGGTTATTCAGGTCACCCTCAAATCCGGAGGTTCCCCAGATCACCGCACCATCGCTCAGTCTTACACATCGCAGCTCACCTTCGTTTTCGTGACGGCCAGTGAAGCCGTACACAAAGCCATCCACGTGGATTGGAGTTGACCAGTGCGCCAGCATGTTGCGTCGGTCAGACCACGTCTCAGTGACTGATTGCCCATCGGCAGCAACTTTCAGCAGCACGGATCCTACCTGGTAGGCTGCCGATAGAAATATCTGGTCACCGATCACTATCGGACGAGCGGCGTTGACGGATTCGTGGACACGGGATCGAAACCAGAATGAAAAATTCTTCTGCCCCGTTTTCGGGTTGAGTGATACCAGCCCCTGACGCATCAGGCACAGCAAATGACGCTGTCCATGAATCTCTGCAATCACGGGTGATGAGTAACTGACCACCATTTCATCGCCGGTCCACTGGTAGGTGTCCCCTTCCGGTGTCGTCGTCCCATCCCAGGTGCTTTTGCCAACCGCCTGCCACAGAACTTTGCCGGTGTTGCGATCAAAGGAAACCACCCCCGAATCCGGCTGACCACCGACGAGGACAATTAACTGATCGCCATCCAGTAGCGGCGAACACCCCATACCAAAGAACCACTCGGGCAATTGAAAGTTCTTTCGCAGATCCACTTCCCAGCGCAGCTTGCCGTCTTTCATGGACACGCATACCAATTGTCCTTCGGCGCCAAGAGTGAAGCAGGCGTCTTCCGTCAGCACCGGTGAGCAACGCGGCCCGTTGTTGTAGCCATAGGGGTCCTCAAACGCCGATGCGTACTCATATTTCCAAAGCTCGGTTCCTTCGGCCTTTGAACGGCATGAAATGATCTCACTGTCGCCCTGTCGATGATGCACGACCAACCGGTCGCCCAGCACTGACGGGGCGCTATAGCCCGTTCCGATCGGCTGCTTCCACAGCACTGGAGGCTGTTTGTCCGTCCAGTCCGGCTTCAGTTCCGTTTCTCCGGATTCGCCGGTGTGCTTCGGTCCCAGAAACCATGGCCAGTCTTCTCCCAGCACTGGTGCGGCGACCGAGTACAGACTGACCTGCAGGAATGTCAGAAACAGGAATCCCCGGGCAACACGATAAATCACGAACCAGACTCCACTCGAAGTTTCGCACACAGGATCATGGCCAGAACCAGCACAGTATCCGTATATTCGAATGAACACTAGTTTTTTTTCGATGGATTGTCATCCCCAGCCAGCTTCAAATCCCAGTCGCGCAGCAGTACGCGGAGCGAGGTTGACTTTCAGAAGTGAATCGACCGTCGCAACAGAACGTCCGTGTGAGACTTCGATGTGTGTGTGATCGATCCGTGTCCATTTCTGCTGTCACGGTTCTGCACGTTCCGGGTTTGATACGACGCCCTGCGGCATCGCGCGGTGCCATAAAACAGATCTGTGTTCTCCGAAGCCGGCACTGGATTCGAACAACTCAGCCGCTGTACTCCGGCCGCAGGATGGCCGCCACGCGTCGGTCCCAGTCACGTTGATCATGCTGAATCAACCGCGAAATTTGTGTGTCCGTCAATTCTCTCGACGTGGCGAATACCTCTCGAAGTTCTGACGAACCCCAGAGGATGTCGATAGGAGGCCGAATGTACTCGTACTCATACGGGGGCGGCGTGAATTGAAAACTGCCGGGAAAGTGCTGCGCAAGAGTTGCCAGGAGCTGGACGGTGAAACCAAGGGATCGGATCTGCGCCGGGTCCTGAACGTGCAGGCTGAGTCCGTGACAGGTGACGGCCTGCCATTTGTCAAAGGTCGGACGGAATCGAACCGGTTGCAGTAGCAGGCCGGCGCAGGATCCTGCGGACATCCGGCGCAGCAGCTGATCCTCAGAAATCCCCGGCAACCCACAGAATTCAAACGGACGCGTTGTTCCTCGACCCTCCGAAATCGTGGTTCCCTCCAGCAGCACCTGCCCGGGGTAGACCATTGCTGTCTGCCAGCGTGGCATGTTAGGAGAAGGCGGAATCCAGAGACGATCGGTCTGCGGCCAAAGCATTTCCCGACGCCACCCCTGCATCGGCAGCACACTCAGCGTTGCTCCAATCTGCAGTTCCTGATTCAGCAGCGAGGCCAGTTCGCCGATGGTCAGCGCATGCCGCATAGGAATTGCCGCCCCACCAACGAAACTCTCATATCCGAGCTGAACGACGGGCCCCTCCGTGACCAGCCCGCCCAGTGGATTCGGACGGTCACAAATAACAACGGAGACCCCGACTTCCGCACAGGCACGCAGACATTCGATGACTGTCCAGATGAACGTGTACACGCGACACCCGACGTCCTGCAGATCAATCAACAGCACATCCAGATCACGCAGGTGCTGTGCCTCGGGGCGGCGCTTGTCCGCATACAGACTGTGAATCGGCAGGTCGAGCTGCTCATAACAGCTGTCTGGTGATTCGATCATGTTGGCTTGCTGTTCTCCCCAGAAGCCATGCTGTGGCGAGAACAGTCGCTTCAGCTGACCGGGGCAGGCTTCAGCGATGACATCGCAGGCATAGCGCATGTGCTGATCGACCGACGCCTGATTCATCAGCAGCCCCAGTGTTCGTCCTCTGAGCTCTGTCGGAGGGTGGGCACTGAGCACCTCAAGGCCGATTCGCATTCCGGACATCCGGACTGGCTCCTTCGCCGTTCATGGACCACGCGGGGCGCAACATGGCAGCCATCTCACCCGCAGAAAATGTGGTACCGGCACCAATCAGCGCCAGCCATGGCCATGCAATCCTGATCGTCGGTATCCAGTCTGCGCAGGTTCGCCCTTCAGGAAGCACAAACTGAACAACGATCAGGACCAGCAGTCCGACGCAGGCCCCGAAGAGTGCTGCTCCCTGTCCGGCGCGTCGTGACAGAATCCCGAGCGCAAAAACTCCCAGCAGCAGGCCCGCTGAAAAACCGGCGATTGTTAAAGCGTTCTGGACAACTGAGGTCTCGAGGCGTGCCGCCTGAATCCCGATGATCATCTGCAGCAGTCCAAACATGACTGTCAGTATGCGCGACACCCAGACCTGTCGGGCCGGAGTGGGTTCGACACGGCTGAGCGGGAGCCAGAAGTCGTTGACAATGGCTGATGCAGAGGCATTGAGCGAACTGGAAAGTGTCGACATTGCCGCCGACAGTACGGCCGCCAGCATCAACCCAATCAGGCCCGTATTGCGTGGAAACTGCTGCACGATGAACTGCACGAACACCTGATCCGATTCGGAGGGTGCCTGCTGGCCCGGCATCGAAAAGAAACAGGCCAGCTGTATCCCGATGAACAGAAACAGAACAAACTGCAGGAACACGACAACTCCACTGGCGAGCACGGCTTTGCCCGCATCCTGCAGACTGCGAGCACTTAAATATCTCTGCACCATCATGTGGTCAGTGCCGTGCGTGCCGATGGTCAGCACAGCACCACCAATCAGCCCCGCCCAGAAGTTAAATGGATCGGAGGCACTGAGCTGAAAGTTGAAGGGCTGCAGCTTGCCGGATTCGGTCGCGTACGCAAAGATCGTGGTCCAGTGTCCCGGAATGCGATTCGCCAGTACGAAGACCGCTGCTATTCCGCCAAGCACATAGATCACAAACTGAATGCAGTCATTCCAGATGACCGATCGCAGACCGCCCACCACAGTGTAGACAATCGTCACTCCGCCCATCACCATGACACTCTGCGACAGTGACCATCCCAGCAGTGTCTGCAGAACCAGTCCCGCCAGAAAAAGCCGTAATCCGTCCCCCAGATTCCGGGTCACCAGAAACAGCAGCGATGACAGACGCCGCGTCAATGATCCAAATCGTTTTTCCAGCACCTCGTAAGCGGTGAACAGGTTTCCCTGAAAGTACCTCGGCAGAAACACGGATGTGACGATCACGCGGCCGATCATATAGCCCATGGGAATCTGCAGCCACTTCATCCCGGTCGCACCAAATCCCGCGCCCGGAACGCTGAGCACTGTGGCGGTGCTGGTTTCAGTGGCGACGATTGATCCCAGAATGGCCCACCACGGCAGAGAACGTCCCCCCAGCAGGTAGGCGTCAGCGGTGGTACTGCCGCGACCAGCACGCAGACCTACATAGATGGAACCTGCCAGCAGGATGACGAGCACAAGAGAATCCGTGAGGCTGTCGCCAACGGAAAAAACAGCAGTCGCGGGCACCGGGGTGTTCCTTTTGCATCGGGACGATTCTTCAGGCTGCGAAGCGATCCGGCTCATCAATGTCGGATAGTAGCAGAGCCCTCGTCCTGTCGCATCAGGAACTGCAGGACAGACTTCGCGTTGCCTTCTGCATGGTGGAGTGAACAAGGCCAACCGTCAACTGAGTGGAGTCCGCCCGCAGAACAACCGCAGAAGTGGGCTGCACTGATCGTCTCCTGGTCACCGCCTGAAGTCCTGCTCCGGCCCGCAGACTTCTTCACGACATTGCTGAAGCCTGAGCTGCGTTTTGCCGGGGCGTTTGATGCCGGCCGTTGAGTCCCGCAGAGGGACGTCAATCGGCAGTTCCGGCCGGAGTGTTTTTTTCTGCTGGCAGTTTTTCGCCGATGCAGGGACGCTGTCACAGTCTGAAGAACTTCCGATGCGACTTCGGTCTGTTCCGAATCGAGTGCGGTGGGGTAGCATCTGAACGGTCGCAACAGGGATTGCGATGGGGACCGGCTGGTGGCGAATTTGTCAACGGCTGCTGATTGTGTTGCTACAGGGAATCGATCAATGCGCAGTATTGCGGTGATGAATCAAAAAGGGGGCGTCGGTAAGACGACTTCCAGCGTCAACCTCGCGGCCGCTCTTGCCCGACAGGGACGTCGCGTCTGCCTGATGGATCTGGACCCGCAGGGCCATGCGTCGCTGCATCTGGGAGTCGAAGCGGGGCCGGACATGGCGTCCGTCTACAACGTGTTCACTCAGGAAACCACGCTGGATCACGCGCGGCAGTTGATTGTTGACAACCTGTCGCTCGTTCCCGCCAACATTGACCTCGCTGCTGCAGAGATGGAACTGGCAGGGGTTCAGGGGCGTGAGTTCTTCCTGCGAAATGCCATGAAGCACTGGAATGAACAGAAGCGTTTTGACTACGTGATTATGGATTGCCCTCCATCACTGGGCGTGCTCACCATCAATGCGCTGACAGCCGCCAACGAAGTCTTTATTCCGTTGCAGCCGCACTTCTTTGCTCTGCAGGGGTTGTCGAAGCTGTTCGAAACAACCGCTCTCGTAACTCGCAGGCTGAATCGCGATCTGCGTGTCACTGGTATCATGCTCTGCCTGTATGAATCCGGTACACGGCTTGCCGCTGACGTGGTGGAAGATCTTCGCCAGTTTTTGCGCAGCAGTGATGCGGAAACGCCGTGGTCCCGAGCAGCGATCTTCAAAACCCGAATTCGACGGAATATCAAACTGGCCGAGGCGCCGGGATTTGGTCAGTCTGTTCTGGACTATGCGCCGGGTTCTGCAGGTGCCGTTGACTATATTGAAATGGCTCAGGAAGTGCTTGCCATGGAGACCGGAGCGATGCGTTCCGATGTCGGGGCCGTGAGTGTGATGGAACCGCTGCGTGCTGCCGCGTAGCGCTCGTTGGCTGATCACGGGGATCTCTCTCCCCGTGTTTCTGTTCGTGAAAAGATCGACTGGGAGACAATCGTGAGCCGCGCAGTCAACTGGACTCTCTGTCTGGCAGCCTGCCTGCTGGGATTTACTCTCGCTCGCCAGGTTCCTGCCCGGGATGAATCGTCGTCAGCCGCTGACAGAACGCGGGAAGATTTCGAGCTGATGCGTTTGTTCGCTGAAGCCTGTGAACAGATTGATCTCAGATACGTTCGGGATGTCGACCGTCGAAAACTTCTGGATCACGCAATCCGGGGAATGCTGAACGGGCTTGATCCGTATTCCTCGTGGATTGCCCGGGATGAACTGGCTCGGTTTGAACAGAGTCTGGATCAGGAATTCACCGGGATTGGCATTCAGGTGCACCTGGTCAACGGACGTGTCGAGATTCTGAGTACACTCAATGAGTCGCCTGCCGCACGTGCAGGAGTGCGATCAGGTGACGTTCTGCTGGCAGTGGACGGCAACGCCGTGACCAATCTGTCGCCAGTGGAAATCGGTAAACTGATCTCCGGACCTGTGGGACGCCCTGTCAGTCTGCGGATGCAGAGGGTGACGACGGAAGCTGAGGAGACTCTGGAAATCGTCCGGGAAAAAGTCACTGTACCAACAGTGTCGGGCGTCACCCGTGACGGTAACTCAAAGTGGGAGTGGTGGATCGATGCGGCAAACAGGATCGGCTACATCCGTCTGAGTCATTTCAGTCGCAACACGGCGGCGGAGCTGCGTCAGGCCCTTCAGGAACTGGCGGAACAGCAGGCCCGCGGTTTGATTCTGGATCTGCGATCCAATCCCGGAGGCCGGGTGGAATCGGCCGTTGAGATTGCAGACATGTTTCTGGAGTCTGGTCGGATTGTTTCCATGCAGGGACGGGCCGTTTCGGAAAAGGTCTGGGAGGCGACTGCGGGAACAGGGATCTCATCCAGCCTGCCGCTGGCTGTGCTGATCAATCGCCAGTCTGCTTCGGCCAGTGAGATTCTGGCGGCAGCTCTGCAGGACCAACATCGTGCAGTTCTGGTGGGTGAACGCAGCTTCGGAAAAGGCAGTGTGCAGACCGTGATCCGGATGGACAGTGGGCGGTCCGCAATGAAACTCACAACGGCCGGCTACCTTCGGCCGAGCGGTATCAATATCCACAAATTCCCGGATTCCCGTCCGGAGGACAACTGGGGCGTTCGCCCGGACTCAGACCTCCAGGTGGAACTGACGAATGAGCAGTGGACGGAATGGGTGCAGCACCGGGAGTCTCGCTCCGGAACCGGCACGGCCGGGACCTCACCGCCGAATGACACTGCGGACCTGCAGCTACAGCGGGCACTGGTCTGGGCTGTCTCTCAGGCCAGTGGGCAGACTCCCTGATTTCCTGCGGAATCCCGCCGCGGGGAATTTCGACTGCGAGTGCATAGTCTCTGCCGCGGTCCCGTGTACGATTCGTGGGAAGCTGCGCACTTTCCCGGTCGTGACATCCGGAACCCGGCCGTGCGGCGACTTTCCAGGGCGTTTCACTTCCCGCACGTGTGGACCACCGTCCATTCTGCAGCGGTTCTCCAGCAGGGTTTCCCATGTTTACGCTCGACCAGAAGTTTCACCTTGTCAGCGAATTTGAACCGGCCGGGGATCAGCCCAAAGCGATCGAAGCGCTCAGTCGCGGAATCCGCGAAAACAAACGTACCCAGGTGCTGCTGGGCGTCACGGGTTCTGGCAAGACCTTTACGATGGCCAATGTAATTCAGCAGATCCAGCGTCCGACGCTGGTGCTGTCTCACAACAAAACCCTGGCAGCTCAGCTGTACGCAGAATTTCGCGAGTTCTTTCCCAACAACGCTGTGACGTACTTCGTCAGCTACTACGACTACTATCAGCCGGAAGCGTACATTCCGCAGCGCGACATTTACATCGAAAAGGATGCGTCGATCAATGAGGAGATCGACAGGCTGCGACTACTGGCCACCAGCGCCCTTGTCAGTCGCAACGACGTGATCGTCGTCGCTACGGTCAGTTGTATCTACGGGCTTGGTTCCCCCAAAGACTACCTGAACATGATGGTTCCTCTGCATGTGGGCCAGCAGATCGATCGCGAAAACCTGCTGATGCGACTGATCGATATTCAGTACGACAGAAATGACTTTGACCCCGGTCGTGCAAAGTTTCGAGTCCGCGGAGATGTGATTGAAGTCTGGCCCGCGTACGAGGAATTCGCTTATCGGATCGAATTGTGGGGCGATGAGATTGAAAAACTCAGCGTGATTGACCCCGTCTCCGGAAGAGAATCGCAGTCGCTTCGTGAAATCTACATCTATCCGGCGAAACACTTTGTGCTGCCCCAGAGTCGTGTGGATGCGGCGCTCGATGAAATTCGCGAAGAACTGGAAGGCACGCTGAAAACGTTTCAGCAGGAAGGAAAGCTGCTGGAGGCTCAGCGACTTGCCGCACGCACGCGACACGATCTGGAACTGATGAAGGAAACCGGTTTCTGCCCGGGGATTGAGAACTACAGTCGTGCACTGGCGGGCCGAAAACCGGGAGAACCGCCATATACGCTGTATGACTTTTTTCCCGAGGACTTTCTGCTGTTTGTTGACGAGTCTCACGTCACCATTCCCCAGATTCGTGCGATGTATGCGGGAGACCATGCCCGCAAAACCACACTCGTGGACCATGGTTTTCGGCTTCCCATGGCCAAAGACAATCGCCCGCTGATGTTCGACGAGTGGAACTCAAAACCATCCTTCCGCGTCCTGGTCTCGGCCACCCCCGCAAATTGGGAACTCGATCAGACCGGTGGCGAGGTTGTTGAACAGGTCATTCGACCCACAGGCCTTGTCGACCCGGAAATCAGCGTTGTGCCCGCTCGTGGACAGGTTCCGCATCTGCTGGAACAGGTTCGCGAACGCACGGCCGCCGGAGAACGTGTGCTTGTCACCACACTCACCAAACGCCTGGCCGAGGATCTATCCAGCTACATGCGCGAAGAAGGGATTCGCTGCGAATGGCTGCACTCGGAATTGAACGCCGTCGAACGCGTGGAGGTCATCCGCGAGCTCAGAGAAGGCAAGCACGATGCGGTGATCGGAGTCAATCTGCTCAGAGAGGGGCTCGACATTCCTGAAGTCTCCCTGGTGGCGATCATGGATGCCGATAAAGAGGGATTTCTGAGAAGTGAAACCAGCCTGATTCAGACCATCGGTCGGTCAGCGCGAAACGTGAATGCGAAAGTGATCCTCTACGCGGACACGGTCACCGAAAGTATGCAGCGTGCGATCGATGAAACCAATCGCCGACGTAAACTGCAGACCGAATACAACCGCGAACATGGGATTACTCCGGAAACCATTCGCAAGGCCATCCGGCGAGGCATCGAAGAAGAGATTCAGGCTCGTCAGGTAGAACGTGAGTCCGTCGGAGTTTCCGCAGAATCCCAGTTCGTCACGCAGGAATTCATCCGCGAACTGGAAGGCGAGATGCTGCAGGCCGCCGAACAGCTGGACTTCGAACGTGCCGCGCAACTGCGAGACCGCATCCACGAAATGAAGAAGAAAATCGGGCAGCCCGTTCCCGAAGACGAAGGCTCCACACGCCCCGGATTCGCCCGTCGAGCCTCCGGCCGCGGACGATCCAGCGGCCGCAAAAAAAGGTGACGTCCCCCAAAAAGGCGAGCGGTGTGGCGTGAGCCCACCGAGAACCGCCCCGTC
>JBDKIW010000137.1:0-3927 GCA_039796955.1 Planctomycetota bacterium
GAGCCTCGGGTGTGACGGATAAGGATGGCAAGTACAGCCTGACCATGTTCGAGCCGAATGACGGTGCGGTCGCTGGCGAGAATATCATCACAGTAGTCAAAGGAAGTGCACCTGCTGCCGCGCCCACGACCAGTGGTGGACCTCCGTCTCCGGAAGATCTTGCTAAAAAGATGGCTGAGATGAAGAGCGGTGACTCACGAAAGAAGAAGGACGGCGGCGAACTGCCTGCAAAGTACGCATCGCAGGGCACCACTCCACTGAAAGAAAACGTGTCAGCACAGAATAATACGATCCCGCTGCAGCTGGCTGACTGATCGCTGTTCAGCGGCATAAAGATGGAGTGTGGAGACGGGGAAATCCCTGTCTCCACACTCCCGCGAGCGTATCATTTCCCTGGAATTTCCGCGTGGTAGTCCCGGGCTGAGTCGGGAGCTGGAGAAGCAGATTCGGGGCCTTTTGAATTATGACGTCGACCTGGCAGTTGATTTCGTTGCCAATGATTTTGGTCTTTGCTCGATACGGACGACAGCCTGACTTCGCAAGGGCACTGGCTGGTGCGTGTGAGTGTTCTGGTACGTGACGAGCTGCGATTACCGCCGACGCTGGAGGGGTGATGTCGATTCGTAACGCTGTCCTGATCGGGGTCGTCTGTACCGTCGGACTCGTTTGGTTGGGGTGGGGGTATGCCTTTCCTGCTGAACGCAGCGCTGAGAAAATTTATGAGGACGGCATTGCAGCACTAAGCATACGAGACTTTTCCGGGGTGCGAGAACGCATCCGTGAGCTGGACGCTGTTGATGATAGCAACGGCTACGGCAGCCTTCTGCAGGCGGTGTTTTTTCTTCGCACCGGGGATCCAGCGGCGGCACTTCGAACCCTGAACGCTCTGGATGCGAAGGGGCCTCTGCGTGCCTCGGTTCTCGAGTTTACCGGGGAAGCCCTCTATCAGGCTGGGCAGCTCTGGATGGCCCGAGACGTTTTGACCACGCTGGTGGCTGAGCAACCCGACCATGTCGACGGGCACCGCTGGCTGGGAAGTGCCTACTATGACCTGGGAGCCCAGTACGAAGCGGTATTTCACCTCGAACAAGTGGCCCGACTGGCTCCGGATGATTATCGACCGCATTGGCTGATGGGTGTCATCTATCGAGACCTTGAAAGTTACAGCGACTCGGTGATTCATTTGCAGCAGGCCTGGGACCTGAAGCCGCCAGATGGTGTCAGGGACACAGTTGCACTGTTTCTGTCACGCAGCCTTCGCGCTGAGCACAAGTATGATGTTGCGTTGACATATCTCAGGCAGTGTCGTGAGACACCTGAGGTGCTGGTTGAACTGGCAAGTTGTGAATTCAGCCTCGGGCAGTCCGACGAGGCTTTTCGGACGCTGGAGCGTTGTCCTGTGCCGGAAGATGATGAGTCCGGGACGGGGTGGTACCTGCTGATCGGAGAGATTCTGGAGGGGCAGAACAAGCCCGAGGAAGCGTTGGCGAAGTATGAAGAGGGTGTTCGCCGATTCCCATTTGAAGAAGACTTGCAGTACCGGATTGCGATTGTTCTGCAGAATCTTGGACAGGCTGAGCGAGCGAAGGAGGAGATGGGTGTTTGGGAACAGCGTAATGCCTTGAAAAATCGCCTGATCGAACTGAACAAGCAGGCGGCTAAAGAACTGGACAACGCCGCCGTTCGAAGGGATCTGGCTGAGGTTTGCCGGCAGATGCAGCGCCCGAAGCATGCGGAAATGTGGGAGGCTGCGGCGCTGGCCTGCGAACAACGCCGTCGCCCGTCGGCTGAAAAGAGTTCCGAGAACGAGACGTCTCCGTGACCAGCCGGAGAACTTCCGCAGGGTAGCACTGTTGTTCATGCATGCCCGGGTTGCAATGCTTGGCCTCATTCCGGGATGGTCGAGACCGTCCATCCTGAATCAGTGCCTCGGCCGCTCGATGGAATTACTGATCCCTTTGGGAACGGCGACTTGCTGCAGCTCCTGGAATTCTTCCGCCCAGTTAGAACAGGAAATCTGGCGAAGGCTTGCCCAGCATTCTCGGGCGTCGTAAAATTTCCGAGCAGTGGAACTAATCCTCCGCTTCCGGTTGTGTTGACACTGCGGAATCGGAAATATTGTGAGTTGCTCGGCGTTTTTTTGAGGATGTTTCGAGTAAACTCCGCGTTTTCGCCGTTCGGTGAAGCGTCAATGTTCGACACACTTCAAATCAGGATGCACGAAGCGCAGTCAGTCTGCACGTCGTTTGAGTCACGATGTATCGGAAGTGTTTCACGTCGTGGTCTCAATGCCACGCGGGCCGGATTGTGACTCGAAAGTCTGTGGGCGGACGTGACGGCTGCGAGAGTTCAGACCAGAAACCAGGACAAATCCCTTGAGAGCGTTGATCAGCGACATTCACGGTAATCTCGAGGCATTGCAAGCCGTTCTGGCAGACATTCGCAGCAAAGGGATCACCGAAATCTACTGCCTTGGCGACGTGGTCGGATACGGCCCCAATCCCGCTGAGTGCATTGACCTCGTGATGGATCTGCAACTGTGCTTGCTGGGAAATCATGATCAGGCCGCTCTGTTTGACCCGGAAGGGTTCAATGCCGCGGCCGAGCGTTCCATTTTCTGGACTCGTTCGGTTCTGGAGAAAGGGGTTGGACCGAAAGCTGAGAAGCGCTGGGACTTTCTCGGAGAACTTTCCCGACGTCATCGTGACGAAGCTTCGAAAATGATGTTCGTTCATGGCTCAGCCCGCAACCCGCTGAATGAGTACGTATTTCCGGACGACATCTACAACCAGGTAAAGATGGAAAAAATCTTTGCACTGATTGAGAAGACGTGCTTCCAGGGGCACACCCACATTCCCGGTGTCTTCACCGACTCCCTTGAATTCCTCGCCCCTGAAGAAATTGGCTTCCGCTACAAGCTTGGTCCCGGAAAAGCCATGATCAACGTCGGGTCCGTCGGTCAACCCCGTAACAACGACCCCCGTTCCTCCTACGTCACCGTCAACGGCGACGTAATCGAGTTCCATCGCGTTCCCTACGACTTCGAGAAGACCGTAGCCAAGATCTACGCCATCCCCGAACTCGACAACTTCCTCGCCGATCGCCTCCGGGAAGGTCGCTGAATCCCCGACCAGCAAATACTCCTAAAAACGTAAACAAACCAACACAGGTGCCATGCACCTAACCAACACAGGTGCCATGCACCTTGACATCCTGATTTTGTGTCGATAGCATGCCTCCAACTCAATTTCCGGAGACTGCCACGATGCCACGCGTTAACCGACGAGAGATCCTTGCCGCCGAAGAGATTCAGGTGTTTCATGTGGTGAATCGCTGCGTACGGCGAACGCACCTTTGTGGTCGGGATCCGGTGTCGAAAAGGGATTATTCCCATCGTCGTGAGTGGGTGCGGCAGCGGCTGGAATTTCTGGCAGGCGTGTTTGCCCTCGAAACGCTCAGTTTTGCTGTCATGGGAAATCATCTGCATGTGGTTGTTCGCACCCGCCCCGACGTTGCAACTGCATGGTCAGATGACGACGTGGCTCGACGTTGGTGGGCCTTGTTTCCAAAGCGAAGAAACAAGGATAAATCTGCGGCTGTACCCACTGAGGAAGAGTTGCAGCAGATGCTGAGCAGTCCCGCCGGAATCAAAGAAAAGCGGCGACGATTCTCGAATTTGTCGTGGTTCATGAAGTGCCTGTGTGAGTCGATCGCCAAGCGGGCAAATCAGGAGGATGAAGTGCGAGGGCACTTCTGGGAAGCTCGATATAAGGCGCAGCCACTGCTGGACGAGATGGCCATTGCTGCCTGCATGGCCTACGTCGATCTCAATCCTGTGCGTGCATGCCTTGCTGATAGCCCGGAGGCCAGTGATTTCACCAGCGTTCAGGCTCGTGTTCGCGATCGTCATGAATCCCGTAAATCGCG
>JBDKIW010000138.1:0-2652 GCA_039796955.1 Planctomycetota bacterium
TTGTTCCGACCATGCCTGAAGCCAGCGACACACTGATTGCCGACATTCGTGGTGTCTTCACGAACTCCGGAAATGTCGAGACGCAGCAGGTGCTCAGCAACGCCTTTTACGTGGCAACGGCTTCCGAGCAGACATTACTCGCCGAACAACTGGCCAGTAGCGCAGACGGGGCAGAGATCCTCACATCTCTTATGGAAGACGGGCGAGCCTCTGCGCGGCTGCTGCTGCGTCCTTCCATCCAGCAACGACTGCTGGCCATCGCGTCCGCCCCGGCAAAGCAGCGGTTGACAGACATGCTCAGCAAGCTGCCGAATGAAGACGCGACCGTCGAGACGCTGCTGGCCGAGCGTCGACGCCAGGTGGAAGAAACTCAGGGCAATGTGGACACCGGAAAAGAGCTGTTCCGGAAGAACTGTCAGGTCTGCCACCAGTTAGGCGGAGAAGGTCGGCAGGTGGGCCCCAATCTTGACGGCATCGCCAATCGCGGCCTGCAGCGAATGCTGGAAGACGTGCTGGCCCCCAATCGCAATGTGGACGTCGCATTTCGTACGACAACGGTTGTGACAACTGATGGGAAAGCTCTGAGCGGCCTGGTGAAGGAACTGGAACAGGATCGACTCAGCCTGACGGACAGTCAGGCGAAGGAAACGATCCTGAACCTGTCTGAGGTTGAGGAACGAAAGTCGTCAACCGCCAGCCCGATGCCGGCAAATTTCGGGGAAACCCTGACAGTTCCTGAGTTTCGGGATCTGATCGCCTTTCTGCAGACGCAGCGACAATCACGCGAATAAATTCAGCAGGGGAGCAGCGGATTTCCCGGGGAATGACTCCGGGAAATTCCCCCGGAAAACTACATCGTTCCCTTGCGCTTCAGGTGCTCGTGAACTGCATGCAGCAGCGGATCAATGGTCCATTCCTGAATATGGTGCGGCGGATTCCAGTCAAACCAGCGATAATCATCGTGCTCTGTGACCACAATCCGAATGGGGCGAGTCAGATGCCCCAGGAAAATCAGGAGCCGTTTTTCAATCAAACCTTTGCCGCCATAGCGTTTCTGATTCACCATGTAGCGGTTTTCGTACTGAAAATCCGGGTCGATTTCGACCGCATCCGCGGGAATGCCCGTTTCCTCGTGCAACTCACGCAGCGCACACTGGATCTCCGTCTCGCCCTCGTCCAGATGCCCTTTCGGCAAGTCCCAGCGACGCGGATGTCGCATCAGCAGGAAAGAATCCACTGGTTGGCCACGCAGGATCAGGAAACCACAGGAAAGAGGCTGCTGCACGTCATCGGACTCCATGAAACTGCAACAACAGGCTGTGGATGCGACGGAAAACCTGTCTGCGGGCTGCGAAACCGGGCTCAATCCGCATGGTAGCAGCTTCACCATGTTTCGAAAAGGAATAACAAAAAAGGGGTCAGGTCTCTTTTCCGGGGTATTCGGCGCGGAATTCTGTTGACCCACGGCAATCTGCTGTTCTCAGAGCCCCGGTTTCCAGCGAAACTACGGCAGCTGCTGTGTTCAGCGAAATTCAGCAGGCAGAAGTCTGCCCGGATCAGATTGCGCTCAGCTCACGAATACCGCCGCATTCCGGAAGCACATTCCGGAGACCGGTCAGAAACTCACGGAGGCCCACACACCATGGACACCCCACTCACCACCCCCGCACAGCCAGAACAGTCGTCGGCTTCCACCCGTGTGTCGCGCGCCCTGATCCTGATCCTGCTGCTGCCCTGCCTGGGATCAGCATTCAGCCAGTGGACATCCGAGACGGGCCCCCCTCTGACTGTCACCGGTGATCGCCCGGCCCTCGTCTTCGAAAGCTATCTCGCAGATCGCAGCCATATCACTGCCGAATCCAAACCGGTGATCAGCGAGGAATTCTATTTCCGCAATAAAGGCACCTCTGTCGTCCGCATCACAGAACTCAAACCCAGCTGCGGCTGCCTGTCTCCCTCCATTTCCTCACGAGAAATCCCGCCCGGAGAAACTGGCCGGATCACGCTGCCCATCCGCACAGCCAATGAACCCGCTGGCCTGCGCGAATACCTGTTAACGGTCCGCTACGAAGATCCGCAGCCACGTGAAGTGACACTGACATGGAAGCTCCGACTGCCGGAAAAGAAACTGCTCATCGAACCACGGGTGCTCATGGTCATTGGAGACTCTCCGTCCGCCAGTGACTATGCGGTCACCATTTCAGACTTCCGCCCGGGACGTGGGCAGAAGCCACTGCGGATACAGGAACTGCAGGCAGCGCCGGACTTCATTCAGGCTACGCTGGCAGGGCAGTCGACCGGGGAAGAACTCAGTCAGACCCGGGTCACTGTCCGGTTTGCTGAGGGACTTCCGCCCGGACAGCATCGGGGGCTGATCACGCTGAAAACAGATGATCCGGACTACCCGGCACTGCAGGTTCCAGTCATCGTTGGTCGTCCTCTGAAATCTGAACAGCCTGTTGTGCGGGCGGTACCGGAACTGGGACGCGTAGTGATTCAGCGAAACCAGCCCGAACTCTCCGCAGGAACCGACATCCGCGTGACAGTTCCGGCGTCATGGACCCTCGAACGCTCAGACTGCTGGCCACCTCAATTGTCGCCAAGCACCACCAGAAGTCAGACCACATCGGATGCCCCGGAATCAGAGTATTC
>JBDKIW010000139.1:0-4491 GCA_039796955.1 Planctomycetota bacterium
TGGTAGTAGCTGGTGGCCGGGTTTTCAAAGGTGCCACCAGTGGCGGGGATCAGTTCACGGATGATCTGATCGATTGACTGTCCGGCGTGGACTCGTTCCCGCAGCCAGCGATCGTACAGAAGGAGCCCTTTGGGGCTCAGACCATTGACTGTGCGAATCTGCAGGAGTTCGGCCCACTTCATGACCCAGATGTCGAGGAATTCCGGGCGTTGCAGCAGTGCATCAATCTGACTGCTGCGTTTGTTCGGATCCGTGTTGGCAAGAAAAGCACTGCGTTCTTCAGGTGTGGGTAAAAGTCCAATCAGATCAATCGAGGCGCGGCGCAGGAATTCTTCATCTGAACACACCTCAGACGGCAGCAGATGCAGATCCTTCCAGCGTTCGAAGACGAGGGTATCAATTTGATTATCGGGGGCAAGATCGGGAAAGCGATATTCCTTCCCCGGTCGAACCACAATATCTGAGCCTTCGGTGAACTGGTCAAACCGGGCGAGGATAAAGGCAGTTCCGGGTCCCGTCGGGGTCACGATGCCACTGCCGCTGACTGTTGATACAGCGTCGTTGTTGCTGAGAAAGACACAGAGGTCGGTCACATCACGGTCAGTGCCGTCGCTGAACGAGGCGAGGACAAGGAGGGGCTGTGGGGTGGCTTGTTGACTGGAAAACACGGCTTCAGCCGGGTAGACGTGAATTCCCACCGGGACAGCCACTTCCGGTGGGTCTGCCGGCGCGCCTGCAGCGATCCATGATCTCAGAACCCGGAAATGCTCAGAGTCTTCTTCAAGGCATTGTCCGCCGGTGTGATTGACATTGCCCACAGCTTTACGGAGCAGCAGGCTGGAGTCCGGTGAGTTGACGTTGACACGTCGGCCCGGGAATTCGCGCGTCAGGCGATGATGATCACCGGCAGGGTCATATCCGAACAGGCTCAGTCGGAAACCGTCTTTTCCGGATGCAGCGCCGTGACATTTGCCGGCGTTGCAGCCTGATTTTGTCAGCACGGCGAGGACTTCCGAGCGAAACTGCAGATCCGGAACAATGGCAGAGTTGGTCACCTCAACCGCGGCCGTGGTTTCAAATTCCTCAAAACGGACGTTGAGCTGGCACTTTCCATCACTCAGCGGTTGAATGCGTCCCTGTTCAATCTTACAGATCGCAGGATCACTCAGGGTCAATTCTGCGGCAGCGGTGACATCAGACGTGCTGCCGTCCGGAAGCGTCCTGAGCACGAGTATCTGCTGGGTGTCGCGGGCATCGGTGAGACTGATGCTTGACGGGACAACCGAAATGGATGGACGAACGGGCTCGTCCGCAATCGCCAGACCTGCAACAACGGCCAGCAGAAAGTGATAGGCGAAAACGACAGTTTGTAAAGGCCTGAGCAACATGGAAACCACCGCGGTCTGAGAGTGTGTTATGAGGAAAGCCGGATTTGAATGAGACGTTTCAGCGATTCGGAATGATGTTCAGAAAGCTCCTGGCAGAACTTTGAAAACTGAGCATGAGAGAGTGTGTGTCTTCTGCTTTCTATCCATGGTGCAGACTGGATGTGACCGTCAAGCTGCCAGATAACTGGACAGTGGCAGAGAATTCCCGCACAGCAAAGGTTCGGTCGTGGTGCAGTGGACAGATCAGGGAGTGTTTTGTGGAGCCTGGTCTGCTGGAGTGGATGCCCGGAGTCGCAGGGCTTCCAGACGACTCAATGGCCGCCCATTTTCATCAGTCAGGAGTTCTCCCGTTGGTTCGATTGTCAGGCTGCTTTCAGCACCGACGATCCACGAGACGCGACGCCCATTGAGATCACCGCTTAATCGAACAAACAGATCCGCGAAAGAGCCTGTGGGTGCCGTGGAGGTGACCTCGAGATCAAAACGGATCCGACGTTCTGTGGAGAGAATCTGTACGGGCGGAGCGTGTACGCGATTGGGTAATCCCTCAAGAGTTGCGATCAGTGAGTCAGGCAGAGAGTCTGAAAGTGTGACAGCGTAAACGACTGTGGATGTCTGCCCCTGTTCCGTCACGATGGTTTTCGGCAGACCGGAGGCGGGGGACTGAGCGATCGTGAGTGATACGAGGTTGGACGCCACCGGGATGCGATTCACCGGAAGTTGTTCAGATTCCGAACGTGCCGGGCGAGGTCCGGGTTCTGTAGGTCTCGCTGTCGGAAGCGGCAGCGCGGGGCGGGCTTCTGCGCAGATCGACCATGTTCGCAGTTCAGCGTTGGGCCATGCGTGAAGGGTGTAGGTTCCGGAATCTGCACCTTCCGGGATTCGCAGATGGTCGGGGCCATCGACCCATGGTGGCAGAAATGGAAAGGTGATATCCAGTGGTCCGGAAAATCCGTTGGATCGTTCGACAGCAATGTGAAGATCCAGCGTTCCGTCGGGGGCCAGTGGAGATACGGGTGGCTCAAGGGTCACTCGATAAGGCACTGCCTCGGTGACGGCCACGGCCAGTTTATCAGTGCGGACCTGGTGGAAGAGTTGATCTGCGGAGGTGGCGACAAGATCGACAACCTGCTGGAAATGGCCGGTGATGGTTCCGGAACTGTCGGAGGCGAAAGCTTCAAGTGGAACAAGATTTCCCTGCAGTGGCGAAGCCTCGGAGGCTTCCATCAACACAGGGACCCAGAAGCGGTCGGCGGGGACGGACGCGGGCGACATGGTCAACCCGGGGGGCAACGGTCCTGGGGACAGGTAGACGTCTTCCGTAAAGCCTCGTCGCTGCACACTGAGAAATGTCAGCACACGGTTTCCCCGGGGGACGGCGATTGCCTGGCGTTCCTGAGACTTTCGATCGGGGCGAGCGATGAAGGCAAGTAACTCGGGTTTTTGCTCAGTCACTTCGATTCGGTAGAAGTGTGAAGGGCCGAAGTTCCCGCGCTTGTCGGTGATCCGCAATTCAAGCACGTCATCCCGTGGAGTGACGAGGTCGATGCGACTGTCGGGGGATTCGGCATCATCTGAGGCGGCAAGCACGCGTCCGGAAGAGTCTCGGATTTCGAGCAGTGAATCGACAGGGCTACCCAGTTGTCGGGCAAAAACTGCTACCCGTAGTTTTTGTCCCGCGGTCGCGAAGAACAGGCAGGAGTCGGTTTCGTGGTCGCTGGCGAGAATACCATTGAATGCGACGGGGAGCCGAGCTGGTTGCGGTCGGGACTTCTGATCACTGTTGACGGATTCGTTGATGTTGGGAAACGGACAGACACGAAACGGAACTCCGACCGGAGCGATGCATTCGCTGCAGGAAGGATACAGCAGTATGGTTTCGGCCTGCGTGGCAGGAAGCACCAGAGATTCACTCACTGGAGTTTCAGCGGTGCTGATCCATGTGACAGACTGCGTGGTGCCTGCCATACCGCCAGGGGGCCAGGCAAGATCCGGTCTGAGGAAGGAGCCGAGGTGCAGCGCATAGCGACAGTCATCGTCACCTTCATGACTGGTTTCGTGAATTTGTATGAGGTAATCGCCGTCAGTTGGAGCTGTCAGGGAGAAGTAAGGATCCTGACGTGTGAGAGCGGAGTCGTCTGCAGAGTTGATCCAATCGCCATTGGGGTCATAGAGATTCAGGACGGCGTCAAACAGGCCCCCGCCGGCTCGCATGGCTTCGGCTTCTGCGGTCAGTCGTTGTCCCTTCTGAAGAGTGATACGAAAGACGTCGGTATCGCCCGCTTCGATGACTCCGGCAATAGTCGAGTTCAGTTCAACGACCTGTGCGGATTCAAGCGTGTTATTGTCTTCAGTTTCAGGCACAACCGGGAGTGTTGTGACGAGAAAAGTCAGCAACTCTGAAATCCCTTCCGGAGAGCGGATACGGAAAGCGCATTCACCCGGCGGGCAGTCCGGGGCTGCTGTGAGGGTTAATGTCAATTCGTTATCTGAGACTGAGGTCAGCGTGGTACATTTCACTTCGCCGCGATACAGAAGTACTTCTTCCGCGCGAGCGAGTCCGGCTCCGAGGATCGCAAGTTGAAAAGTCGTGCCGCGTTGTCCAACCGTCGGGGTGACTCTTTCGATGGAGGGCGGTGCGGCAAAGCCAACTGCGGACCACGTTAGCAGGAACATGAGAACACAACGCAGGGCGAACATGCAGAATTGCTCCGAAGGATATCTCGTGAACTGATCTGGTACGGACAAACAGCACAGCAAAGGGGCGTACCAGTGGCGACATCGGGGGACGACATCAGGGGGCGATGCGGAATCGCGACGGGCGCGTGAGCTGTCACGCAAGGAGATCACTCGCGACTTCGCCGTCGGTGACAATTCGCTGGGGGCGATCACCGGGTGACATCAGACTGCGGCTGGCATCAATTCCAAGCAGGTGATAGATCGTGGTTGCATAGTTCTCGATTGACAGCGGCTGATCGGCAACTTCCGCTGCCAGTCCGTCTGAGGCACCGAAGATGTGACCACGACGAATGCCACCACCGGCCATCACGATGCTGAAGACGCGTGGCCAGTGATCGCGGCCGCCGCCGGCGTTGATGCGGGG
>JBDKIW010000140.1:0-2586 GCA_039796955.1 Planctomycetota bacterium
GCACCTGCGCACCGCGTCAGAGTCGAACAGGATTACGAAGTCTGCCCGTTCGGAAAATCCTGAGCTTCAGGAATTTTACCGTACCCGGGTTTTCTCAGCGTGTATACTAGCAACATATTGAACACTGTAAGACTGGGTTGACTGGGTCAGCCTGCAGCTTGCTTCAGGCGTGGCTTCGCCGGACGTGGTTCAATCTTTTTTCAGAGACCGGGATTGCAGGCGATCGCCCAAAGTGGCGTTGATCGCCGTCAGTCAGGATGCGACATCCCGGGTTTCGTCGCTGTGCGGATTGAAACCTGTCGTGTTCTTTTTCCCCGAAGTGCTCTGAAGGTGTGTCCATGACCACTGTCAACGCCTCTGCCCCAACTGCCCCGGGGACTATCATGACCGTGCCCGGGATCTCTTCCCGCAGCGCCTGGATCCTCAGAAGTCTGTGTGCGACTGGACTGGTCATTTCCGGATATCTCGCCTGGACAGCGCTGCAGATGCAGCCGGTTTATGGTTGCGGTTCCGGGGAAATCGTGGACTGCGGGCACGTGCTGAACAGTCGCTGGTCCAAAGTTCTGGGTATTCCGGTCAGTCTTCCGGCAGCCGGATTGTATGCCACCCTGCTCAGCCTGTTGTTTTTTGTCAGCCGACCAACGCCGGTCGTGTTTCATCGCTGGCTCTGGAGTGGCCTGACGACCGGTTTTGTCGCTGCGGGTCTGGTGGCATTCTGGTTTATGGGACTGCAGATTTTCGCACTTCAGCACATTTGCCCCTACTGCATCGCCGTTCATACGTGTGGTCTGATTCTGGCCGGCACGACACTGCTCTCACCCCGAATTTCCAGCACTATTCGTCTTAAGTCCGTCGGAAACGGCCTGATCGCCGCATCGCTGCTGATCGTCAGTCAACTGCTGACGAAACAGGAACCCACGTTTCAGATCGTCGTTCCTGACTACGTAACTCCGGCAGCGGGAAGTCCGGAAACGTCCGAGTTTTCTGCACCGGACGCAGAATTCGCTGCCCCGAGTGAGGAATTTTCCGCCCCGAGTGAAGACTTTGCCGCGCCAGAAGCCGACACAGCTGTCCCGGCGGATGAGTTCGCAGCCCCGACTGCCGATCCCTCCGGATCCGCCGAACAGGTGGGTTCCAAAGCGCCGGAATTCTCGGCCGCTTTGCTGATGCTTACGCCATTCCGCAACACGCTCTGGCACAGTCCGTTGGTGATGCTGACCAGCACACCTGACGAGAAGACTCTGCAAACCACGGACAGCCCGAATGTCGTCCAGCCCGTCGCTGCATCTGATGACACCGCCGCAGCCAGCCAGCCCTCAGCATCGGCTTCCGAACCCACACTCGCAACGCCTGCCGCAGCGACAGACAACTCTGTTGCCGCCAATACCACCAGCACCGAACCGACCACCAACTCCGAGTCCGCAGCTCAATCCACAGATCCCGCGACGATCACGACACCGGCCGCCAAACCAGCTCCCCGCAAGATTACCGTGGCAGGCATCAGTGGCCCGATCACTCTGGACGTGCGGGCATGGCCGCTGCTGGGGTCTGCCGACGCCCGTTATGTCTTCGTGGAAATGTTTGATTACACATGTCCTCACTGCCGTGAAACCCACAAGGCCATCCGCGGTGCTCTGCAGCAGTTTGGCGATGACGTCGCCGTGATTGCCTTGCCGGTTCCACTGGAACGTTCCTGCAATCGAGCGGCGTCGGGGTCGGGCCACGCGGGTGCCTGCCAACTCGGCCGACTGGCCGTTGCGGTCTGGCGTTGCCAGCCGGACAAATACGAGGAATTTCATGACTGGATGTTTGCGGAAAATCGCTCGGCCGCTGCCGCACAGGCACATGCGGAAAAACTGGTGGGGGCTCAGGCCCTGAAGAAAGAGCTGGAATCCGGAGTTCCTGCGAAATACATCGCACGGCACGTGGATCTGTATGTCAAGGTGGGCTCAGGTTCCGTACCAAAGATGATGTTTTCCGCTTCTGCTGTGAATGGCCGGGTTCAAAAGGACTGGTTGTGTTCTATGATCAGTCGGGAAATGGAAAAGGCGCAGCCCAAATAAGCGGATCCGGACGTGGGTCCCTGGCTGTTCTGTCCAGTTGATCCTTTCCCGTCCGAACGTCGATGAGTGCCATGGCCAATCGCTGGGATTTGATTCGCGTTTCACTGGCCCGCCGCTTTTATCTTGCTACGGTGTGCCAGGCCATTCTGGTCATCAGTGGCTCATTTCTGCTGGCCGCTCTCTTCGGCCGCCAGACCCCGTCAGACCGACTGCGGCTGCCGTGGGCCTTCCTTGTCAGTACCGGATTGCTGGTGGCGGGCAGCTGGTATATGGAACGAGCCCGGGCCTGTGTGCGTCGTGAAAAACAGCCCGAATTTCGTCGGGCGCTGTTGCAGGCCCTCTTCTCCGCCATGCTGTTCGTGATTGTGCAGGGCTACGGCCTGTGGGCCATGGACAAAGGGGCTCGCACCGCCGACAATTCCCAGCTGGGAGTCCATAGTTTTGTGGTGATGTTCACCGCTCTGCACGGCATGCATTTTCTGGTCGCTCAGTCGGTGCTGCTGTGGGTGACGCTTTCCGCGTT
>JBDKIW010000141.1:0-2904 GCA_039796955.1 Planctomycetota bacterium
GCCTCACATTCGGAAAGCAGTTCCCGACGAATATCTTCCCACGTGCGCGGTGCGCTGGATCGGCTGGATTCGTAATTGCTGTCAGGACGATCAAACGACCGATGGAGTCGTTCAGGCAACACTGCAGCCGGTGGTTGTTGGTGCGGTGGCAGCGGAGTTTGCTGAATAAGGCTGACTTCGACTGCCGACATCCGATCGACGACGGCCCCTGCTTCCGGTGAAGCTGTGTGCCGGGGGTCGATGCTGGAGACGGAGGTCTGGTGATCCACCCGTGTTGAGGCGGGCGAGGTTGTTGCTGGCGAATTGTCGTCGAGAGGCCTGAGTTCGCGGGACAGACCCTGCAGCAACCCCTTCTGTTCTGCCCAGACGGTCTTCTGAAACGACTGCAGATCCGCGAAGGAAGACTGTAGTTCCTTCAGCAGGATCGTCCGCAGTGCCCCGAGGCGCGAATCCAGGCCCTGCAGCAGTTCTGAGTTTTCGGGATGAGATCGCAGTGCCGTCGAATCCTCACGAAATCGTGTTTGTGCGACCATGCCGAAGGATGCAGGCCCGATTCCTGAATCGATGCCACAGGCCTGGATCTGTTCGGAAACCGCTGCTGCGGCAATCTGAGTGCGCGAATCACAGAAGAAATCGGTGTGCAATGCCTGCAGCGGGAGTTGACGGTCAAAAGGTGTCCCGGACTTCGACGCATTCGCAGAGGAGTTTTCAGTGTGGGCTCGTGAACCCGTTGGCAGGTGTTCCGGTGATGGCTGAAACTCGTTTCCGGTCAGGCCAGGGATTGAGTCCACGGCGGGCGGCAACGCAGCCCTTTCACGGAGTACGCGTTCGAGGGCCTCGCCCTGCTCCAGGTGGGCTGGTGAGACGTCATGCGGCAGAGTGGGCAGGGTTCGGGGCTTCTGCTGTGAAACAGAATTCCTCGACTCAGATTTCTTTTTTCGATGTGTCGTCATAGGAGAGCACTACTGAGATCAGCGTGACACGTGGCGTTAGTCGTTGCGTGAACCCTGTTGAGTCACTGCCGGGTGGGGAATTCGCCCCGGAACTCAACAACACAACCTACCGGAAAACTGACCGGTCTGATGCTGGAGAATGGCGAGCAGCGGGGAATTCCCATCTCTCCGGCAGACTGGCTGTCAGCCTGTAGCAGTGATGGCGAATTGCGGGACGTGTTGTCAGAATGCCACGTGGGCCGTCATAGTAGTGGTACAGCCTGATTCGTCCGGTGTCACCTCGCTGGAATTGCGGCATAGAGCGAGCTAGGCGGGTTGGCAGCTCCCGCTCGCGCAGCCACGGTCCTGCTGCTGGAAGTCGATTGAGCGTCAAACGACAAAAGCTGGGCGGCCGCTGCGTGAATTTCAGAAAAATCGAATGATTTTCGGAAATGGAGATTGGTGGTTTCGCGGCTGGGAATGACTCGTCGCCTTTCGCTTGAACCGGGGGAATTTCCCTTGAATTCCGGGCGGGTCGTGGCGAGATTACCAGACTTCTCTGTGAAGCGATGACGACTGAGGTGCTGGATCAGAGGGCCATTGAGGTCAGGTTCATCTGCGAAGCTGCGAGGAAGCATGGCCGGTACATTTTACCAGGGCACCAGTGAAGCCGAATCGGGAATCGCGTCAGGCGATCGTGCCGGGGGCGGTGGGCAGCACTTCGCCGCGCTTTACGAAAAGTTACGGAAGTTGGCACGGCGCACGTTACTGTCCAGCGGGATCCACCCGACCCTTGATCCCACGGATCTGGTGCATGAGGCCTGGATTAAGCTCGGCGTGGCTGACTCGCCGCAGCACTGGAAAAGTGAAAAGCACTTTTACGCCGCAGCGGCCGAGACAATGCGCCATTTGCTGGTGGATCGGACTCGTCGTAAGTCGGCCCTGAAACATGGCGGGGACTTCAAGCGCAGGCCGATTGAGCGGGCGTTGCGAATTCAGTCGCAGGGGGCTTCTGAGGACATCTGTTTCATCAGGGTGCATAAAGCGCTGGAGGTGCTGAGGCAGGAGTCTGCCAATAGCGCACGCGTGATTGACCTGAAATACTTCGCGGGCTTGTCACACGAGGAAGTGGCAGCGCTGCTGGAGATTAAGGAGCAGACAGTCCGAGGTCTCTGGACCTGGGGGCGGGCCCGACTGTTTCAGATTTATGAAATGCTGGAACGCCATGAATTCTCCGGACAGGACAACGCGGCCGATCCCGTGCAGCCTGAGTCACCCGCTTTGCAAAGCACGGATTGATGAATCAGGCCGCCAAAATCCTGATGCAGCTGACCGAAATCTCGAATCGGGACGATCGGACCAGAGCCCTGAAGCAGTTGTCCGGCCAGAACGAAGATCTGCAGCGTGAGGTGGAAGGACTGCTGGCCGCCATGGAGGCGATGGGCGATTTTCTGGAGTCTCCGGCCATCTTCGGTCGGGAGGCGATGGAGATACTGTTCCCGGAACTGGATGGGCTGGAAGATGTCGAGGGCCGCAGCTTCATTCCGCTTGGTCCGATTGGTGAAGGCGGCATGGGCTCGGTCTGGCTGGCCCGGCAAACAAAGCCGCTGGAACGACTTGTTGCTGTCAAGCTGGTTAAGTCCGGACTGAATTCACAGACAGCCATCAGTCGGTTCGAATCCGAACGCCAGTTGCTGGCACGTCTGCAGCATCCCAATATCGCGACGATTCTGGATGCAGGGCTGCTGAAACGTGGATCTCCATTCTTTGTCATGGAGTTTGTGAATGGCCCACCGATCACCGAGTTTGCCGCCGCGAATCAGTTGACGGCCGGGGAATGTCTCCGATTGATGATTTCCGTCTGTCGCGCGATCGAGCATGCTCATGGACGGGGGATTATTCATCGGGACATCAAGCCTGGAAATGTCCTGGTTACTCTGATTGATGGGATTGCGATCCCGAAGGTGATTGA
>JBDKIW010000142.1:0-32017 GCA_039796955.1 Planctomycetota bacterium
CGCAGCTGCTTGCCAACTTTTTCGATCTGATGATTGCGTTCGCGGCGACGAGTTGCCTGGAAGGACGGCGTGCCGGCCTTGTTTTCCAGGAGCCAGTCGCGGGCAAACTGTCCGGTCTGGATTTCGCTGAGAATTTTTTTCATTTCCAGCTTGGTCTGTTCGGTGACGATGCGAGGACCGCGGGTGTAGTCGCCGAATTCTGCGGTGTTTGACACGCTGTAACGCATGTAGTTCAGACCGCCCTGATAGAACAGGTCCACGATCAGCTTCAGTTCGTGCATACATTCGAAATAGGCCATTTCAGGCTGGTAGCCTGCTTCGACCAGAACTTCGAAAGCTGTCTTAACGAGGGCACTGACACCGCCGCAAAGAACAACCTGTTCGCCGAACAGGTCCGTTTCAGTTTCTTCTGCGAAGGTGGTTTCGATCACACCACCGCGAGTCCCGCCGATCCCCTTGGCATAGGCCAGGGCCAATTGTCGGGAGGTTTCGGAAGCACCGTCGCTGAGAGCGATCAAGGTGGGAACTCCACCGCCTTTTTCGTACTCGCTGCGGACAAGGTGGCCGGGGCCCTTGGGAGCCACGAGGGCGCAGTCCACGCCGCGTGGGGGCTGAACCTGACCGAAGTGGATGTTGAAGCCGTGTGAGCACATCAGCAGATTGCCCGGCTTGAGATGCGGGCGAATGTCATTGCGGTAGACGTCACCCTGCAGTTCGTCCGGCAGGAGGATGTTGATCAGATCGCCTTTTTCGGCGGCTTCGGCAGCGGACACGGGCTTGAAACCGTGGCTGATTGCCAGATCGTAGTTGGGACCACCGGGGCGCTGTCCGACGAGGACATTGCAGCCGCTGTCCCGCAGATTCTGAGCCTGAGCGTGGCCCTGACTTCCGTAACCGATAATCGAGATCGTTTTGCCCTTCAGATGACTGAGATCGGCATCGTCTTCGTAATAAACCTTGACCGCCATTCGTCCGAATCCTGTGAGACTGTCAAAAAGTGAGTGATGAGAGGCAACTTCCGGAAGATACCGGAAGAAATGCTTTTCGCGCGGAAAGTCCTGAGTGAAGCTGTCAGATTTGTCTGCAACCTGGCTGCACGTCAGGCAGAATCGTTGAATTGAACAATGCTGAGGCTGTGAAAACAAGCGAGCGAGGCAATTCCCCGTCAGGCCTGGCCAATTCCGGGGAATTTCGTGTCTGAAACAATTTTATGCAGGGCTATTCCCGAGTGATTGTTTCGTCGAGATTGAGGACGAGGTTGGCCATCATGGTCATGGCGGCATATTCCGGCACTGGAATTTCTGCGGCTCGCGGCGACAGCCCGATTGCCAGGAGTTTTTCGGCCTCTGTGGGCGCAGCCTTGTAGTGTTCCAGGTGCTGTGCGTAGACGCGCGCCAGAACCTGCAGTTCCTGATCCTCGGGAATGCGGCCTGTGCAGAGCCGGAATCCGAAGGCAAGTTGCTGCTGAGTCTCGGCGCCGGCCTGCAGCATGCGGGTAGCAAGATTGCGAGCCGCTTCGACGTATTGCTCATCATTCATCAGCACCAGTGCCTGCAGAGGTGTGTTGGTGCGTGCGCGTCGGGCGACGCAGGTTTCCCGGGATGGGGCATCGAAGGCCATCAGGGACGGCGGCGGTGCGGTGCGTTTCCAGAAGGTATAAAGACTGCGACGGTAAAGTGCGTCCCCTTCGTCACGTTTATAGTACTGGGTGGTACTGCCCACGAAGGCGACAGATTCCCAGATGCCGTCGGGCTGATAGGGGCGGACACTTTTTCCGCCGAGTTGTCCACGGAGCAGACCGCTGACAGCCAGTGCGCTGTCACGGACAACTTCGGCATCGAGTCGAAAGCGAGGACCGCGGGCGAGCAGTTGGTTTTCGGGGTCTGTCTGCAGCAGTTCCGGTGAGACTCGGGCAGACTGGCGGTAGGTGGCGGACATGACCAGTTGTTTCATCAGGCCTTTGACGTTCCAGCCGGATTCCACAAAGTCCACGGCAAGCCAGTCCAGCAGTTCCGGATGCGTGGGCCACTGCCCCTGCGATCCGAAGTCTTCTGCGGTTTTGACGATGCCGGTCCCGAAGATCTGCTGCCAGAACCGATTGACGGTGACTCGGGCGGTGAGTGGGTGTGAGGGATCCGTCAGCCATTGTGCGAGTCCGAGGCGATTTGTCGGCGCACCGGCAGGCAGTGGTGGGAAGACGGAGGGCACACCGGGCGTGACTTTTTCGCCTTTCAGGGTGTACTCGCCGCGCCGGAGAACAAAGGTGTCCCGGGGCGTGGGGAGATCCTGCATGATCATGGAGACGGGGATGGAGTTTTCGAGGTCGGTCCGCTGTTTGGAGAGGTCATCAATCTGCTTCTGCAGCGGTTCGAGCACGGTACGGCTGCCGGCATAGACGAATTTCAGGAAGTGACTGCGGATCAACTGCGACTGCTCGGGCGTTCTCTGACCGGGCTCAACTTTGATTGCATCGCGGACGGGTTGCGGCACGGTGGAGGTGGCAAGTCCTTTGTCGAAGGCCTCCCACGCTGCCAGTGATTCGAAGGATTGGGTTCCCTGGGGAGTCATGGTGACGATGCCGGCGTGGTCCCAGTACACCAGTCCGTCGAACTGAGTGAAGGCCCAACCGTTGAGTTCGGCACCGGGATTGAGCCCCACGTGGGCTGCGTCAACTTCCAGCCGCACCCACTGGCCGGCAGCGGGGAGTGGGCCGAGGTGACGGTGTCCGGGGACATCACCGCTGCCGAAGGCGATCCGGTCTTCTCCCCAGAAAGCTCGATGCTCCCATGCGCCGTCGTTGAACTGCAGCATGATGGTTTTGGGTGGATTGACGGGATCCAGCCAGACCCAGGCGAACAGTTTGTCACCGGCACCGATTTTCAGAGTGGGGGCAGCGCCAGTGAAGAAGTGCTGGCTGAGCCCTGTGGCCTGACGTCGGGTGGATTTTGTTCCGGACTGCACCGGATGATCTGGTGCGGACACAAATTCCCAGGGTGTATCGCCCTGAAGCTGGGCGGCTGTTGGTGCCTCGTCGTCGATCCAGACGAACTCTGTTGGTTCGGCGGGGACTGGCGATGTTGCCGGCCCCGGGTCCGTGTAGGCGAAGCTGGCCAGTTGAGTGTCCATGTCGGTTTTTAACGCGGCGACGCGCTGGTCCAGTTCGGCAAGCGTGCGGGTCTGTTCTTCAGATGGAACTTTGATGATCGGTGGGGGCGCGAGTGCGTTGCCGTCCATTGCGGCATCAGCGGATGCGTTAAAAAACGCATACAGTTGATAGAATTCTTTCTGGGAGACCGGATCGAATTTGTGGTCATGGCAGACAGCACATCCGAGAGTCATGCCCATGAAAATCGTGGACATGGTTTCGGTGCGGTCGACGGCATAACGCACGTAGACTTCTTCGTCGATGGACCCGCCTTCGCTGGTGGTCACGTTGCAGCGGTTAAAACCGGTCGCGACTTTCTGATCGAGGGTGGCGTTGGGCAGCAGGTCTCCTGCCAGCTGTTCGGTGGCAAATTCGTCGAAGGGTTTGTTCCTGTTGAATGCGGAAATTACCCACTCGCGGTATTTCCAGAGCGAGCGTTCGTTGTCCAGGTGCAGACCGTGGGTGTCACCATAGCGGACAAGGTCCAGCCAGTAGCGAGCCATGTGTTCGCCGTAGGCGGGGGAATTGAGCAGTCGGTCGACAACTGTTTCCCACGCGTTGGGCGAGGCGTCGTTGAGGAACGCGTCAATTTCTGCGGGGGTCGGTGGCAGTCCCGTGAGGTCCAGCGTTACGCGGCGGATCAGGGCAACGCGATCAGCTTCAGGGGCTGGTTGCAGCCCGGCCTGAGCAAGACGCGCTTCGATGAAGTTGTCGATGGCATTGACAACGCGGGCGGGTTGTTGTGGTTGGGGAACCGCAGGCCGCTGCGGGCGAATGAAGGACCAATGTCCCTTGTATTCAGCACCCTGATCAATCCACGCCTGCAACAAAGCGATTTGGGCGGCAGTTGCTGTTTTTCCTGTGTTTGGCGGAGGCATGATGACGTCGGCATCTGTGGCCTTGACACGCTGAATCACCTGGCTTTCGCCGGAATTTCCGGGGATCAGGGCCGCATGACCGGATTCGAGCACAGCCCTTGCGCCTTCGGGCGTGTCGAGTCTCAGCCCGGCTTTTCGCTCGTTGGCGTCCGGACCGTGACACTGGAAACACAGATCCGACAGGATGGGACGAATCTGACGATTGAAATCGATGGGATCAGCCGCCTGCAGAGACGCCCCCAGCAGGCTGAACCACCAGGCCAGACACACAGCAGCACGGGAAAACGGAATCGTCGTTTGCATAGGAGTGGCAGGATTTTCAGGAGGGAAATGACGGGGCCGGTGATCACCAATGCGGCGTCCACGCAAGCATGCAAGCGTGGAAACGGCCCACGGTGATAACAGACACATAAAACGCAGGCACCCACGGCCGAAGTTGCCGGCTGTTCCGGAACTGGTTGCCGATGCGGGATGAAGTTGCCTGCGAGGTTTACACGTCAGAACTATACGCTCTGCTGAGTCAAATGGTGAAGAATCCGGAGGGGAAGTCAAGGGACATTCGCGTGTATTGGGGGTGAGGTGCCGTTTTAACAGTCTGGTGAAAAAGGTGTCGCGGAATCCACGGGCTGGAATGTTCAGAATTGTGGATTTCGCCATCCTCTACTGCTGTTCAGCGACGGTGTCTGAGTTGGTCTGTGGGGGCACAAGCTGTCGGTATAAGTCCGAGTTTTCTGAACATACGTGTTTGGCGATGAGGCTGCTGGTGCGGCGACTTGAGTCAGACGTCGTGGATGGCGAAGCGCGCGACCATTGGCTCGAGCTGGAGGCCACGGAGCCTGTTTTTTGGGAGATTTCGGGGAATAGTCCTGAGGAGCAACGGCGGAATCTGAACCCCCTGCACTAAGATCTCCCGGTGAATCCCGTGGAAGAACGCGTCGTTTCTTTTCAGAAAATGCGCTTGATTTTTCGGGAAATGTATTGGCACAGAATATGCTGTGTTCCCACGCATCGGCTGTTTCCACCAGGCAGAATCGAGAGTTGCATAAAAAACGGGCAACTCAGTCTGCTGGAAAGGCAATCAGGCAGCGGGGGCTGCAGTGCACTGCGGTTTGAGGTGCTGGGAAGCGTTGAGGTCCGGGAAGGGTTTCTTGACCAGTCGTCTGTGTAAGGCGTCACCCTTTGGACAGTGCCGACAAGGCTTCGGCGACAGGAGGCCGATTGGGGTGAAGTTGCAGTTTTTGGCGGTTGTCGAAATTGACAACTGCTGACCACGCAAAGTTTGCTCGACAGTCTGTCGTAAATCGATCATCAGCGGGAGGAGTTAGAGAACATGGCGAAGAAATCAAAGCTTGAGTACATCTGGCTGGACGGAACGAAGCCCACGCAGGTTCTGCGTTCCAAGACGAAGATCGTGAAGGACTTCGGCGGTACGCTGGAAGAATGCCCGGTATGGTGTTTTGACGGCAGCTCCACCAATCAGGCGCCGGGCGGATCGTCCGACTGTCTGCTGAAGCCAGTGGCGATCTTCACGGATCCGGGCCGTCTGGACGGTTTTCTGGTGATGTGCGAAGTGCTGAACCCTGACGGTTCGGTTCATGATTCCAACGGTCGTGCGACCATCGATGACGACGACGATGATTTCTGGTTTGGCTTTGAGCAGGAATACTTCCTGTGGGATCGTGAGACAAACCTGCCGCTGGGCTTCCCGGTTGGCGGTTACCCGTCTCCACAGGGCCCCTACTACTGCTCGGTCGGTGCGAAGAATGCATTCGGTCGTGAGATCATCGAAGAGCATCTGGATCTGTGCCTGCAGGCCGGGTTGAACGTCGAAGGCATCAACGCCGAAGTGGCGACCGGTCAGTGGGAATTTCAGGTGTTCGCGAAGGGTGCCAAGCGAGCCGGTGACGAAGTCTGGGTGGCTCGTTACATCCTCGAGCGAACAGCCGAGAAGTACAACGTGTCGATCAACTGGCACTGCAAGCCGCTGGGTGATACGGACTGGAACGGTTCTGGCATGCACGCCAACTTCTCCAACACGGTTCTGCGAACCTGCGGCAGCAAGGAAACCTACGAGAAAATCTGCTCGGCATTCCAGCCGCGTATCAAGGAACACATCGCAGTTTACGGTGCAGACAACCATATGCGTCTGACCGGCAAGCATGAAACTCAGTCGATCGACAAGTTCAGCTTTGGTGTTTCCGACCGCGGTGCATCGATTCGTATTCCAGTGGCAACAGTCTCCAACGGCTGGAAGGGCTGGCTGGAAGACCGTCGTCCGGCCTCCAATGCGGATCCTTACAAGGTTGCATCTGAGATCATCCGTACAGTGCGCTCCGTGAAGGTCTGATCCGTTCCGAACTGATGTTGTCATCGGTTTGTGATTCGCTGCCTTTGTTGGGCGTCTTCTTCCAGTCGCTCCTTAACTTCGGTACCGCTGACGTTGTTGCAGCGGCTGGATATGGGAGTCACTGCTGATCGTTGGAGCAATCCCTCGGTCAATCCTCCCGGGCTGTTCGGTGTTTACACTGAACAGCCTTTTTTATTTGCCCGGGGTAAACAGTCGCCGGTTGCTGGCGATCGGTCGTCGCAGGGCGCGGGATCGGCTGAGCAGGACGCTTGCGTTTGCGGGAGTTGCTGCGGCTGAGGCGGACGTTTGCCGTGCCGATGGCTGTGTGTGCTGGTGCCCGGGGCTGTCAGAACAGCGCGTTCTGAACAACGTCAAGCAGGTCGGGGCGAAGCAGGGCGAGTGCGACGGCGGCGACAAGCAGCAGGATCAGGATGAGGAATGTCCACAGCAGAGTTTTCCGGGGACGCCTGGTGACAGAGGGCTGGGCTGACTGGGCTGCGTTGAGCAGGGTGACCTGCAGTTGACGACCAAAGCGGAGTACGCTGCCATGATTCAGCCGGGCACGCTTGCAGGGGTGATTGTTCAGCAGTGTGGGGCACTCTGTGGATTCGTGCTGGTAGTGCCAGCTGCCGTTGATGTAGTCAATTCTGCCGTGTAGTTCGTCGATGCCTTCCCCGCTGAGCTGAATGTCTGAGCCGGGTTTTGTACCGACGGTATTTCTGGAGCGCAGAAGTGGCTGCGGTTCCTTTCGCCCGGTGATTCTGAGTGTCCAGCCGTGAGGCGGTTGTGAAGTCGGCTGGCTGACGGAGATGGCACCGGAGCGTGGTCCTGTTTCTGAAGCAGGAGCGGACGGCGTGACTGGCTTGCGGCGGACTTCCGGGGCGTGAGTTCGAGCGGCCGGAGTCTCGGCGGCGGAAAAGCTGTCAGCGCTGCTGATTTCAAGGCCTTCCGTGCGGAGCCAGTCGGCTGTGTTGGAGATCGAAGATCGCGGAGCACTGGATTTGCGCGGGGCCGCTTCAGCCCTTGCTTTGGCTTGCCGAGCTCGCAGGGTGATCAGTTCACGAAAGTCGAACTGAATTGATTTTCGAACCGCAAACGGGCGGAGTGCTTCGGCGACTTCGGCCGCGGATTGATATCGTCGGGCCGGATCTTTCTCGAGCATCCGCTGAATGATCGCGCCGACCTCAGGGGGAATGTCAGTTTTCAGTTCACAGACATTGCGAGCGGGGCGGGTTCGCTGCGCTTCCAGTTTGGCTTTATTTGACTTGTCGGGGAACGGCACTTTTCCTGTGAGGGCAACAAACAGGGTTGCGCCGAGGCTGTAGACGTCAGCACGCGGATCCACTTTGCGACTGTCGAGCGATTGTTCGGGTGAGATGTAGTCCGGTGTGCCGAGGCAGTCATGGCCAAACACCATCGACAGTGAGAATTCATCGTCCGATGTGTCGGCAATCATGGCGAGTCCGAAGTCGAGAACGCGCGCGAGGCCGGAGCTTTCCACGAGGAAGTTGGCCGGTTTGATGTCCCGGTGGATGATTCCCGCCTGATGGGCGGCGTGAAGGGCTTCGGCGGCCTGCAGTCCAATGTCGCAGGCCATGGAGTATTTCAGTGGTCCATGCAGGGCGACCAGTTCGTGCAGACTGATGCCACGGACAAGGTCCATGACGAGGTAGTGTACCGCTCCTGTGGAGGCGAGCCGATGCGTTCGGATGATCCCAGGATGGTGAATTTTCATGCCCGCAGCGGCTTCAAGTTTCAGTCGTGCCAGCATACCGGCATCCAGAGCATGCTCTGTCGACAGCACCTTCAACGCCACCTTGCGTTCCCCGGTTGGTTCTTCCGCGATGTAGACACAACCCATGCCTCCGAATCCGAGCACTTCACGGATGCGGTAGCCATCGATGACCAGTCCCCTGTAACGTCCCTCCAGAAGACGCTCTGCCTGAAACGGAGTTAATACACGCTCGTTTACCAGCAGCTCGGCAATCTGCTGGGGCGACTGTGTCTGGGGCAGGCCATATCGCTGTCCGACGCGTTGACACTGCTCCGGTGTCAACAGGCTGCTTTTTTCCAGCAGCTTAAAGAAATCGGTACCGGTCGCCGGTGCCTGCATGGAACACGCCCTGTTGTGATGCCAAGTTGGCTTTCAATGTCCTGCCGCTGCCCTGGAACGGCTGATCTGGTTGTTAAGCCCTGAACTGTGCAGCTTTCTGAACCCGTTCCGGAAAACGCAGTGACAACACGACCTGCGATTTCAGAGCGACAGCAAATTGTACGGCGGCTGGGATGACCCCGTGGACCTGACGACCCCGCAAAAACAATGCGACCGGGCGTCAATTACCCGCCCGCAACCAGCGGCTGCAGTCTGCCGTTGCAAAGCGTATCAGCTGAGCGTCGGTTTTGGAAATCAGTGTCCGGGATGGGCCGGTGGGCGGCTTCGAATCTTTTCGATGCAATTACCGTGGCCGCGAGAGCGATGTGATGCAGGGCCGGGACGTCCCAGGCGTTGTTCAGCAACTTCAGCGATGATGGTCTTTGCGGTCGCAACGGGGAAACGAGGGAACCCGCAGGTACAGAGCGAGTCGCGATTCGTGGATGACTGAGCGTCGTTTCGCTGGTTCGTCCGGTAATTGATGCTCGGCCAGGCTATGGGACAGTGATTTCCAGTAACATGCCGGGCAAAAATAATTCCGGAAGGGCGTCCAGGCTGCGTTCATCGAGTCTCCGGCAGTTGAGTCCGGCTTCAGCAGCAGTACGCTGGATGTGGCGAATGGCCGTCACACAGCCATAGGCCAGCCACAACCGTCCGCCGGGGCGGAGGTGAGATTGAGCGCCGGTCACTAGAGATTTGAGCAGCAGAAATCCGGGGTCATAAAGTGCGAACTCCTCCACGGAGACTGGCTTGCGGTCTTCCCAGGGCGGGTTGGAGATGATGAAGTCGAAGGTTTCGTCCGGTCGAATGACGGTCCACGCCCCGGGTGCCCTGCGGGGGACCTGTCGCACGTCCAGTCGCTGTGTAAATCCAAGAAGTCGGGCGTTTGCGAGGGCATTGGCGACGGCAGCGGGGTTCAGATCTGTGGCAATCACCCGTTCGGCTCCAGCCTGCAGGCAGCAGAGTGAGACCAGTCCTGAGCCAGTTCCAATCTCAAGGACTCGGGCTCCACGCATTCGAGGTTCGGCAAGGATTTGCTTGCGCAGGCTGACTGTATCGTCAGGTTCCCAGAAGACTGAGTCGAGGATCTGAATGTCCTGCGGCAGTTCCGTGACATTGACCCAGCGGACAACCGGCCATGTTCCGGGATGTGCGACCGCTGCAGTTTTTTCCTCCGATGTTTGTTCAGGAGGCGTTACAGAATTGCCGGGATCGGAGTTAGAAGATGCGGAATTTTCTCCACAACCCGTGAGCAGCGTGATCATCAGTGCGAGCAGGATATGGACCGTTGCCGGGATAACGGGGCGCGCTTCTGAACTGGCACGCAGCGGACTACGCCGATCGATGGATAAGGAACCAACGGACCTGCTGGCATGACGAGAGCAGGATCCTTCGGCCGGCCGTTCAGTGCAGTTGGTCAGGAGCCGGTGACAGGAAATCGGACGGACACACAACGGGCTCAACCCGCCCTGCCAGCACCTTGCCGTTTGCCATGGTTCTGCGTTTGGCATTGTGAGCCGCCTGTTGTGAAATTCCGCCAGTTGTTCACAAGCCCCCGGGGGGACGAATCCGGGATGCGTGCCATCTTCACCAATCGAGGACGGACAACACACGCGGAATTCACACAGGAGCCTGCGGAAAGGCCGCGTGTTATTCGTCCTTATTGCTCTCCAGAACCGACAGGAACGCCTTCTGAGGAATTTCCACTTCTCCGAACTGCTTCATGCGTTTCTTGCCCTCTTTCTGTTTCTGCAGCAGTTTTCGTTTTCGGGTGATGTCGCCGCCGTAGCACTTCGCGGTGACATTCTTTCGGAGGGCAGAGATGGTTTCCCGGGCAATGACGCGCGTGCCGATGGCTGCCTGCAGCGCGATTTCGAATTGATGCTTGCTGATTTCTTCCCGCAGGCGTTTGACCAGCGCGCGGCCTCGGCGTTCGGCATTTGAGCGGTGGACAATAGTGGACAACGCGTCGACGCGGACACCTTTCACGAGAATGTCCATCTTGACGAGATCTGCGGTCTGGAAGCCGATGATCTCGTAGTCCATGGTGCCGTATCCCGAGGTGACACTTTTCAGCTTGTCGTACATGTCGTAGACAATTTCGCTGAGCGGGAGTTCGTAGATGATCTGGGCTCGCTGAGGTCCGAGGTATTCAGTGCTCTTGTAGGTGCCGCGCCGATCCTGGCACAGCTGCATGATCGTACCAACGTGCTGGGACGGGACGATATAACTGACTTTTGCGATCGGCTCGCGGAATTCTTCAATCATCCCGGCATCAGGCACATCCTGAGGATTGTCGATGATCATCGTTTGACCATCTTTCGTCAGGATTTCATAGGTCACGTTGGGAGCAGTCTGGATCAGATCCATGTCCTGCTCGCCTTCCAGTCGCTGTTGCACAATTTCCATGTGCAGCATGCCGAGGAAGCCACAGCGAAATCCAAATCCCAGTGCGTCAGAAGTTTCCGGGACAAATGAGAAGCTGGAGTCATTCATTGCCAGCTTCTGCAGTTCTTCCCGCAGGTTTTCAAAATCGGTGGCGTCGATCGGATACATACCGCAAAACACCATTTGCTTCGGTTTCTGATAACCGGGCAGCGCGTCTGTGGCTGGCTCATGAAACAGCGTGACCGTGTCGCCCACGGTGACTTTGCTGAGTTCCTTCAAGCCGGTAAGGATGTAACCGACCTGACCTGGTCCCAGTTCGTCACAGGGCTTCATATTGGGCCGGAACTGCCCCAGTTCGAGGACGTCGCTGACCATACCTTCACGCATGAAGCGGATCTTGTCGCCTTTTTTTACCCCGCCTTCGAAAATACGGATGTAGGTGATCACACCCCGGTAGTTGTCGTACTTGCTGTCGAAGACAAGCGCTTTGAGCGGTTTTTGCAGTGTTCCCTTCGGACAGGGAATCTTATGAATGATGGCTTCGAAGACGGATTCGATGTTCAGGCCGGCTTTTGCACTGACCCGAAGTGCGTCCGAGGCATCGAGGCCGAGCACGGTTTCCACTTCTTCGAGGACTTCGTCCACACGTGTGACCGGCAGGTCAATTTTGTTGACGACGGGGATGATTTCAAGGTTGGAGTTGATGGCCGCGTAGGCGTTGGCGACCGTCTGCGCCTGCACACCCTGAAATGCATCAACAAGCAGCAACGCGCCTTCACAGGCTGCCAGACTGCGGTTGACCTCGTAGTGAAAGTCGACGTGGCCGGGTGTGTCAATCAGGTTCAGTTCGTACACCTGACCGTCGAGTGTCCAGTTGATCGTGACAGACCGCGCTTTGACAGTGATGCCGCGCTGGCGCTCAATGTCCAGATCATCAAGGATCTGCTCACGAAACTCACGCTGTGTGATCGTACCGCTTTTCAGCAGTAGTTGATCTGCGAGCGTACTTTTTCCGTGGTCAATATGGGCGATAATGCTGAAATTGCGAATAAACCTGGAATCCATAACTCAGCAGTATTCAAAAATGAGTGTGACGGGAAAAGTAAAGCGGCCCACCTGACGGCGTAGAATCACGCCGAGACGAACCGACATCAGTCATGATTCCTGTATCAGCCCGCCGTTCGCCCCGCGGCACTTTTGCAACCGGCCGCACGGTTTGGCGGGATCTATCCGAAGTGTTTATGGAAGGAGATGACTTGCGGTGCCCTGCCCCGCAATCATACTCGGATCAGAAGAGTGGCAACAGGCAGGAACACGGTCGCCCCTATGGTTTCCCTGGGAATACCACATCGACCATTGACCGATTTGCCGAGCGGAATGCCGGAACCGCAGATGATTCCCGGCGCACCGTCTCCCACACTCGCGGAAAATGCGGTCCCTGCGGTACGGAGTCGGTTTTGCGGCCTGAACCAAATCTGGTCGAGAGGCTTTGCATATCGATGCCCGCATTGAGCTGGTGCACAAAAAAAGAGCCGACGAAGAATCGTCGGCCCTGATGTTCAGTGATCTGCGGCCACTTCAAGGTCCTAGCGTGACATGAATACCACGACCGGACCAACGTCCACCTTCAGCATGACGTCGTCGACCGTTGGCAGGGTGGTCACGATGATCTTCATCGAGGCCTTGTCAACAGCCAGCCATTCGGCAGTGGCTCCGCTGGCGGATTCACCGATGAAATTGTACAGCTTGCGAATGTTCGGTCGGTTGCGGAGAGTGATGACGTCTCCGGGGCGGACCATGATGCCCGGTTTGCTGACCGTTCGACCGTTCACCTGGAAGTGACGGTGAACGATACCCTGGCGAGCCTGAGGACGGGTCAATGTGAATCCTGCACGGCGCACCACGTTATCCAGACGGCGCTCACACAGAATCAGCAGCGTGGCCCCTGTGTTGCCTGCGGTTCGCTTGGCAATGTCGAGGTATCGGTAGAGTTGTCGGTCGCGAAGCCCGTAGTAGTACTTGATCTTCTGCTTTTCGATCAACGCCGCGCCGTAGGTGGTTTCTTTCTTTCGTCGCTTGTGCATCCCCGGTGGATACTCTTTGCGCTCGCTGGCTTTGATCGATCCAGCGGACTCATACACATTCATTCCCAGACGACGATTGATGCGGCCCTTCGGACCAGTGTAACGACCCATTTCCTCACAAAACTCCCGATAAATCCCATGCGCTCTGCACCGTTCTCTGAAACACTCAGAAAACCGTCTCCACTGCGTTTGTTCAAGCATGCTTCGGGAACTCGATGCGGAGCACCATGGTTCCGGTGACTTTACAAACGCTCGACAGGCACATCCCGCATCAGTGCGGTGGCGTGCAGAGAAAACTCGGGCCCCTTTGAACAATCTGAAGGGAATCCCGAACTCGGAAAGGTATCGGCACCGGCCTGGAAGTTCAACATCGAGAAACCCTGTCCGTCTGGAAATGCCCGATTTTTGGAAGGTTGGGGCCATAAAAGATCAGCTTTTTTCGGAAAATCAAGCAAATTCCGAGATTCCTGCAGTACTGATCGCCGTCTGTTCAATTCGTCAGACAACGGAATTGTCCGGGTATGACGAGGCTTTTCGCGAAATACCGGGCTGATTCTGTCAGGAATCCTCCGCTCCATCAGAGCATTCATCCGCTTGTTTCTCACGCGGATCAGGCCGTTCTGCCGTCTGTGACATCAGGGGCCACAATGAACCCAGTCTCGAGGACCTTTCCTCCGGAATCAAATATCCTGTTGATCCGGTTCAGAACGTGGTAGGATGATCGAGGAAAACGAAACAGATACACACTCTGGCCGGGCTTACTCGAGAATTCAGGCAAACGAGACCGACGGCGAGCGCGGCCGTTTCGGGATGGCTGTGATTTGGCGCGGTCGTTCGCGATCACTTACCGGATTGAAGACTCCGCTGCTGTTGTGACGACCAAGGCCAGAAACAGGAAAAACGTGCTCGCCAGTGGTTCGCCTCCGGCTGAGCCATCATGCGGGAGATCAACTTGAATATTGAACTTAACGCTGGTCATTTCGGGCGAAGGCACTGGCTTTCCGGATGCGGCGCGGGATTTGGCGCCCTGGCTCTGAGTGATTTGCTGGCGAGCAGCCTTTTTGCCGCCGGGCCCGGGGAGGGTTCACCGTCGGTTTCCAACCCGCTTGCCGCGCGTCCGGGACACTTTCCCGGGCGAGCCAAACGCGTGATCTTCGTCTTCATGCACGGCGGTCCATCGCATGTGGATACATTCGACTACAAGCCTCTGCTGGAGAAACATGACGGCCAACCGCTGCCGTTTGCGAAGCCGCGCGTGCAGTTCGCTCAGACCGGGAACCTGCTGAAAAGCCCGTGGAAGTTCCGTCAGTACGGAGACTGCGGAGCGTGGGTCAGCGATCTGTTTCCCCACGTCGGACGCTGCGCCAATGACATTACTTTTCTCAAATCCATACACGGCTCCAATGAAGCGCACGGTGGGGCCCTGCTGAAAATGAATACAGGATCCGATACCTTTGTTCGCCCCAGTATGGGCGCGTGGATCAGCTACGGTTTGGGGACCGAGAATTCGGGTTTGCCCAGCTTTGTGACGATCAATCCAACACTTGGACATGGCGGCGTGCGAAATTTCGGGTCGGCCTTCCTGCCGCCGATTCACCAGGCGACTCGGATTGCCACGTCGCGCGACCAGGGCGTGACGCGCGCCCAGCTGGCCAATCTCACACATCCAGCAAACTCCCCTGCTCTGCAGGAACTGCAGATGTCGCTGCTGAATCGACTGGATGCACTGCGCCCGACGATACCTGCCGCCAATCGGATTGCGTCCCCCGGCTTGTCTGCAGAGGTCGACGCTGAGTTTCGCGCCAGAATAGCCTCCTTTGAACTGGCCTTCCGCATGCAGACGACCGGGCCCGAGTTGTTTGATCTCAGCGGTGAAACTGAATCCACGCGACAGCTGTACGGGATTGATCAGGAACCGACCAGCAACTTCGGAACGCAGTGCCTGCTGGCCAGACGATTGTCTGAGTCCGGCGTACGCTTTGTCCAGGTTTCCCATGCCTACTGGGATCAGCATTCTGACCTGAAAAAGGAACATTCACGCCTGGCTGCGGAGGTGGATAAACCCATCGCCGGACTGCTGATGGATCTGAAACAACGTGGCCTGCTGGATGAAACACTGTTGATGTGGGGGGCTGAATTCGGACGTACCCCGACAGCTCAAGGAAATGACGGTCGTGACCATAACCCACACGCATTCACCTACTGGATGGCGGGCGGAGGTGTGAAGGGGGGATTTAGTTACGGTGAGTCCGATGACTTTGGTTTTTATGCCGCGAAGGACAAGGTGCATGTGCACGATCTGCATGCCACCGTGCTGCACCTGCTGGGGATCGACCACGAACGACTGACGTTTCGGTACGGTGGCCGGGACTTCCGATTGACCGATGTCGATGGTCACGTTGTCCACGACATTATGGCCTGAAGTGGTCTTCAGTCTGCCAGCATGCTTCAACCTGGGCAGCGCCATAGTGCTTGCACACCGGTCAACCCTAACGGCCGTAGTGAAACCGTCAGTCCTCGTCTTCGTCGTTCAGCGAAATGTAGACATACCGGAACGGAAACAAAACATACCGCAACCAGCCGTATGGCAGCAGGTGCGACGAAAAGCAATGAGGGCAATACTGTCGTCGCAGACCAAACAAGACCAACAGGTACCCAAGCCCCATCAGTGGTGCCGGAGTCATGACTTTCAGGCAAAAGCTGCAACGGTAGTTGAGACTGCGGAATGCGGCAGATGGCAGTTCGGCCTTCTTACGGCTTTTGTGCTTTTTTCTCGACACTTTCTTTCGCCGCCTTTGTGACGAATGGTTCAGTTCTCTGGATTGCTGCAGATCCACGTTGCGCTGTTGACACCGGTTTTGAACACTGGCCACGTCGCCTGATCGTAATTCAGATTCTGTGGACGTGCCCGCGTTCACAACAAAATCCTCACGCTTCGAGTGCTACCCTGTAGCCAGTGTCGATTTAAGTACGGGCAGGATATCCCGCAGGAATTAAGGGTTCAAGAAAAGCGGCCTCAAAACCGGAACACGGAAAAGGATTCCGATTTTTGCGTCTTTAGAACTACCAGTCGCCGCCAGGGATAAACGCCCCCGTCAGGCCCTTCCATCGAATAATGACGTCAAAGTTTGTATGAGAAATCGTGTCAACCAGCGGCGTTCCCAGCAACTTTTCCTCTGCAAATCTGGCTGACGACGCCTGTAGCAGATATGAGGATTGAGGGGTGTAAAACTTCTATTCACCTTTGGAATAATTGTTTCTTTGCGGAAAGATTGTTTCGAGGGCGAGCGGTGTTGATTATCCCTGGGGAATTGTCCTCCACACTATAGCGGGTCTTGTGACTGCTCGATCAATTGCCTGTTGGCGACGGCTGTTCAGCATCCCGCAACTCCCGCGTCAAACCGTCGCAAGGCCAGCAGACTCCACACGTCACTCGCACTCGCTCCCTGCGGTGAAATCAAAACAACCGCATGTGTGCGCCCGGGCTGTTGCTCTATGATTTCGCAGCCGCTGTTTTTGTCCAGCAGCAACGTTCACTGAGAACACACCGGCTGGTTTTGTCCTGGCGATCGGGAATTATCTCCCCATGACCCTGCAATGCTGCCATCTCTGCCTTCTGCTCACGGTTCTGGATCATCTTTGGCTCCCGTCGGGGGCTGTCGATAATTTCCGTCCCAGTCGCCGTTGTCCTGCAGCCGCGCTGTCCGTTCGGGCGGCCCGTAAGAATTCTTTGCCCTTCACCTGGCCGGCAACATAAAAAGACCCGGCGTTACTCTGCACGCCGGGTCTTCAGGAATTTACCTCTGACACATCAATGAACCGTGTTCAGTCTGCAGAGCGTTCAATCAAACCGTGATTTGATCGCGATGCAGACATCGGCTGTCGCTGGCAAAGATCTCTGCAATACTCGTCATCAGAGTCGATCAGTCCCAACTCAGTGACCCACCGCTCTGATACTCCGTCACACGCGTCTCGAAGAAATTCTTTTCTTTCGACAGGTCAATTGTCTCGCTCATCCACGGGAACGGATTGGCTGAACCATACTGTGTTGGCAGACCAATTCGCTCCAGCCGACGATCGGCAATGTACTGAACGTAGTCACGGAAGGCTTCCACGTTCAACCCGAGAATGCCACGTGGCAGGCAGCCTTCTGCGTAGGCGATCTCAAGTTCTACTGCGTGCCTGATTCTCTCAATCATTTCTGTCTGGAACTGCGGTGTCCAGAGGTCTGGGTTTTCAGATTTGATTCCGTTGATCAGGTCAATTCCGAAGTTCATGTGCACAGTTTCGTCACGCAGGATGTACTGGAATTGTTCGCCAATTCCTTTCATCAGATTGCGACGGAGGAAGGAAAGGACCATGACGAATCCGCTGTAGAAGAAGATCCCTTCCATGATCACGTAGTAGCCAATCAGGTTCTTCAGGAACATCTGTCGGCCAGCAGGCGTGTCGGTGGTGAAGCCGTCAGACAGTACTTCTGCCGTCAGCTCCATTTCGAAGCGATCTTTGCTGGCGATGGCCGGGATCTCCCGGTACATGTTGAAGATCTCACCCTCATTCAGGCCAAGACTTTCCACGACGTACAGGAAGGTGTGTGAGTGCACCGCTTCCTCGAATGCCTGTCGCAGCAGATACTGGCGGCATTCCGCGTTGGTCACGTGCTTGAAGATGGCAAGTACGAGGTTGTTTCCGACGAGCGATTCAGCTGTGGAGAAAAATCCGAGGTTTCGCTTGATCACCAGACGCTCATCGTCGGTGAGTTTGTTCGAGCGCCAGACTTCCACGTCCTGGTTCATCGCGACTTCGGTGGGCATCCAGTGATTCGCGCAACCGTTCATGTAGTGTTCCCACGCCCAGTGGTACTTGATCGGCATCAGTTGATTGACGTCGACCTGAGCGCAGTTGATCAGTCGCTTCTCTGTTGCCTTGACGCGGCCGCCTTTCGGCTCCTCTACAGCGACCATTGGTTCATCAAACGAAAGTGTTGACATACTCGAACTCACTCCATGAGAACAAAAAGAAACGAGGACCGCAATGCTCACATACTGATCCGAGGGGCAACCACGAATCAACCGACGGGACAGGGAAAACCACAAAAATCAATCAGCCATACTCCGTCGCCGGCGAGGTCAACGGGACCGATCCAATCACAGCCGGAGCAGGCTGACTTTCTGAAAAACATGCCTGGCAGATACAAAACAGACTTCGCCGCTCAACCGCAGAAGAGGCAGCCAGTCCTGCCGCAGTCGCGCCTGCTGCTCCGTCTTTCAGAGAGAAGCTTCGGCCTGTTCAGGGTTACCGCAAACAGGCCGAGATCTTCACCTTAAATTCCGGATTATCGATCTGATACAAACATTCGTCGTCTTGTTCACGCCCGGAAGTCCCGGCCCTGCCACAGCAAACGTCTGATGGTCGTCATCATTCGCCCGTTGATGCTTTGCAGAAGTGATCTGGAAAGGTCTGCAAGAACAACCAGACGGGCGTTTGACCAACAATCCACGGCCTTCGCCAGGGCGAGTCCGGGATGGCTGCGGGACCTACTGACACGCTTCACAATCCGGATCGGTGATGCTGCAGGCTTTATACTGCGAGGCTTCTGTCACCGGGATGTGCGGCGCGGGAATCGTCTCCGCCGCAGTCTCTCGTGAGTCTTCAGATCGACTGACCTGAATCTCACTGGAGGCGCTCCGCGATTTCATCCAGCGAGGCTGCAGCCCGAAACTGTTGATGTCGGCGTTCGACTTTTCAACCTGTGTGGCGGCAAGCGTTCGGAGGTAGTAGGTCGTCTTGAGGCCTTTGCGCCACGCGAGGAAGTACATGTCATGCAGTTTGCGGCCACTGGGTTCACGCATGTAGAGATTGAGCGACTGTCCCATGTCGATCCACTTCTGACGACGTGCGGCACATTCAATCAACCAGCGCGGATCCAGTTCAAAGGCCGTGACATACCGCGCCTTGATGTCCCCGGGAATTCTGGCAATGTCCATCAGCGTGCCGTCGTAATACTTCAGCGCGGCCAGCATCTGAGCGTCCCATAGTCCCCGCTGCTTCAGTTCGGAAACCAGAGCCGTGTTCAGGTGCGTGAATTCGCCGCTGAGGTTGCTCTTCACGTAGAGATGCTTGTACATCGGTTCAATCGACTGGGAAACGCCGATGATGGTGGAAATTGTTGCGGTCGGGGCAATTGCCATGCAGTTGCTGTTTCGCATGCCATGCTGAGCCACAGCCTGACGGACGACCTGCCAGTCCATCCGTGCCGAGCGGTCCACGTCGATGCGACATCCCCGCTCCTGCTCAAGCAGGTCCATGGTATCAAGCGGCAACAATCCGCGATCCCACTTCGAGCCGGCATAGGTGCTGTAGGTTCCCCGTTCTGATGCCAGCTCTGTCGATGCCAGAATCGCGTAGTAGGAAATGGCCTCCATACTGTAGTCAGCGAAATCGACCGCTTCCGGGCTGGCGTAACTGATATTCAGTGCTGCCAAAGCATCCTGGAAGCCCATGATTCCAAGACCCACAGGCCGATGCTTCGCGTTGGACGCTTTTGCTTCATCCGTCGGATAGAAGTTGATGTCGATGACGTTGTCCAGCATCCGCATCGCAATCCGAACCGTCTCTTTCAACATTCCGACGTCCAGTTGACCGTCGACAATGTGAGCGAGCAGATTGATGGAACCAAGGTTGCAGACAGCCGTTTCCTTCGACGAGGTATTCAGCAGGATCTCTGTACAGAGATTGCTGCTGTGCACAACACCAGTGTGATCCTGTGGAGAACGAATGTTGGATGGGTCTTTCCAGGTGATCCACGGATGCCCGGTTTCAAACAGGCGAGTGAGCATCTTTCTCCAGAGCTCGTTGGCCGGGAGTTTCTTGAACATCCGGATTTCGCCGGACTCTGCCTGCTTTTCATATTGCGTGTAGCGTTTCTCGAACTCCCGTCCGTACACGTCATGCAGATCCGGAACCTCGTCAGGGCTGAACAGAGTCCACTCACGGTCTTCCTCGACCCGCTTCATGAACAGGTCGGGAATCCAGTTCGCGGTGTGCATGTCGTGAGTTCGCCGACGCTCGTCCCCGGTGTTTTTTCGCAGATCGAGGAACTCCTCGATGTCCATGTGCCAGCTTTCCAGGTAGGAGCATACGGCACCCTTTCGTTTTCCCCCCTGATTGACGGCCAGTGCAGTATCATTCACCACCTTCAGGAATGGAATCACGCCCTGGCTGCGGCCATTGGTGCCTTTGATGTGCGCATTGGTCGCTCGAATGCTGGTCCAGTCATTGCCCAGTCCACCAGCCCATTTGCTGAGCTTGGCGTTGTCGGCCACACACTTGAAGATGTGCTCAAGGTCGTCTTTCACAGTCGACAGGTAGCACGAACTGAGCTGTGGGTGGTTTGTGGCAGAGTTGAACAATGTGGGGGTCGCCGAGGTGAACCGCATGCTTGACAGCATGTTGTAGAACTCGATCGCCCGTTCTTCCGGATTGGGTTCCTGCAACGCCAGTCCCATGGCGACCCGCATCCAGAAGTACTGCGGCGTCTCAATCCGACGTCCGTCAATGTGCAGCAGGTAACGGTCGTAGACGGCCTGGAGCCCAGGGTACTTGAACAGAGCGTCGCGGTCAGGCTGCAGTGCAGCGGCAATTCGAGTGAGATTCAGGCTGCGTAGTTCCGGGGTCAGCCGATCGGCATTGATCCCGTCAATGATGTAGTGTTCAAACTGATTGCGGTACAGCCGTGCAAATTCGTTGGCGTTAGTCGGTGCACTTCCCAGCGCCTCATTGCTGATCACCATCCGCAGCAATCGTGCGGCAACCACGTCGTAGGCCGGATCCCGTTCGATGCGGCACCGCGCCGCCAGAATCATGGCCCGGTAAATCTCACTGACTGAAATCCCGTCAAAGACCGACTTAATCACTTCCTGCAGCAGGTCTTCTGCGTCGCATTCTGCCAAACCGTGACAGGCGAGATCCAGTCGGCGGCGAATTCGGTTGACATCAAAGGGAACTCGCAGGCCGTCTTCCAGGTGCACATGAATACGCGGGGAGGACGTCGTTTCGGCGACTTCCATACCATCCGGCTGCTGCAGCGAACGAATTTTTGCGTGCTCAGCCCGGTACACGATGTAACGCCGCGCCACCCGAAAGTGACTGCGCTTCATCAACTGCATTTCGACCAGGTCCTGGATCTGTTCGACACCGACGCCACGATCCGTTGCCGCGTCTTGCGCCGCCTCGGAGACGACGTCGCCGGTAATCGCCCCGACTTCACGCTCAATATCGCCATCCAGCGGCTGACCGGCAGCCAGATTCAACTCCGCACGAAAGGCATTGCAGATCGCCTTGTGGATGAGTTTTGCGTCAAACGGAACCGTTCGACCATCCCGCTTCCGGATAATCCATTCTGATACTGCTCGAATCATTCGATGCTCTCCCCCCTGCTGATCCACGTGAAGTTCAATCCGCACATCCAGTGCAGACTCTGCCCCTGTACACTACCTGTCTACAACTGCGAACTGACCCGTATTCTCTGATTCCGGTCCACTGATGCCGTGGACCGGAATTTCGTTTTGCAAGTTCTGTCGGTGGACCGCCGCTGCCATTCGACAAGCTGCGACCATTTTCGCACCGGCAACTTGTCACCGTCCGGTGGCAAGCGGCCCATACTGGTTTTGTCTTTTCAGTCTTTCCTGAATTGCCTGTTCATTGCATATTCTCTGTCCTGCGGTTCAGTCACAGATCATGGCATGGCGCAGCATCGAACGCAGTTCCGGGCTTTTCTGGCTTCACAATGTGCTGCAAACTAATTTCAACAGCAGTGAAGAAGGGCTCGTTCCGGGCTGGTAACTGAGCTGCGTCTGATGATTGACTTATCCGCGAAATCGACCTCCTGTCGAAGAGGGCCTCCGTACCGGAACACCGGACAGAATATTGTCTGCCGGTCACCTGTCAACAGTCCCCCCTTCCGACACTCTCAAACCGTTCAGTGACAACAGTTTGCGACCACAATTTCGGAGGAACCGATCAGGTGCCGCTGGGAGCGACGTCCGCAATATAGTGTGTTTTGGTTGGCTGTCAACACTATTTGTTGTGTGTGCGGTAAATCGGCAGCAGGCGCGATTCCGCACGAAGTTTTTCCTCAGAATGTCCAAAAAGTTCGTGCTTCCGAGGCGGTTTTTTTTGTTGAATTTCGGTTGACAAAAGCCAGGCCGATAGCACCGTGGGGACGCATTGCGCGACCGCCCATGACCGACCGTAAGACTCACCGCAAGCCGACTGCATAACGCTATCGGATAACCCCTGGATCCGGTTCCACTTCACAGGCCCCCCAAGGCGGTGCGAACTGTTGATGTGCAACACCGTTTCCAGGGCTGACGCGGTGTGGTGACCGCTTTTTTCACCGAGGCTCTTCTGAAAGTTGCGAGAACCCCGGAACGACACGTGGGCAAGGGCGGTGGCACTATGAAGAGACTGCACCGTCGAAGTCAAAACCGGACTCCAGCATGACCTTGATGTCGCGTGAATCCAAACCGCAGCAGGAACAGGGCGTCCCTGCCCGCGTCTGATTATCCCGGCGGCAATTGGGTCGCATCTCGAGATGTTCTCAGGGGATGACAGGGGGCTGCGGGGGACGATCGATATTGAGCCCGTCGATCCAGAGTTTCAGGGGTGGCGCTCCCCACGAATCGAAGCTCAGGCTGATTCCGGTCACTGTGGCAGGCAACTTGCCAATCCGGTTCCATCGTGTGTCACCACCCAGTGGAATTTCAAACAGGCGCCAACCGTCGCGGCCTTCGTTGTCATCCAGTTCCCGCATGAGGTCTCGGCCCTCCGCCGGCTCCAGGAGACACTCTTCTCCCAATGCGCCGTGCAGGGTCAAAAATGGTCCGCCCTGCCATCCCGTGACATCCTCATTGATGGATTTCAGCCAGAAGGACAATCTGTGTTGATCGCTCACCTGTCGCGATTCTTCCATCGGGGCGGTCCATTTCAGTGCGACTCGAAAGCCCGCGTAGGGATCGATTGTGACGCCAAGTGACGAATTGCCGACCAGCTTTTCCTGATGGTCGGCTGTCATCTGCATTCGGGATTTTTGCTCGGCACTTCGCACTCGCTCCTGAAAGTCGGTCAGAGTCCAGTGGCTGAGTTCACTTTCTGTCCCGGACACTTCATCAGCACCAACCACGTAAACGTCACGCCATGCCAACTCCGTCTGCTGTCCGATCGTGACATTGACTCCGAGACGATAAAAACCTGGTTGGTTGAAGCGTTGGCGAATTCCTGGGCCTGTGTGCAACTGACCTGCCTGCAGATCCCATTGAAAGCTCATGGGCTGTGCACTGGCAGCGCCGTGAACGATCGCCCGCCACTCAGCTGCGGTCCCCGCCATGACGCTCGCGGGCCCCTGCACTTCCAGCCGCAATGGTCCAGCGCCAGAGGCGACTGGCTGAGTCTGTCCGTCGCGGTCTTCCACCTGAAGCACGTCCTCGTCCAGCATCTTGTCCGTCTGATTGTTCTCAAATTGATTGGCGGTGAAGACCAGCCAGGCGGCATGTTTCGCATAAATGCCCCAGCGATTGCCGATCAGGTGGTTACCATCAACGACCCAGTGCCATGCTTTCCATTTCTGCCCGCGACTGGCAAGGTCCCCCACGATGGCAATTCCGGCTCCGTTGTTGCCTTCACACCGATTTCCACGGACCAGCGTGTGACTTGAGGGCCCGAACATGAACACGATTCCGGCGTGCCCCTGTTCGGGCAGGTGGGGGGAATTGTGCTGGCCATCGGACAACCCATTGAAGGACGCTTCGTTATTGATCAGACGCGTCTTGTCGGATCCCCCCATCCAGAAACCATAGCTGCAGTGGTTCGCTGTGTTGCTGACGAAAGTGTTTTCCTGAGCCCAGCATTCAATGCCATTGTTGTTGGCGTACGAACAGTCATTTTTTTCGAACAGATTTCCAGTACTGCACCAGCCATTCAGGACACGCACGAAAATCCCGTCTCCGCCATGCGTGCAGTCATTGCGAATCAGCGAATTCCCGTTTGAGCCGCTTTCGATGAGCACACAGGTGGAATCCCGAGCGTGTACCTCACCGGGGGCGAGCCGAATGCCGTAGCTGAGCACGTTATCGCGGATCGAATTACGGCAGGCCGTCCAGAGCTTCAGGCAGGTGTTGGAACAGTGAGAAAAGTCGTTGCCGTCCAGCAGATTGTCGTTGGATTTGACCAGCACACACCCATCCCAGACTCGATTTGCGCGATTGCGCAGCAGCACACTTTTGGAAACCTGCTCCAGCACAATGCCACCGCGTCGACCGTTTTCACCCCAGCCGAAGTCCGGGTCATGGAAGTTGTCTGAGAAATTGCAGTTTTCGATCAGCCAACCCTGCGCGTCTCGCACGATCAGTCCCGTCTCCCAGCCACGTGCATTGACATTTCGCAGCGTCACATGGGACACACCTTCTGCCAGAATGGCCGTGCCTCGGTATTCTGAAGGACGCTGCCCGGCCTGTGCCCCGGGACCAAGCAGCCACGCCCCGTTACCGTTGATGCGGACGCCGGAACGGAGCACTCGGATAGCTCCGTATTGCACATCGGGGTCCAGTTCGATGTCGTCCGTGACTTCCAGAATTGCCGGCTGGTTCCGGTTTTTTTCCGGTTCGGTGGCTGGTTCCTTGGCAGGGAGTTGATGACACAGCAGTATGACTAACAGATATCTGCTGAAGCGCAGCATATTTGGTTCACCTTGTCTTGCTGAGGACTCTGACGGACTCGCTGGCTGCTCGGGAACTCCAACGCATCCGATGGTCTTTCGCGTGACCGACCACATGATAGTCAACCCGGTGCAGAGTGACGCCTTCGCAGCCGATTTGACGGGGCAATAGAGCTCTGAAACAGGCCTGCAGCTTAAGCGTTTCGCGACACCCGCCGAGCACTGTTTTGACTTTGGTCGAGACAGGTTTGAGCCCGGGATTCAGCGAAGGCCGTCTTCGCTGAATCCGGTCGGTGCGGGATTGTTCCGGGTGAGGGCTGCTGAGTGGTCTGTTTGAGTTTGGCAGTGGTTTATTCGATTGCCTGGAGCCAGGCAGCTTCGCCACCAACCAGCGGAAGGCTCAGTTCCGTCTGGTCCAGATCGACTGTCAGTTCGGTGCCGGGATCAGGCCAGAGTGTGAAGTCCCGGTCGGAAGAGAAGATCATCAGTCCCAGTTGCTCACCGGGACTGATCACCTGGTCGTCCGGCTGCAGTGTGAATTCGAGGTCGTAGAATTTTCCGGGTTCGAGTGGAGTGCTTTCGGAAATGGACTGTTGATTCTGCGGGTCTGCCCAGCCGCGGGTGATTACGTCATCTGTGATGACGCGGCTGTCAGTCCATGGCAGGGAGACAAGCCAAACAGAGAGATTGGCTGTGGCACGGTTGCTGGCCAAACGCAGCCGGATCGTGCTGGTACCGGACAGGTGTACCGCCTGTTTGAGTTTCGGTGTGGCGTACAGCAGGCGGTGTTGAGTCCATTCGGCTTTGGCCAGTGTGGCTCCGCTGAAGGAAAAGTTATCGATCAGCGTCTCCTGTCCCTGCATCGGGGCGTCAGACTGCCGGCTGCCTGAGATCAGCTTGCCAGTGCCGTAGCCACCTTTTTCCGGGCGAAATGTGACAATTCTCGCTTCTGGATGCGGATAGTCGGCGTAGGGTTCCGGGTTTGCCCGCGTTGCTGTTTCGCGCACGATCCATGACTTCGGGTCCTTTTCCACGTCGTTATTGACTCCGCACACGTAGCGTGTGAACCAGCGGTTCATCTGTTTCAACGGTGGAGGCCCGCCGTGACCGCCCTGGTGGAAGTAGGCCTGGGCGGGAATGCCTTTGGCCTTGATCGCTTCATAGATGCGCACGCTGTGCTCGGGCATGACGTTCCAGTCGTTAAATGCATGGGCCATCAGCGTGGCGGCTTTCAGCGATTGCAGTTGGTTCAGGTAGTCACGACTGGCCCAGAAGGAATTGTAGTCGCCGGTGATACGGTCGAGTTCTGCCAGCATGACCTTGTCGCGAACTTCGCAATCGCAGTACTTGCGAGTTGCGGGGTCACCGCTGTTGATGAAGTTGTACAGCACGTCGATATCCTCACCCATGTAGCCACCGGGGTGACGAATCAGTCCGTGTGAGCGATAGTAGTGGTAGTAGGACGTGTTGGGGGCGACCGGGATGATCGCTTCGAGTCCTTCCACACCGGTGGTTGCGGCGGCCAGAGGAATTGTGCCATTGTAAGAGGTGCCGGTCATACCGACTTTGCCCGTGGCCCACGTGGCCATGACCTGTTCATCACCATCGGGTGTGGTGAACCCTTTTGCGCGGCCATTCAACCAATCAATGACGGCTTTCGGGGCCAGAGATTCATTGACGCCGCCGACGGTGGGGCACCCCTGAGAACGACCTGTACCGGGGGATGAGGAGTGCACGACAGCAAAGCCTCTGGGAACCCAGTCACTGACATGGGAATCGGAGATCATTCCCATGTCTTTCTGGAAGTCAATGGCCGGTGGAACCTCATGCTTTTTCTGCGGCTGGCCGAGTGGCTGACGCGGGTCCCAGAAGTACTGTGAACCGTTGGCTCCTGTACCGGCAAAGTAGGGGCTGGATTCGTAAATCACATGCACCCGTAGTCCTTCCGTGTCTGTTTGTTTCGGGCGGGTTACGTCAACATGCATGCGGTCTTTGCGACCATTGCCGTCCGAATCGAATTCGGTCTCGACCCAGAGGTGATGCTGAATCCATTCGGAGGATTTCTGGAAGGCCGGGACGATCTGCGATTCGCCGTTGGTGAACTGCTGAACGGCCTTCTGTGGCGCTGCCGTTGCTTCGTCCATTACGGTGGCACCGCAGGCCGCCTGCCCTGCCTGAGAGATCAACGCCAACAGTCCTGCCATTATCCAGCGTCTCATCGTCCTGTCGTCCTTTCCGCCTGATGCGGATTTTCTGCCTGTGTTGCCGTTGCCTGCTGTCCTGCACGGTTCTCACCGAAGCTTACCGTGTTTTCACCCACCGTCCACGTCGCCACTGCAAAAGTTTGCAGCGATCCGCAAATCACGCACTTCCATGGATTTCATTGGACGGTGAGACTTGCAGTTCCGGAATCTGATGTGCCTGCCGTACTGGCGCGGCTTGCCTTTGAGCGAGGCGTTTCAGTCTGGACGTCAGCTGCCGTTTCGCAGATGTTGGCGCGATGGTCCCGCAGCGAGCGAACGTTTGGAGAACGTGTCGGCAGTAACTCTCGGCCTGGGCCAGCCGAACTTGTGGGGGGAATACGTCACGATTGTGTGGAAACGAGCGTTGGCCGGAAATCCGGACCGGGGCGCGTACATCGGCTGGTGGCCGTAGCCCATCGTTGTTGCCGAACCAGTAACACTCTTCAGACGCGGGTGTGGATCCCTGGCCGTTGCTTTGCAGAGTTTATCGACAGGACTTGTTGCCTAGTGGGTGCCAGAGCCTTCCGTAATGCGGTGGGTGGGCACGGGACGGCCCGGTCGAAAACTCTGCAGTGAAACAATGGAGTACTGCAGTCGCTGGGCAGTGGTTTCGGCGGACAGTTCCCCTCGTACCATGTCTTCGAGGATGGCCGGGTCGATGGCGACTCGGGCGTTAACGACGACATTTGCTGTGCGAGTGGCGGCACCGGATGGCAGCGACAGTTCCGGTCCGGTCTGATTGCTGATCAGGTTGGCGACGGCGTAGCTGGTATCGCAGAGTCCAATGACTTTGAGATGGGCGGCCTCGGCCTCGGCGTTGAGCAGACCGATGTGCAGTCGCCGGATCAGATTCATCAGCAGCGCGTCGAGAGAGAATTCTTCGGTGCCTCGGACTTCGATCTGGCTGTTCAACCAGCCCAGCTCGGCCTCGCCTTCCGCGTAGACATCATAGTCGACGTCCATCAAACGACGGGCAAAGCAGCCGCGCTGTTCCAGCATCTCGACGAGCGCCTGGAAGCCTTCGCCGGTCCGGGCGGATGAGCGGAGAATAATTCGGCCGGGGAATTCCCGTTCAAGCAGTTCCTCGAGGGTGCTCAGGTCTTTCGCCGATAATTCATCGACGCGATTGATAACGATAAAGTCTGCTTCTTCGATCTGTTTGCGAAAAATGTAGGCCGCTTTGGGTGAGAATCCGCTGCTTTTTTCACCGCGAAGAATTCTCAGGCCGTGACTGGGCTTGAGCAACACACCATAGGGGGCGATGTCGAGCGGGACACCGTAGACTTCGGTGAGTGGCCGAATGACGGTGGCGACGAGGTCTGTGCAGCTGCCCACGGGCTCGGCCAGAATAATGTCCGGAAGTGCTCCGGCGCCGAGTTTTTCAACAGTGGATGTGAGGGCGTCGAAATTACAGCAAAAGCAGGAGCCAGCCACTTCGCCGACGTCGAAGCCCTGAGCACGCAGGGCCTGGGTATCCACAAGGTCGGTGGTTTGATCGTTAGTCACAATCCCGACGCGTTTCCCCGCCGCCATGTAGTGGCGGGCCAGTCGTGAGACCGTAGTGGTTTTTCCTGCTCCCAGAAATCCCCCCACCATAATGTAGACCGGTTTCATCGTGTCATTTCCTGTTCGGCAAGGATTCCGTCGTCTGGAACGCTGCGGGTGATACCGTCGTTTGCAGTGTGAGGGTTCGACCGCTTCATGATTCTGCTGCAGGACGGCTGGGATCGCAGAGTTGCTTCGGCGCGGCTTCAGATACTACTCAATCCGCCCCCTGTGGCAATCCTGATGGCTGTTTGTCTCAACAAGTTTCACGGAAGCGTCGTGGAAACTCTTCTGCCCGATCCGGGACCTGTTAAACTGCGGATGCCTGTACATGCTGCTCCGAGGGAACCGATCATGCGCATTCGAACACCGCCATTTTCACGGTCACCTGGTCCGGGGGGCGGGTTGCGCGGGTTTACCCTGATTGAGTTGCTTGTGGTCATCGCGATCATCGCCGTGCTTGTCTCACTGATCCTGCCCGCGGTGCAGCAGGCGCGCGAGTCTGCACGGAGAACTCAGTCCCGCAATCATCTCCGTCAACTGGGGCTGGCCGTGGCTGGCTTCGAAGAAATTTATCGACATCTTCCCACCAGTGGTGGATACGATTACACGCCGGGAATTGCGGCCAATTCGGCACCGTATGAGATACGGTCACGCGGCAGTGTCGTGCCTTCGCCGGCCGTCGCGACCATCATTCCGGGCTATGGTCAGTTTCGGCCTCGCTGGGGTGATCCCTCAGATCTGCCGAAGTACCAACTGGGTTCAACGCTGTATACGCTGCTTCCATTTCTGGAGCAGACTGCGCTCTTTGACGACCCGTTGCTGTGCTATCGAACGGCACTCCCCGTGTTTTACAACCCGTCCCGCCGAGGTGGTCTGTTTACGGTGCCGACGACTGACCCCGTGTATCCTGGATGGTCCTACACCGATGCGGGGCAGGGACCGTGTGCTCGAACGGATTACGCAGCGAATGAACTGGTGTTCCGCACCACCTATGCTGGCTGGGGGCGTGTTGCCCTGTATCGAGATATCACGGATGGGACGTCGAATACAATTTTTCTGGGCGAAAAGGCAATGGCACAACGTGCCTGGCAGGCGGGCGTGCTTTACTGGGATGAGCCCTGGGTGCTGGGGGGAAACGGCGGTGTTGGTCGCTGCGGATTTGAACTCTACAGTGATTTCGAGCTGAATCTGTTTCCGGAACGTGTGAACGGAGCGGGATGGAATGACGGCGAGTACTCATGTGGCGGTGGAAACTGGGGAACGCCTTCTCCGGGTGGTCCGCAGTTCTGCCTCGGGGATGGCAGCGTGCGTTCGCTCAGCTTTCAGACTGACAAGACGATCATTCACAATCTGATACGTCCTGCCGATGGTCGTGTGCTCTCATTGGAGTAGAGGTATGGTCGCTGCACGCGACATGGTGTCCCTGGCTTTTTGTTTTTGGATGATTGGTGGGGCATTTTCTCAGGCACGAGGAGGCTGGGATGGTTCAGGGACGTGATCGAGCGACATCGTGTTCCGTGCAGTGGCGGCACTTCCTGACTGCGTCTGGAGGACTGATGTTTTGGGCGTTGCTGATGATGCCTGCCGGTTGCAGTGATGGTCGCCCGGAACTGGTGAAAGTCGCGGGGAAGGTCCTGTTTCAGAAGCAGCCGTTGACTGCCGGCTCGGTTTCCATGATTCCCGCAGGTGACAATGACTTTCAGGGGGATGCTCCCAGCAGTCAGTTACAGTTGGATGGGCAGTTCGAGATGAAAACGTTTCCCTGGGGGGCCGGCGTAACTCCGGGCAACTACACAGTCACCCTGTCGGCTGAGTTGGCAAATCGAATTGGCCGACCGAATTACGCGCTGGCTGAAAAATCTCCGCTGAAGGTCACCGTGACCAGCGAAGGGGTCAGTGACATTGAGATTGTGATACCGTGATCATTCGCTGAAAGCCACCATTCGGTTGATTGTTTCCGGGGGACGATCGCGTGCTTTTTGCGGGATCAGGCTTGCATGATCCAGTAGACAATAAAGCCCGTGGCAATCAGCGCCAGCAGGGAGGCGAAGGTGATCTTCCAGACGCTGTAGGGGCGTTGTCCCTGAACTTCCCCAGTCGCGGCGTTGATAAAGATTTGGTAGGTTTTTCCGTGAAAGCGATAGGCCATCAGCCAGACTGGGAGTAGCAGGTGACGAAATGTGACCGCGTTCAGTTGCGTCTGAATGGAAGAAATCGACTGCCGGTCGCCTCCGATACGTCCGCGGACGTCCTCAGCAATCATCGCGTCCATCCGAGCCTTCGCTTCCCTGAAGCCGGCGTCCAGTTCGATGTCATATGTTCTGGCGAGAAGTCCAGCGAGGTATGGCTGCTGAAACGGAACGACCTGATGCAGGGGCCACGGCTCGAGCGCCTGAATAAATTCGCGGTTCATTCCGGAGTTGGCGAGGACCGGAATGTTGTCAAAAAATCGCTGGAACTCTCCGCTGACTGAACTCCAGCGGACGCGAGTTTCCGTGCGTCGGTTGTTGCCGGTGCCGACTGAGACTGTGTAGACGTCGCCACGCTGACCTGACCATGCGGTCCATGTGAGTGAATCGTAGGTGAAGTAGGCGAGATAGACGCCGTTGAAACGGCCGCTGACTCCGTCTTTGAGGAAGGAGTTGGGTGCGAACCAGCGTGATCGCACCCACGCGGCGAGCTGATTCTGCGCCGTGTTTTTTTCGACGCGGAATGGAATCAGTCCGTCGACCGGGATTCGATTGGGTTCGTTCCGATGAGCTTTTTCGAGCTGGATCGGGACGCCGCAGTACGGGCAGTGGGTGCTGGTAAGTGTGCCGTAGAATTCCACATTGCCGCCGCAGGATTCGCAGCGAAGTTCCTGATGTTGTTTTTCCGCAGTGTTCCAGTTGTCGTCTGCGGAGTGCTTTTCTGTTTGCGCGGTCTGACGCTGCTGACGGATGCGTCTGAGAGTCTCGGCGTAATCCTTTTCCGTTGTGCTGCCGTCGGATGTTGGCTGAATATCGACCGAGTGCTGGCAAAAACGGCACACCAGCGTTTGCTGACCGATATGGAACTCCATGTCAGCGCCGCAGTTTTCACAGGGGAACATCCGTCCCCGCTCATTGTCGACTGTGCGGCCCGCAGTGTTGCTCTCTGAGAGTGAAGCTGGCTTGGCTTCCGGTTCGCGGTGGCTTGTTGGCAGTTCTGGGGGAAGAGATCCGGCAGCACTCATAGTCCACAAAAATCCTCGGTGAAATCAGTTGTGTTGGTGGCTGTTGTTTGTGATTGATGTGTTTCGGTTTGCCGGAATCAGTTGCGACAACAACAACAACAACTTGAATTCAGGAGGTGAAGACGTCCGGCCGTTGCTGCGAAGATCCATTGCCTAGTTGGCACGGCGCCCGTTGGCAATCTCGGCATGTTCCTGCAGAGGAGATGCCGAAATTGCGAACGTGGCACAGAGTTGATGTCAGAGACACAGAGGATCATTGCCGTGTGATCTGGCCTTTTCTCATGCGGCCTGGCGTTGGAGCAGGC
>JBDKIW010000143.1:0-8930 GCA_039796955.1 Planctomycetota bacterium
AAATGTCCAGGTGGTCAGCTAATCCCATGGCGCACAAAAAAGCCGCAGAGGTTCGACATGAACCCCTGCGGCCCTTGAACGTCCCCGGCGGGATTCGAACCTGCGACCTTCGGTTTAGGAAACCGACGCTCTATCCTGCTGAGCTACGAGGACTTGATTTGCTGTCTGCGAGTCTTTTCGTTGAACTTTTACCCGAGCGGCATGGTCACGGGTGTCTTCGCCGCTACTGTTCTCGACTTGAGATTGACTGTTTCACAGCGACCACCTGCCGGAGACTGTCGACTGAACCTCACAACCGCAATCGGCGTTCTATCACATCAAACAATGCAACGCACCCCCGAAATTAACCCAGTTTTGCACTGGTAGCCTGACACTCCGCGATGTTGCACCGCTGGTTTGCTCCGGTGGCGTGTTGGAGCAGGCAGTATGTCTTCCTGAAGCCCCGGTTGCAAGGCTCCGCCCGTGTTGAGGTTCTGTTTGCTCTCATCCGGGGCTCTTTCATTTGCCATTCGACCGGTTTCTGCTTTAGATTGCCGCAGAGGCAGTTTGCTCCGCCAGGCCGCGCGGCTTTGTGGTCAGGTTCGAAGCGATGTCGGGTTGGTCGTTCATTCTTCATGTGCAAAGGCAGGGCAATCGTATGGGCTGGGATCGACGACTCTTCCTGGGTGCTCTGGCCGGCGTCACTGCGTCCTCCTTCGCGTCGGGTTTTGCTGCACCAACCGCAATGCCGCAGCCGGCTGATCCGCCCGCTCGTTCGGGTCGACCGCTGTTGCGTCTGAGTCTCGCGGGGTATTCATTCCACAGCCGTATGGTCCGTCGGGGGACTCCGGATCAGATCGCCAACGCTGAGATGTCGCTGGAAAAGTTTATCACGTTTTGTGCGGATCAGGGCCTGGCAGCGACTGAGCTGACGGGATACTACTTTCCCAAAGAGATCACTCCAGAGTATCTGTTGTCCCTGCGGGCGATGACGCATCGATTGGGGATGTCTATTTCCGCAACAGCTATCGGCAATGATTTCTGTCTCGTCGAGGGAGACGCCCGGCAGAAGCAGTTGCAGGAATGCCGGGAGTGGATTGATTACGCCGCCATCATGGGCGCGCCGGCCATTCGCATTTTTGCCGGACAGGTGCCAAAGGGTGATACCGAAGACGCCGCGATCGCGCGCTGTGCGGCCGGCATCAATGAGTGTCTGCAGTATGCGGCGACAAAGGGGGTGTTCCTGGCCCTGGAGAATCATGGGGGCATCACTGCAACTCCGACGCAGATGCTGCGAATCATTGAGCGGGTGGATTCGTCCCCGTGGTTTGGTGTGAATTTTGACAGCGGGAATTTTCAAACGGAAGATCCGTACGCCGATCTGGCCAGAATTGCCCCCTATGCCGTGAACGCTCAGATCAAGGCGTCTGTGACGATCGGTGGGAAGAAGCAGCCCGCTGATTTTGCCCGCATCACGGGGATACTTAAGGATGCCGGGTATCGCGGCTTTGTGGCGCTGGAGTACGAGGAGAAGGAGGCTCCTTTTGAAGCCATTCCGCGTTTGCTGGATCAGTTGCGGCCGTTATTGGATGGCTGAGAAGGACCGGGGGGTTGGGAGTCGGGGTTCGGGAGTCAGGGTTCGGGGACCGGGGACCGGGAGGTAGACGGCAGCAGATCTGCGGCTCAGGTGGAACTTCGCCCTCCCACGCGGCGCATCGCGCGGCTCAGGTGGAACTTCGCCCGCCCACGCGGCGGATCGACGTCCCGGACGTGGTGAGGGGTGCGGCTCAGGTGGAACTTCGCCCTCCCGGAGGGGATCGCCTCCCCCGGACGGGGGACACTAGTCCGGAGAGTCGGCGGACATGTCGTGCCATTTCATGGCGTTGCGCATGGGTTCGATCCGCAGGACGATTTTTCCATCCTGAAAGACGCGCACCGTCCCCGTCGATTCGGAGACGGCGATGGCGATGGCACCGGTGGCTTTGGAAATTTCGGCAGCGGCCCAGTGGCGAGATCCGAGTCCTTTGGAGAGGTTGAGCCCTTCAGCGGAAGCTCGGAGATGACGACCGGCGGCGATGGCAAGGCCGTCGGAGGAAATCACGAATGCGCCGTCGATCTGGGCGAGCTCACGAATACTTTCGCGGACACGCGGATTGCGGATTGAGCGTTCCGTTTTGGGGTAGCCACGAAACGGGTCGTGAATCTGCTCGGTCGATAATTCCATGACTTTGCGGTGATTACCGACGACGAAAAGTGTCCCAACAGGCTTGCCTTCACGACCGTCGCGTCCGATGTCACAGGCCAGATCGACGACGATGCGGAGGGTTTCGAGGGGGACTTTGGTTTCCAGTCGCTGGAGGTCACGGGAGGTCAGTTTGGACAATTGTTCGGCGAGCCGCACAACCGAGATGGTGTCGCTGGTATCTTTTTCGAACGCCGAATAGACGACGACGGCGACATCGCCAGTTTGCAGCAGTTCGTCGGCAATGGCTTCGAGCAGGACCTGGGAGACGAGGAACTGCCGCGTCTGGGGTTCGTGCTGGATGGCGATGACGGCAACATCATCGTGCTTTGCCGCATCCTGCACCTCTTTCTGATCCGAGGCCACGATGATCCGAAAGTTACCGGCCTCCTGCTTGAGTCGGGCGAAGTCCAGCGGCCGTTCGGCGATCAAAACAATGGCTGCAGCCTGAACCGCTTCCGCCAGTTTTGATGCTGCGGAGAGAACGCGCTGACATTCACGGGTGGGTTCCTGGCGGATCATGTCTGGAGTGTACGACATGCGGGTGGCTGGTCAACGGTTGAAAATCAGGTTTTTTACCCCGATTTTCCCATAAAATCGGTGACATTGAACAAGTTTCGGCAAAAAGTGGGAGCCATGGCGATCTCTGAGCCGCCGCTCGATCCCCCGAAACGCGCCGGAAGCCGAATGCGGGTTGGATGAATTTCCGGAATGACCTAAGATTCCAGAGAGTGCACCGAAGTCCGGTGCGTTCACCGGCAGAAGTACTCTGCTGTGGTTCAGAAATCGACGGACGCAACAGCGGCCCAATGGGTCGCGGGGGGCAGACGGAATGGCGATCTCTCAAATTTTTCACTCACGAGTGCGCTGTGTCCGCCCCAATTAGGCCGGCGCAGCCCGTGCATGGTTTGCGGCGTGCCGTGTACCTGATCGTGGGTGGACTGGCCCTGGTCCTCGCGGGGATAGGTACCGTGCTCCCGGGACTGCCGACGACACCATTTCTGATCGTAGCGGTCGCCTTTTTTGCGAGGTCGTCGCCGCGGATGCATGATGCGCTCGTGCGGTCGCGGCTGTTCGGTCCGTACATTCAGGACTGGAGAACTCATCGTGCCATCCGCCCTCACGTGCGGTATCTGGCGCTGGTGGCAGTCCTGACGGGGGTTGGCGTGACGTGTGCCTGGTCCCCGGTGGGCTGGCCAATCAAGTCTTTGACAATCCTCGCCGGGGGCATTGGATTGGCAGTTGTGTTTCGTCTGCCTGTGCGGTCATCGGAGGGGACAGGGGCGACCGCGGGCTGTGGCTGCGGAACAGCATGTTCGGGTTCAGAACAGAGCGGTGGGATTGACGCGATCGAGTGAGGGCAGCCGGCAGTCGTTCGGAGGTCTCATATCCGCGGCAGCAAGGCAGGCGATGAGGGGTGTTCAGATGTCAGCGGCAAATGATCGGTCTTATGAGAAACAGATTGTGGTTGCCATCACGGGGGCCAGCGGTGCGGTGTACGCGTTGCGATTGATCCAGGCACTGCTGGCCGCGGGGCGAAATGCTCATGTGGTGGTGAGCGGCGCTGCTCGGCAGGTCTTCCAGCAGGAACTGGAAATTGGGTTGCCTTCGCACATGGGGGAGTGCCCGGAATGGCAAAGCCTCATCCATCAAATCACCGTGGGCGAGGGCAACAAACTGTGGCAGTTTCGGCCAATGCAATCGCAGCCGCATGAAATTCCGGGGCGGGTGTTTCAGTATGGTGCGGCGGATTTTCATTCCAGCATTGCGAGCGGTTCCAGTCTGACGGGCGGCATGGTGATTTGTCCCTGTTCGATGGGGACGCTGTCTGCCATTGCCACGGGCGCTTCCACCAATCTGATTCACAGGGCTGCCGATGTGCATCTGAAGGAACGGAGGCCATTGATCCTTGTGCCGCGAGAGACGCCGTTGGGAATCATTCAACTGGAAAACATGGTCACGGTGTCGCGTGCGGGGGCGACGGTCCTGCCGGCAATGCCCGGGCTGTATCATCAGCCGCAGGGATTGGGGGATCTTGCCGATTTCCTCGTAGCACGGATTTGCGATCATCTGAAGATTCCGCATTCGTTGAGTGCTCGCTGGGGAACCTGAAGGGCACAGGGAGACGGGTGCGGGTGCAGTTGTGCCTGTAGAGCCCGTCGCGGGGCGCGGATGCGTTCGAAAGAGCAAAGAGTCGTTGCAGCAGTTGCTGGCAGAACACGTTTGGCGGCACGGCGGGAACGCTCGCCCCTACCCGCGGTGAGGCTTTCGGCATGAAAAGAGTACGCGTTTGCCCCGCTGCGAGGTATGCGGGGCCGCGGGATGGCGAAATCCCGGGTAAGACGCGATGATCCGTCGGTTTGAAGTGCGTTTTCCGCGCAGAATCAACGGTGCGAGGTGAAAATGCGAGCGGATTCTGAGGATCAGGAAACAACAAAAATGGTGCGGATTTTTCTGGCGTGCGTCGGGGTGTTGTATGGCGGTTTGGCGGCGTATTGTGCGTTGTGGCCGGCGGCAGCCGCGCAGACGGTGGGTTTGCAATTGCTGCCCGGATCTGGAGACTCGGAGTTTCTGACGGTGTATGGTGGACTGGAGGCGGGGCTGGCGTTGAGTTGGCTGCTGCCACTGTTCTGGCCGCAGCTGACGCTGGGAGCTCTGGTGCAGTGCACGGTGATTCACGCTTGCCTTGTGGGCTTCCGCAGTGCGGGATTTGCACTGTTCAGCGACATACCAGACGGGACTCGCCAGCTGGCGGCTGGCGAGTGGGTGCTGTTGATACTGAGCGCGCTGCTGCTGTGGCGCAGCCGAGCCTCGTTACGAGCGGGTTCAGGGATTGCGGCGGAGATCGAGGGTGAACGGAAAATCCGTTGACATCCGGGGTTCGCGCGGGATGACACGTCCGCCGGTGTGTCCGAAGCGGAAGAATCGACCAGCGCGGCGACTTTCGGCCGCGAGCGCGTTGATGGGATAGCCCGCTGGATTGAGTCCACCGGGATGATCCACATGGTAACGGCATCCGCCGAGGGACTGCTGGCTGGCCAGATCAACGACATCGACAGTCAGTGGCACGTGGACACCGATATTGGGATGCAGGCAGCCGGGCGGCCGCCACGCGCGATAACGAACTCCGCCAATATATTCCCCCGGGGTATCCGTCGACTGCAGGGGAACTCGGATACCATTGATTGTCAGACAGTGATTGCGGGAGTGCAGGCCAGTGGCTTTCAACTGCAGTCGTTCGACGGAGGAATCGACATAGCGCGTTGTGCCACCGGTTCCCGGTTCTTCGCCCAGCACGTACCACGGTTCCAGTGCCTGGCGGAGTTCGACGTGAACGCCGGCGGCTTCGAAGGTACCGATCAGCGGGCAGCGGAATTCAAAATGCGTCCCGAACCATGCGGATTCGAATTCGAACCCGGCGGTGTTCAGGTAACGGATGACGGCTTCGAGATCGTTCCAGAGGCAGGCGGGCAGCATGAAGCGATCATGAATCAGAGTTCGCCAGCGAATGATGGGTTCTGTGTAGGGTTGTTCCCAGAAGGCGGCGACCAGTGCGCGAACGAGGAGTTGCTGTGTCAGGCTCATGCGAGCGTGCGGTGGCATCTCGAACCCACGCAGTTCCACGAGGCCCAGGCGTCCGGCGGAGTGATCCGGGGAGAAGAGTTTGTCGATGCAGATTTCGGCGCGGTGGGTGTTGCCGGTGAGGTCGACCAGCAGATTGCGGAACAGGCGATCCACCAGCCAGTTGGGGATCCAGCCCTGATCGGGTGATGGTACCTGCGCGAACGCTGTTTCCAGTTCGTAGATCGCATCCGCGCGACCTTCGTCGACTCGTGGTGCCTGGCTGGTAGGCCCAATAAACAGGCTGGAGAAGAGATACGAGAGGGAGGGGTGATTATTCCAGAAGCCGATGAAACTGCGAAGCAGGTCGGGGCGACGGAGGAACGGGCTGTCGGCAGGCGTGGCAGCTCCGAGCACGAGGTGATTGCCGCCTCCGGTTCCGGTATGTCGCCCGTCCAGCTGAAATTTTTCGGTTCCTAATCGACAGAGTCGAGCATCTTCATACACGCCGCTGGTGATCTGCTTGAGCTGTTCCCAGTTGTGTGCCGGATGCACATTGACTTCGATCACGCCGGGGTCGGGTGTCACTTTCAGCACATCGATGCGGGGATCATGGGGAGGCAGATAGCCTTCGATGATCACGGGCAGTTGCAGTGATTCAGAGGTGGCTTCGATGGACGCCACGAGGTCGAGGTAGTCTTCGAGTGTTCCCACGGGCGGCATGAACACGCGCAGGCGACCATCGCGTGGTTCCACGCAGAGCGCGGTCCGGACCACGGGGCCGGATTGGGGGAGGCCTGCCGCATCATCGGTGTGGACTTCGGTTGGATCATCGATGAGTCCGAGTCGCTGCAGCGACTGTTTCTGGCGGAGTGGTTTTTCACCACGTTCGTCCGCAACGCGTTCCTGGGCATTGCGGCGGAGTTCTGCATAGCCGGGCAGGGGGGATCGGTCAGCGAAGGGATCGAGAGTGTAGAGGTGGCTGTCGGCGGCGCTACTGACGGGCAGTGAGTCGAGTGGCAGGCGCAAGCCGATCGGCGAATCACCGGGAATCAGGAACAGGCGATGGGAGCGGAAGGGCCAGTGGCCGCTCATCCAGCGAGCGTTTGCCTGCCACCACGCACGTGTCAGGGGCAGAACAAATCCCACAGGCTTGCTGACGCCGCGTTCCAGTGCGCGGCTGAGTCGTCGGCGATCTTCATCGGAATCCGGGTTGACGGTGCGAATGTCGACATCGACCGGAAGCTTCTGCTCAATCTCCAGCAGATGGAAGACGTCTTCGAACGCCGGCCGGATCCAGTGTTCTTCAACCTGCAGTCTTGAGGCCAGATCGCAGACAAACTGTGCGGCGAGGTTTTCGTCGGCTCGGCGAGCAGAGTCGGGCAATTTTCGTTCGTGATCAAGGCCGGCCAGCAGGGCTTCATTTTTCCAGATCGGCTGTCCGTCCTTCCGCCAGAGGCAGGTGTAGGCCCAGCGGGGCAGTGACTCTCCCGGATACCATTTTCCCTGACCGTAATGCAGCAAACCTCCCGGACCGAAACGCTGGCGGAAGCGGCGGATCAGCTGATCGGAGAGTCGCTGTTTGTCGGGGCCGACTGCCGCCGTGTTCCATTCGGCGCCTTCCATGTCATCGATGGAAACGAACGTGGGTTCGCCGCCCATGGTGAGGCGGACATCGGCTGCCTGCAGCCGCTGATCAACGAGTTGCCCGGTCCGATCAATCCTGTTCCATGTGTCTTCAGAATAGGGCAGCGTGACGCGGGGATCTTCATGAATGCGAGTGACACGCATCTGAAAATCAAACTCGACTTCACTTTTCCCGACAGCACCGGAAATGGGGGCAGCGGACTGGGGTGAGGGTGTTGCAGCGAGGGGAATGTGGCCTTCTCCGGTGAGTAATCCGGAGGTGGGATCAAGGCCGACCCAACCGGCACCGGGAAGATAGACTTCGGTCCATGCGTGCAGGTCGGTGAAGTCAGCGGTGGGGCCTTCGGGGCCTTCCAGCGGCTTTTGATCGGCGGTGAGCTGGATGAGGTATCCGGAGACGAAGCGGGCGGCGAGTCCGAAGCTGCGCAGAAGGTGCACCATGAGCCATGCGGAGTCGCGGCAGGATCCGGAGCCTTTCTGCAGCGTTTCTTCCGGGGACTGCACACCGGGTTCAAGTCGAATGAGATAGCGAACGGCGGTCTGCAGTTTCTGATTGAGGTCGACGAGGAATTCGATGGTGCGCCGGGGACGTACGTCGACGGTACTGCGAAACGCCATGAGTTCCGGACTACGGCTGAATGGCGTGAGGAAGGGTTTCAAGTCCTGCGCAAGTTCATCCGCATAGTGAAACGGGAAGTTCATGGCTTCGTCTTCGAGGAAGAAGTCGAAGGGGTTGATGACGGTCATGTCGGCGACCACGTCGACGGTGACCACCAATCGATCTGTTTTTTCCGGGAAGACGAGTCGGGCGAGGTAGTTTCCGAAGGGATCCTGCTGCCAGTTGATGAAATGGTTAGCGGGTTCGACTTTCAGGGAGTAGGCATCGATGGGTGTCCGGCTGTGCGGAGCTGGCCGGAGTCGGACGACCTGGGGGCCGAGCGCCACGAGTCGATCGTAGTGGTAGGACGTCTGATGAAACAGGGCAACTTTGATTGGCATGCGAGTGACTTTGCTGCGGTTTGAACTTCAGAAACAGAGGGGCAGGCAAATGGCCCGAAGGGTACTTCGCACTATTGGTGTTCAGAAAAGGGCCAGGAACCAATAACCAAATAGCCCGGAGGGTGCTACGCACTATCGGTGTTCAGAAAAGGGGTCAGGAACCAATAGCCAAATGGCCCGGAGGGTGCTTCGCACTATTGGTGTTCAGAAAAGGGGTCAGGAACCAATAGCCAAATGGCCCGGAGGGTGCTACGCACTATTGGTTCCTGACCCCTTTTCTGAAGCTTCTATTGGTTCCTGACCCCTTTTCTAAGGGCGCGAAGGGGCCATGGCCCGGGCGCACGAAATGTGGGAACCACGTTGCGGTTGTCAGTCGAAGACCTGGAAGTGGCGAGCCGAACAGTCGCGGGGACGTTGGGATCCCGGCGTCGGTTCTGGTGGGATTTCGGCGATCAGCAGTTGTCATCAGGAACAATGCCGACCGCGGCAAGGGCTCACGCTA
>JBDKIW010000144.1:0-21789 GCA_039796955.1 Planctomycetota bacterium
CTGCAGAGTTTCTTCGGCCATCCGGAATTCGAATTCCACATCGCCGCCGGCGGGCACCGCAATGTGCGGTGCTGGTTCATCGATGATCAACGCAACGTCATTCCCATCACCGGCGTAATAGGAAATTCGTGCGGTGCGACCGCTTCCGGCAAAGTCGGTACTGACGGTATCGCCATCCTGAAGTCCCGCAAAGCGGCCCTGAATCTCGTCTGTGCCATCATTATTGATGATCAGATATTCGCCACCAGCTGCCGCAGCAAAATTGCTGAAGACCAGGTTGAGTGTCGCGTCGCCGAGGTCGACGGTGCCTGTCACGTTCGTCTGGTCGTAGCCCGTGCCGGCTGTGCTACCGGCGATATCCACAATGTAGGTGCTGCCGAGCGACAGTGTCAGGTCTGCGGTGCCGAGGATCCCGGGACTGTTACCCGGCGACAGGGTGGCGCCCGTGGCAACCGTCACTGAGCCCTGAATGGTTCCGGACCCAGCCAGCGTGCCGCCCAGAACCTCCACCTCACTCTGTGGCGTGGTGGATCCGTTGATGATCAGAGTGCCTTCCTCAATGACCGTGCGACCGGTATAGGTATTGACGGCCCCCAGTTCCAGGACACCGTCGCCTCGTTTGATCAGGCTACCGGTTCCGGTCAGTGCGCCAGCCATGGTTGTATTGGGAGCCACAACATTGCGGTTGCTGTCGGCATCACCGTCCACGGGCGCGACCGCATCGACACGCACGACGATCTCGCCGCTGGCCAGTACGATTTCCGAATCGGCAGCGAACTGGTCACCACTGTCTTCCTGCTGTTCCAGTCGCAGCACCGTGCCACCCTGCAGTTCCAGTTTGGTGCCGCTGATGGTCGCAACGGAACGGGACAATGCGTCGAGAACGCTGGCAGTGGCAGGCCCATCGGCACGCATCAGCGTCGCCAGATTCCGCAGCACAGCCCGGCGGGTGATCATCGTCTGACCGCCGCGCATCGTCAACTTTTCGGTGGCCGAGAACGATTCATGGAGGTGCAGATAGCTCTTTGCGTACAGTTCCAGATTCTTTGTGAAGCTGGTGGAATAGCCCTCAGGAATGCTGATGACTGCCAGATTCCCCCCGACATCTTCGCCCTGATCATTCGTGTAGCCCAGCGAAGAGATCGAAATTCGCTGGTTGGCCTGCACCACAGACTGGCTGGCTTCCGGCTGACCGATCGTCAAATCACCGCCAGCGGAGACCAGTAATTCTCCGGAACTGCCAGTGACAATCCATGACAACAGTTCGGTATTCTGGGCCAGTTCGCGGCCGGCCACGAGTGATAACCGCGTGGTGACCGAAGGGAAGCTGCCTTCGAGAAAGTTCAGATTGTGCCCGGCCTGCAGCGTCAAACGATCAATCGCCGAACCGGATTTGGCCGAAATCGCAGCGAAATTGGTCTGATTTCCGTTGACTGCGACAAATGACACGTCTCCGCTGGCCACGATGGCCCCTGCGACAGACAGATTGGATCCGGCCTGCATCGTCAGGTTGTCGGACGTCAACTGAAATGCGGGGCTGCTGATCAGCAGATTTCCTTGTGAGACCACGGTGACCTGATCTCCAGCGGTATTGCTTCCGGACCAGACAACGGATATCCCGCGAAGTTCGATGTCACCACCAGACGTGATCATCTGAGTCAGCCCCACGGCGGGATTGAGCGTCAGTGAGCCACCTGTGGACTCGAGACGAATATCGGAGCCACTCCCCGAGGCGATAGCCCGTTTGACCGACAGATCACCGGTTGTGGACAGGGTTATTCCGGCGGGCGCGCTAAGAGTGCCGACGATCAACCCACGGCTGAGTTCACCGATCCCGTCGACTTCCGTCAACGCGAGGCTGCCGGAGGTGGACAACGCAGACGCCAGCTCATTGGCAGCCAGCTTCAGGCCGCTGATCCCGGTGCCGGCGTTCAGAGTAAGATCACCGGCCACGATGTCCACCATGGAGTCCCCGGAACCGATCTCACGGATTGAACCACCAGCGGTGATGGCAACAGACTGCGTGGATGTGAGTGCCGCGTCGGCCGCCAGCCCGCGTGCCGTGCGGATTGCGGCGGCATCGGCATCCGTCAACGCGAAATCACCGGCCTCAAGGTAATCAATCGTGACATTGCCTCCGGCGTTGAGTGTCACATGGTACTGGTCGTCGGTAGACAGCAGCCGCGCATCCATCACGATCAGGTCGCCGGGAGTATTGACAATCAGCGAGCCCTCCAGCACATACAATTGCCGCAGTGTGAGTGGGCCAGCCCCGGTGTAATTGATCACAACATCGCCGGCCGCGCGGGTGATCAGCGTCACATCATCTGTCGAAAATTCAAAACTACTGGATAAAGCACCTGTGTAGGTCACTTCATCAGCTGCGACAGAGCTGCCCGGCAGGCTGTTGATCTGGCCTACATCGGACTGGACATTGAGGGGACCAGCAGCAGAGATGCTGCCCAGCGACAAATTCCCCTGCAAGCCAATCAGCGAGATACCGCCCGTGCCGCCCTCGGTCGTGACATTCTGAGCAGTGATGTCTCCGAACCCTTCCACGGCCACTGAGCCGCTGGCCACGGTGATGTTGGCGAGCGTTACGGAGCCGTTGGTGACGAGGTTGACATCGCCGCTGCCGGTGACGCTGGCGGAAACGGTGCGGACATCAAGATTTGCAGTGAGGCCATTTTTCACAACGGCCGTCAATGTATCGGCAAGGATTTGTCCACCGGAATGAATTAACGAGCCAGCGGGGGCATTGAGTGTGATGGGGCCGGCTGTAAGAATCTGAGCGTTTGTCAGAGCAAGATTCCCTCCTTTGGCTCCGGCAGCAAGAATGATTTCGCTGCCGAGGGTTTCCAGATCGGTCTCGACGTTTGTGATCACGCTGCCGATGCCACTGGCGCCAAGCCCAGCGCGGACATCGATCAGATGTCCGGAGGTCAGTTTGGACTGCATCAGCACATCACCGCCCGAGTGCAGGAAGATTTCGTGACCACCGAAGGCATCGCTCTGGACCGTGAGTGTTTCACCGGCGGTCAGGCGAATGACCTCGGTCTGAGTAGTGGCATCCCCGTCATCGGCTCGCAGAATAGCGTCGGACTTCATAGTGATGTTACGGCCGCTCGACACGTCTACGCGTGTGCCTGCGCGCAGGTCAGCAACAGCGGCGAGTGACTCGGGGGCCGCACCACTGGGGCGGGCACCATCCAGCAGGACATCACGACCGGCGGTGACCAGAATTTCGCCCAGCGCTTCGGTCGCACGAGTCAGCCCGATAAAGCTGGCATCGGTTCCCGCATCAATCGTGATGCGGGCACCGGCACGCAGGGATTCGTTGGCAAAGGTTGCGGTCGGCAGCCCAGTGACCGTCTGCTCAATTCGCTCGGTTATCAGGATCGTCTGCTGCTGAATCACCGGTTCCGTCATCCAGATCGTTTCCTCGACCTGGCTGACAACGGGAACGACTTTGGTCAAGGTTGCATATTGCGGCACCGTGCCGAACACGTCTTCTTCCTTCGTGACCCATTCGAAGCTGAACGTGTCGCGACGATCCGTGACGTCATGCCACTTGCCAATCCATTGGAAGTCGTAGTCGTTAAATGTCTCGTAAACTTCTACATCGACATCGACTCGGTAGATGGCACGACCATACATAAACACCATGATCACTCCCGGAGTGGGATTGCTTGCGCCAACCAACTTTATGTATTTTGTCGACGTGAACTCATAGTTTGTTATGTCATCTGGGCTATATCCAAGGCTGATAAGCCGATCACTCACAGACGTCCGGTACAGGTTTGAATAATAAGAATCGGGGGCATTGGGAACACCATTCACCAGATATGATCGATATGGCTGAGGCTGCATCGACCCAGTCTTGTCCTCGACTACGTCACGGTACGCTATTCCGGCCAATTCCCATCTCGGCGAACTAAAGAGCTGCGTGGCGAAATCAATGGCTTCTCTCGTGGCTTGGCTGAAGAATATCGGGACCGGTATCTCTCGATAGTCGTCTGTCGTCTGAAACATTTTCGGAAAACGACGTTCGCCCGCAAGGATGCGGGGACGTTGCATGTAGGTTGTCTGGTCGGTGAGTACTGCAGATTCCGCTAAATAGCCCAGCGGGGCCGTTGCACGCCGCCCCTGAGTATCGGTGCCGACCTCCTGATCGGTTGAGCCGTACCACAATGGAATCGCAGGGTGAGCCAATGATACATTATTGGTCAGGCGATCATCCTGAATTTGGTATTGTCGCACGGCATCGCGGATTCCAACCGGATTCGAAGGGTCGGCAATCGCTGACACCTGCCAGCCAATGATTTCGTTGTCATAGTCTTCGATATTCGGTGCCACATCGGTGATCGCAGAGGTAATCTGTGTGTATCGAACGTCAGCTCTGTCACGGTACACACCAACCGACTCGATTCCGGTGCTGAATCCCTGCGAGACGACTCGCAAAAAGTCTTCCCGCGCGCCTTCCGGCAGCCGAATGTACTTGTCCTTCAGCCCGGGGGCTGAGAAGTTCACTATGATCTCACGGTCTGTGGCCCAGTCGGGTGTCCATGGAATGATCGAGGTATTACCGTTAACTGTTTGATGCGAGCGTGCATTGGTGTACGTGAAGTTGAACAGCCGTCTGTACCCAAGAAAACTCAGTACGACGGATCGCTGGTCGTCTGTCAGCTGCGCAAAGCTCAGCGTGGCTTCCGGTGCAGGAACAGCCTGTCCGCCAGTTGCCGGAGACTGCACGATGTTTCGCACCGTCCCGTCCGGCCAGACATGGTAGGACGCCCAGGGCACTACCGGCGCTGTGCACCAGTCACGAGCAATATTCTGGTAATCCACCTGCTCAACAAAGTACTCGCGAAGGGTACTGCCGTTGTAATAGGCGTCCTGCACAAGCTGCACATCCATCGTATGGTACTGCGTGCCAATGCGGACCGTCTGCGTTCCCACTTTCTCAGTGACCTGAGTCGGCACCCAGTTCACCTGATCGACCACTTGTGTACCAGAGGCAACTTCCCGCGTTCCCACCACCACATCAATTGTCCGCTCACGCTGAACAATCACCGGCGTCGTCACGCTGCTGAGATTCGGTGAAACTACGGCATCTGCCGCCAGACTGAAGCTGCTCCCGGCGGCAACCCGCAGAGTTGTCACGGCATCCAGAATTCCGGAGCCCCGTACCGTCACCGCACCTCCAGCCAGTTGCGTTGCCGTGGGACTGCCAGTCAGCAACTGCGAGTCACTCCATGCAGAGGAGACTCCGGAATGCAGCCGAAGTGCTCCGCCACTCTGAACCGTCCCGGTGACCTCAATGCTCTGCACTCCGCTGAGGATGACCAGCTGCTCACTGCCGACATACCCCGCTATCTGCAGTGTTTCACCCAGCAGATGTGCCACATCGGTGGCAATCACAGCACCAGAATCGGTGACCGTCGAAGCTGCTTTCGAACGAATATCCACGGTTTCAGACGCCTGCATCCGTCCGGAGACGATGATGCCTCCCGCAGCACGCGTCTGAAGTGTCGCTGTTCCACTCAAAAGTTCTTCACCAACAACCGACAGTTCACCAACCTGCCCGGCAAGGAGCATTCCGCCGGCGGAATTTAAACGGACAGTGCCGCCAGCGTTCAGACTGCCGCCGCTTAAACGCACCGGGGCCCCGCCACGCACAGGTGGGGCATCGTCCGCGACCGGCTCTCCATTTGCATCAACCCACGCTCCAGCCGCATTGATCAGGTACCCGTTGACATCAATTAATCGGTCGTCGCTGTCCAGGAGCAGGCCCTGCGCGTCGGATTTCAGATACAGTTGTGACAGCGCGAGGGCATCTCCGGCCGTCGAGGCTGTGCTGATGACCAGTTGATCTGTGGCTCTGAGCAGACCGTCCAGCAGAATTGTGCCCTCCCCCGTCATATTCAGGTCACCGCCCGTGCCCGCCGCGTCCACCACACCGTAAACGCGGACGTTCCCGGCACTCGTGATCCGAATCTCCGGTGTCGGTGCGGCGACGGCCAATGCCACGGCTCCAGCCGGCATGGTCTGCAGGGCACTGAGACTGTTGATAGAGATTTCCGAGTCGCCTGCGACAGTGGATTCAAGCAGCAGCGAACCACTGGCCTGCAACAGGCCACCACGCGTCACAAGCGTGCCGCCTGCATCCGGCCCCAATCCCCCAATGTCCAGTCGCGTGCCGGTTAATTCCACGTTTGCCGACTTGCCCGTCCAGAGAATCTGCCCCGATCCGGCAAAGTCCGCCCCTCCCAGCAGACTTCCGACGACCTGCACGTCTCCTCCAACAAGCCGCAGACGACTGCTGTCGCCGCTGACAGCAAGTTTGCTGCCCGTCGGAATACTGATCGCCCCGGAGCCCGTCTGTATCAGCAGTTCGGAGACCGCCTGCAACTGCACACCCTCCGCCGTTGTCTGGCCAGAGCCGTTGTCCACCAAGCGTCCCAGTGTCAGGTCATCAGTCGTCTGAATTTTCCAGCGAGACGCGTTGCCTGTCTGCGTGGCGGTGAAGTTGTAGATCAGCGGACTTTTCGGGGAATCAATCAGCACAGAGCCCGCAGTGCTGAAGCGGCCGGTCAACCGCAGTTCTTCCGACGCAGAAATCCGGACTTCGTAGTCGCTGGCTGCGACTGTGTTACCGGTTGTCGTCAGCAGTCCACCAAAGCGAACAACCGGTGCCGACATGGATAGCTCGACGGCGCTGCGAAGGTGACTGGTTACCTGCGATGCTTCAATCGCAATATCGGCTGTCACCAGCAGGGCCGCGGGCGCGGTTGTGCTGCCAATCGGACCATCGAGCTGCACTGAGCCCGAGGCATCCAGGGTGACAGCTCCCGCAGCGTCGATCCGACTTGTTGCCGCAAGGGTCAGATCACCCGCAGTTGCTCGCAGCAGGATCTCATCACCAGCACTGACCTGATTGCGCACCTCAAGGCTGCCGGCAGATTCCACGATCACACTGCCGTCGCGCGAAATCAGGGAGCCCTTCACGAGCATTGAGTCCGCGCCGCTGAGTGAGATGGACTGCGAGAGCACTTCGATCGCGCCGGCCACATCCAGTTCAAAGCTTTCAGCCGTGAACTCGTTCGATTCGGCGTCGACCACGAAGGCCTGCTCAGCAAGTATGCGGTTGCCGATGTAGATTTTTGAAGCGGGATCAGCCCCCTCCAGAACTTCCAGGGTAATCGTGGAGCCTGTACCGGATGCGTACAGGCCATACACATCAGGTGCCGCGACGGAGGGTGTCAAAACACTGATGCCAGATCGGGAGGACAGCAATATCCGACCATCGGCACCACCTGTGCGGATCGTGGACGATCCCTGCACCAGCAGCCCCACCACCGAAAACGGATCATCCGGGGTGGCCGTGGCCGTGCCAGCCTCGATCGTCAGCAACTTCCCGGCGTAAACTTCCTGCCCGAGCCGTACCCGGCCGCCGGCAGTGATTTCCAGCGAAGCGGTTCCATCATGACGCGAGACGCTGTAGCCCGTGGTTTCGCCCGCGGCATTCTGCACGAGGAAAATCTGACCGCCGGCGACCACCTGTCCCCTGAGATCAATACTTTGAGCCGTGTCAAGCAAAATCGCTCCGTCACCGTCACTCGTGCTGATTCCACCGTTGGGGTAAAGCTCGATCCCCACACCACTTGCGTGCGATCCTGCCAGAATTGAGACACTGCTGCTAGCCCGCAGGAAGGTGCCCTTTTGCACCGGATTTCCGTAGACATCCACGGTGTCGGTGCCCACCAGAACTTTGCCACCAGCCACGATTTCAATCCGCGAATCCCGACCGGACCACGTGTAGGTCTCCGAAAGCAATTCTCCACCCGCTCCGAAGTTCTGTACAATTGTGCCACCGGACAGGATGTTGGCCGGAATGTCCAGATCGCCCGGAGATTTCAGTCGAATCAAACTGCCCGTGTTGTTTGCACCCAGACCGGCCGCGTTCAAGCCGCTGGCTGTGGACATGATGAAGTTCCCGCCAGCGTCGTCCGGTCCGGGTGTACCAGGGTTCAGGTGAATCGCTGCGGCCGCCTGAATCGGGGCGTCGAGATAAATCTGTTGTCCAGCCGTGACGGTCACTTCGGATCCATCCCCGGCCCAGGTAATCCCAGTGGCCCCGATGGTCCCTCCGGCAATCAGCGGCAGAAAGATGTCGACGTCCTGAGCTCCGTGCAGAATGATTTCCGCCCCGGCCTGAGTCGTATTCACCGCCCCAGTGGCCGCCAGGTAAATGCTGCTGCCATTTTTGTCGGCGTTGCCCAGGACTGTTCCGTCCAGCGCGACGCCACCCAGCACCCGCAGCGTGTCCGCGACGGTCAGCCGCCCTTCCACATACACAAACGAATCTGACTGCACCGTCAAATCCGCTCCGTCACCACTCATCGTCACATTGCCCAGCAGAATCACATCGTCTGCTGACGCCAGCATCAGCTCTTCATCTGCTCCCTGAACGAGAATTGTTCCGGTTAACAACAGACCGAAGCTCGCCTGATCTGCAAGATAGTGGCTCGCGGAATTGTCGGTCAGATCATTGAACAGCTCGGTGTAATCCTCGTCGGAAGTACCTGACTGCAGCGACAGACCGCCGCTGGAGACAACCAGACCAGCCAGCCACATTTCTGCCGGAGTCGTGATTGAGATCTGCCCGTTGCCCCCGGTGACCGTAGTGACGGGCGCGCCGCTGCTGAGATCCACGGTCATACCCGCGCGGACCAGACTGCCAGTGTGCAGGGTCACGGCCTCATCGGCACTGAGTTCCAGCACAGCGTTGCTGCCGGTGGCCGCGACGTCAGCGCCCGCCAGCAGATCCAGACGAGTGCCCGCCGTCAAATCAGGAGCCGCTCCGGCGGCAGCTGTGCTGATCTGGCCGGCGACGCGAATCCCGCGGTTGGTGGTGATGGACAACGAACCGGTGGCTCCGGTCTGGCGAATGGAACTGCCCACATCGGTGATGATGCCAAAGTCTGCAGTGGCAGCGGGAACAGCGATTGCCATCGCACCGGTTCCGGACAGCCAGCCACCGACCTGCAGCGACGTCTGCAGGTTCAATGTCAGACTGCTGGCGGTGAGCCCGGAATCCGGTGTGGAATTGTTGGGAGTATGCAGGTTGACTTTGCGAATCTCCGCAGTATTGGCCGTGATCACGAGCGGATCCAGTGGAGCGCGGAAATCGCCCTCGACAATCAGCGTGTCAGTCAGCAGGGAAATCGGATCCTTGATCGACGCATCAATGATGCGCGCCTGGCCCGTCGCTTTCACCGCTGTCATGCTGAATGCGTCACCCAGGCGCATCGCGTTGCCAGCGTCCGCACGTCCGATAGTGATCTGTGTAAACCCATCGGAGAGTGCTGCCAGGTCACGCGTTGGCAGATCCAGCATCTCCGGGGCCAACTGCGGATCCACGGCACCGCCGCCACCGGTTTCGGCCGAGGTTCCCAGACGATAGGTCCAGACATCGGTCGCGGCCTTCAGCGTCAGTGCACCAGGTGCGCGAACCGAACCCGCTCCACCGAGGAAATCGACTTCGTCGGCAGTGATTGTGAGACTTCCGGACCATGACCGCAGACCGCCCTGCACTGTCAGAGTCTCTTCATCACCGGAATCCGACTGTGGAGGCAGTGTGATGGACAGTAACCCGGATGCCGCTAAGGCATATGGATTCAGCCGCCCATCAAATACCTGATCAGCCCAATCCGAGGCGATACCGGCCACCCAGGTAATTCCCTGGAAGACAGCAGCGAGGCCGCTGTCGAGAGGCACGAGGTGTGTTTCATCCATTTCGCTGGTCAGCAGCAGATCGCGATCATTGATGATGATCAGGTCGGTTGTGGAGACGGACGACACGACGATCGACAGCTGATCTGCTGACAAATTGAGCGTCCCGGAGTCGGTGACCAGCTGATGAGCCTTGATGGCCAGCGAATCCCCGGTGAACTGCGTGTCACCAGAAATCGAAACGGTGCCATCTGGCGCCGTCAGCTGAGCAGTGCTGGCGACGACAGGATTCGCCACAGTCAGGTTCTGATCATCACCAAAGACGCGAAGGTCCAGTTCATTGATGGTTAACTGATGTTCCAGATTCAGCGTATCACGAACGTTCACTTCAAAGTCATCTGCGGAGAGGTCCACTGCCAGCGAAAGGCTTTGGGCAACGATGCCGAGGCTGACATTGCCGAGACTAATTGAGACATCCTCTCCACCACCATGGATCGTCATATTGATGGTTGGATCTATCAGCTCAAGCCGATCAACGCCTGTCCAGAGAATGTGCAGATGGTGATTGTCATACTGACCCTGCACGATCGTTTGAATCTCACCGAGACCTCCTGAAACTCGCAGCGTGTCGTAACCACCAGAGGTGAATAGTGTGATTCGGCGATTCAGGTTACCGGGGATGGTCAGGTGATCATCTCCCGATCCCAGTCTCAGTTCATCGGGCAGGACCGCCGTATCGACGGATTCGCGCACATCCTCCCAGTTCACGGTAAACGAGTACCAGTTGGAATCGACCCGATCCACGACAATCGGACCGTTGTAGGCATTCGTCGAACTTTCCAGGTTCAGAACATGATTCGGCTGCCAGTTGCTGATCGTGGTACGAACATAGGCGGTCTGGTGCCCATCATGGAAGATTTGGCCTGATTTGCTCGCTGTTCCGGTTGGTATCGGGCGCTCAAAGTTGTAGGCGGCGAATGTAAACGTCCGCGCTGAAACCGACTCGACCGTGAATTCACCGGTGTACGAAGGAGCATTGGGCGACTGGATCTTTACCTTCTGGCCGACTGTCAGACCGTGGTTCTCCTGCACGACGGTGACCCGATCCACACTCCGTGGCAAAAGTTGTGCTTCCCGACCATTGACGGTCGCAACACCAAGGGATCTTCGATTGTAGCCGCTGGGTGACAGAACCAGTTTTTCCGGAGTCAGTGACCCGGTGAGGTCTTCAGTCACGGCCGACAGGTTAAAGTGGTTGCTTGTGCTCAACGACGTAATTTTATCGCGACCAAAGCCGTCTGCCATCACGAAGGTATTGGTGCCAAATCCACCGAGCATTTCGTCATCATCGTCACCGCCGTTGAAGGTCGCATTACCACTTCCCCGGTACATCAGCCAGTCGCGTTTGTCCCCTCCGGTCAATGTAACGGGAGACGTAATCCCGGGGCCGATCTCGATGTAATCGTAGCCACTGCCGCCGTTGGCCACGATGCCTGTCACGCCGCGAAACGTCTGACCACGTCCGAAGGCCTCAATGCGGACAATTTCCCCGGGATAATCGGGATCCGGAGCAATTTTCTCGATGATGTAACCTTCATTGGTTTCCAGCTCTGCCTCATTCCGCATGTGCGCGCGGGCGCCAATATTCAAATACAGAACTCCACGGTTGAACCCTGTACCCTGCGTATCACTGGCATTTCCCGCGAGGTAGACAGGGCGAGGAATCTTCACATAGAAGAGAGTGAACGTATGGCTGACTTCAATATCAAAGAACAGCAGATCAATCTTGATAGTCGGAGTGATGTACACGCGTCCGGTACTGCCATCCAGGCCAAACGTGATGCTGGCACTGGCAAGACTGAAGCCGAACAGCTTTACAGAGCCCTCAACCATGCCGGAGACATTCACCACATAATTGCCGTCGCCGAAAGCTTCAGTCCCGTTATGATCCAGCCGGCTGATGCGGAACGACGTTGAACCGCCAACGCCAAAGCCGGCAGCACCAATAGTAATTCCACCACCAAAACTCAGGTCGAATTCCCCTTCAGAGCTGAAATAACCACTGCCATAGATGCTCTGTCCCAGCACGTCAATGCCACCATAAATCTGAACCCTCTGAACGCCCGCATAAGACTCGATAAATCCACCGGCTTCGATGTCAAGCAGCGTCAGCAGTTTAATTTTTCCGTTGACTTCAATCCTTGTATATCCGCGGGGAACTCCAAGATCATAGGAGTCTCGTGCAGTGCCGCTTCGGGTATTGACCTTCAGCAGGAAGTTGGTGTCCATCTCGAAGACATCATCGATTCCGAAGAAACCAGCTCGCAGGGACGCATAGGTGTTGATGACGAGTCCAGGCCTGGAACCTTTGACGATGGACACCGTACCGCCCACATCAAGAATCAGTGTGTCAAAGGCATTGAAGTAGGCATCGACGGACACTGAGAACACGTTCGGATTGTTAATCATCTCGAACGTGCCGCGCAGCTCGAAGCCGGGGATGACCATGATGCCGCCGATAAAGACTCTCTGCGAATTGGCCGGCAACACAACAGGCACTTTTCCACTGCTGACCTGGCGGGTGTCAAAGTCGTACTGCACACGTTCGATGGTGACAGGCGTGTTGAACGAGTTAATCTCGAGCTGCATAGCGCCAAACAGCTCCAGCGGGCCAAGTTCCAGCCGTCCACCCAGCTGTAATGCACCGTAAACGCCGTCAGACGTAATGGTGAGGATTCCGCTGGCGTCCAGCTGGCCAAGCGGCTCCAGTGACATTTGCGCGTCGAACTTCACCTGGAATGTGCCCGCGGTGAACACCATTTGATATTCGCCAGAGAGCTCAAACACACTGACGATCGAGGCGCTGCCTTCCATCCGGAACAAAAAGTACGGACCAGCAGGCCCGAATTGGCCGCCCAGGAGTGGGGCACCGGCTGGTACTGAGTAGTAATTTCGCGGCAAACCGGGGCCCAGTGATGTCAGGCGGGCCTTCGCGCGTTCGCTGAGATAAGGCATGAAGCGATCGGGAATTGCAATTCCGACCTGCTTGCCAAGCGTGTTGAACGCCAGACGTGACTGGGCCTGAAAGTTGAACACGTCGCTGAACACGTCGCTATCGGACGTGATCGACAAATCGATGTCTGCAGCCACGCCTTCGGTTGTTACGAAAAATGCTCCTGTCCCCTGCGCTTCAATCAGATCGGCAGCAGCGTCCACAACCACTTCGGCTGTTGCGAACATGCCCAGTCCGCCGGCTCCGATTTCCATCAGGAACGCGCCTCGCATACCGAAGAGCTTCGTCTGTGTTCCCGGGATTCGCACGTTCATCAGACCGCCGAATCGGAAGAAACTGCTCTTCGGCGGAATCACAATGGGCTGTGCGTTCGGGTTCTTTTCGGACGCAATCGTCACCTCTTCGTTGCTGGTGTTGACCCCGATTTCCGCATCCGCGTCAAAATCAAGTCCTGCGTCCCTCAGCAGCGGCGCGTCCATTTCCACAGAAAGACCAGCCGTGAGCCCGCTGAGTCGCAGTTCTGCCTTGCCAAAGACTGTCGCCCAGCCAAGTGGCCCCAGATCAACATGCGCATCAATCGGAATGACGGGCCCATTTGTCTCAATCTTGATCCGGAATTTCCCGGGAATCCGGAACTGATCAATCAGTGTCAGGGCGCCGGAGCCCATCATCACAATGTACGACGAGGGAGAATCCTCGTTGTTGCTGTCCGGATACGGAGCTCCCGCAGGCACGTAATAGCTTTTGCGGTTCGGATTGGTCGACGATGGTGAAAGCCTCGCGATGAAATCGTCGGACAGAAATCCCCCATCGATGAATCGCTGCGGGACAGGAACTTCCTGACGTATCCGAGTCATGTTGGAGACCAGTCGGAACGTGCCTTCGAGCTCAGCAACGGACGGGATTCCGCCGGACGCGGTGACGACAAGATCTGTGGCAAACCCTTCGTCAACCAACGCGAACACGCCCAGCACCGTCATGTTGAACACATCCAGCCCACGCGGCCCGATCTGCAACTCGCCCGCCGCAAAAATCGTCGTCCGTTCAGTTTCCGTATCCAGCGAGAACACGCCGGAGATGCGAGCAAACTCGATGTCGGTGCCAGGAATGCGGAAGGCCAGTTTTCCTTCTGCTTTGATGTCAAAGTCGCCAGCCAGTACCGTAATCGGCTCCAGCAGCAGACGGTCTGACAAGGGGTGAATCGTGCGGTCCTCATCCGTCGTATTCAGTCGCAAATCGGCATTCACATCGAAGTCAATACCGATGGCCTTCAGTGACGACGCATCAAGGTCCAGAGACATCGCGACAATCAGTCCATCGCGTGTCAGTTCAAGGTAGCCACGCGCATTGACCCCGCCAACATCCTTCAGCAGCAGGCCGCCGTCCGCCTGAATAAACAGGCCTTCCGTGCTGACTTCAATACGGAATGCTCCCTCCACCACGAAGACATCGACGATGTAAAGTTCCGCCTGGCCCTGCATCACCAGATACGGACCATTCGGCCCCTGGCCACCGCCCCACTTTGGTGCTCCCCCGGGAACGACATACGCCATTTCCTCCGGGTCATCGCTGGGGTCCTGCGTGGGCCTGAGATCTCTGATGAAGTCTGCCGGCAGATATCCTCCGTCGATGAATCGATGCGGGACCCGGATTTCCTGATCCGCTCCAAACACGTTGGTCACAAAACGGAAATCGCCCTCGAACGCCACATACTCATTGAACCCTGCCTGGGCTTCGATGACCAGATCCGCGGCAAAGCCGGTGGGCCTGATTGCCAGTACACCGACAACGCTCAGTTTGGTGAGTTCGGAACTGCCTTCGTCCACTGCGTCACCGTCGCTGAAGAGCGGGATGTCCGGCGGGCCAAGAGACGCACGGCCCTGCACGAGGACTTCGAGTCCGGCGGGGCTGATTTCGATTGAAAATACGCCGCTGAGGCGGCCAAGTTCGAGACCGAATTCTCGGTCCTCATTGAAGTCCGGCACGTGCAGAACCATCTTGCCGGCCGCCTGCAGGCCAAAGTATAAAGGCGGCAGAACGTAGGTCTCCGTCAGATCTCCGCCTCCCTCGGCCTGCCCCGGCAGCGTCAGAGTTTCCGTGCGGGTCTGATTGGAGAAATTGAACTGCAGCAGGGCGAAGAAGTCGACATCGATGCCGGCCGGACGCAGTTTTTCGAAGTTGGTGTCGAGCTTCATCACGCCCCAGAAGCCGGACTTGTCAGCGTCCTTGAAGTCGACCTCAAAGATAAAGCGACCGGAGACTGCCCCGACAGTGCCAAAGTACATCACATCGGCACGACCGTTCAGGTCCAGCTGGACGCGAGATGGACCGTCGCCGCCAGTGTTCAGGCTGAGTTTTGCTTCGCCCTTGACCGAAACCAGCTTGACTGATTCGACAGCACCGTAAAGCTCTGCAGCCCCCTGAACGATGATCTGAAAACTGAATGCATTGCTGTAGACATTGAACGTCTGGATTGTTTCCAGCGGTTTGTTGCCGGCGTTGTCTTCGTAGCTGTCGGCCACAATTCGGGCGTATACCTGGCCAGGATCAAAATTGCCGGAGAAATAAAATCGCCAGATATTGCCTTCGATATGGACTGCCTTTCCGTCCACACCGATCCCGAAGTCGGCCGAAGGTATCTCTTCACCCTTATCGTTGTACTTAAAGAGCTCAAGCTCAGCATCCTCATCCTCAAGCGATGACGCCTTCAGCCCCACCCCGAACACATCATCGAGCGCAAGATCGATGTAGTGATCGGCATTGAAGCGATTCATCCCCACATTGTCTTCGTGAACCGGGTACGACAGTCCCGCAGTCAGGTTCCGCAGCGTGATGACTTCGGACCATCCGGTCAGTCCGGCACCTGCTGAATCCGTCATCAGGTTGGACAGGAAGCTGATGGTCACCGAACCGGCTGTGAACTCGCCATCCACGGCATATCGGAATGTTTCTTCATCAATCTGCGTTGGTCGACCATTGACCACCACCTGACCGGCCGCTGTTCCGGTGATCAGAATTTCTGATTCGTCGTCAAGAATGGATTCCAGATCCAGTGTCTGGCCGGTCGTGGGAGTGAAGCGGACGTCAATATATCGTGCGGAATTCAGCGCCGAGACGCCGAACACGGTACTTGTCGGATAAACCAGCGTGGCCGTTGAACCACGCACGAGGAAGGTCTGAGTCACTGTCGCATTGGTCAGTCCACTGGTGTCCTGAACGCTGCCGCTGACGGTATCGAAAAAGACTTCGCCCGTACTGAAGCTGCCGGTGAATGCCCATCGATAGACATGGGTTTCACCCAGCGGTCGCACCGCGACACCAGTAAACTCTACGTTGGCGGCCGCAGCCCCCGACACCACGAACTCCAGACCCACGTCAGTCAGCGATTCATGGACAATGGAGCCCGCGCTCGAACCCTCCACATAAAACTCAATATACCCGGCGGCATTCAGTTGAGTGACATCAGCCGAGGCAGTCTGCAGACGCAGCGTGGGGCCTGCAGCAATGAAGGATTCTTCAGACTCGATCGATTCATTACCGTCGGTGTCTTTGAAGGCTCCCGCGGGGAATGTGACAACGACAGGCCCTGTGGCAAACTGACCGAAGAAGGGGTACTTCCAGGTGATGGCATCAATTTTTTCCGGATCCGAGCTGATGAGGACTCCTGCCGCCGCAGCTCCGCTGAGCACAAATTCCGCCGCTGCGTCGCGAATGCTGGATTCGTCCAGATCAGCACCGGGAATTCCCGCAAAGCGAATTGTCAGAAATCCGCTGCTGTTCAGCCCGAGCACGTCGATTTCCACATTATTTCGAGGGCTCGAAAGTTCGGGCCTCGCGGCGGCAACCTCGAATGTCTCTTCCTCGTACAGATTGCCTTCGCCTTCTGTATCTGCAAAACTGTCGGCGATGAACTGCACCGTATATGTGCCCGCCATCAACTCAATGTTGTCCGGGAGCGGATAACGATACACATTCTCAGTGGATCGATCCGTCACGGCGGTTGGTACAGTGTCGATTTCCATCACGGTACCGTCCGGCAGCAGCAGACGGAATTCGGCATCCGCATCCGTGATGGACTCCAGATCAAGCGGCTTCTGACCTTCTTTAAAGGCGATGTCGACCCAGCCCTGTTCGGTGAACTTCTGCAGGCCAACCACGGCACCGGAACCAGGACTATGGAGACTGGCGGCGGGCTGTGGTGGCAACGGGCTGCTGAACGTCATCGGCTGCCCATTGGGCCCGAAGAACCGCATTTCGAACTTGCCTTTGAGTTCCAGGAAGCGGAGGTCCGGAGCGTCTTCCACCACGGGTGCGCGGCCGATAAACAGAACTTTGGCATTGCCTTTCAGAACCTGTGAAAGATCCGCATACATCTTGCCTTCCACAATCAGGCGGTTGTTCATGAAGCGGAACTTGCCTGCCGCGAACATCTTCCCATCAGTGCTCAGACGCAGCTGCACCTGACCGTTGAAACTGTCCTCGCTGCCCAGATGAGTAGACGAGATCGCAGCCTGGGCTGTGATCGTCATGGGTGATGTGAACGCTGCAAGAAAGCCCGGAACCCCCGGATTTGCCTTGATGGCCTTCACCTGGTTGACGACCTGCTTCTTCACATCAATCAGCCACTGATCAGCGTCCACTTCAGCAGCATCCGCGAATTCCTTACCCAACAGATCTTCGGGTTCGGTGATCGTGGGCAGGGCCTTGAAGAACTCCACACCCCCGGTGAATTCATTGATCGTGATGCCGGTGAAGACTGGTTCAAGAACCACCGGGGCTTTGACACTGATCAGAACGCTCAGCGGCCCCAGCTCGCTGAATGCGAATCTGACTCCGAACCCTTTGTCCATGATCAGCAGCTTGCCTTCCAACCCAATGAACAGCACACGGTCCGCTACCGGTGTGTCACGGTCGAAGGAGTCGATCATGTTGCCACTGGCATCAATGCGCAGGATGCCACCCAGCAGCGTCCCCGAAACTTCCGCGCCTCCGAAATCACCTCCAACGTTTACAGAAATGGATTCGAGGTCAGTGATCGGGAATTTTCCCTGCTTCAGCAACCCGACATCCAGACGCAACCCGGTCACAGAGCCTTCGAACTCCAGCGGAACACCGGGAATCTCAGTGATCTTTGCGTCCATCACCAGAGCGAAATCGGCTGGATCGGCCTGAATATCCCGCCACTCAATTCCCAGCGATGTCAGCCGAATCGGTAACCACGTCGGCCACTTGAAGCTGTCCGGGCTGGCTTCGTCCATGCTCAGCTCCACACCGAACCCGGGCTGCGTGACGAAGTTTCCGGCACCGGTAATGCCGAACTTCTTCATTTTGCCACCGATCTTCAACGGACCGGCCTTGATCTCGGCGCCCACGGAACCGATCGAGACGACGTAGTCAGAGCCTCTGGCTTCCGTATTGATCAGAATCTTCGAACCAGTCACCGTCACAAACTCGCCAAACTTCATGCTCATCTGGTCTGAGTCGAACTTGAAACCGGCCGGGATGCCGTCCTTAAACGTCAGCGCAGCGCGTACAGCCTCGGTATCCGCGTCAGAGGTACCATCCTTAAAGGACATTGAAAACGACTGACCGGGAAACAGATCGGCCCCGCCGGAGGCAATGAATACTTCACCATTGAAGGAGGCACCACCGCTGAAACTCACGCCGAAATCGGCAATTCCGGCGCGAATGTCCTTCAGCTTCAGGATCGAGCCAAAGTTAAGCTCACCGGTATACGACAGCTCAGCTTCGCCCAGATGGAAACCGTTTTTGCGGACGACAAGTCCCGGGATTGTCCTGTTGTCTCGAGTCCGGTAGGGACGCAAGTCCCCACGAAGATTCAGCTTACTGAGCGTGACGGAGGCACTGTCGAGACTCAGAATCTCCTGAGAATTGTACGCCGCCAATTCGCCCGAAGAGACCGTGCCGTCGCCATCGGAATCCTTTTCCGGATTGAACTGCACCGTCACACCACTGGCTTCGGCCTTGAGCACATCCAGCACGTCCAGTTTCATGGAACCAACATCGATACGGAATTTGCCCAGTCCGCCTCCAATAATCTGCAGGGCCGGATTGATGTCGACGTTCACGTCGAATAATCCCTCCAGATCCGTGACGCTGGTCTCAAGCACGCTGGAGGAGCTGCCGAAGTCCAGCGAGGCATGCTGCACACCAAGGCCGACTGTGATCGTAATGCGAGCGCCCCTCAGACTGCCGTCGGCATTCTTCAGTGGACGGAACGAAAAGTCTTCAAGGGCAAAATAAGGGCCCTGAAACACCAGCGGGCCGATGGAAACACCCGAGGTGGCTTTGGTTTTACCATCGCGGACATCAAAGGAATCCGTCGTGGCCGCGTTGGATGCTCCGGCCACATCCCGCCAGCCGTCGGCTCGGAACGACACATTGACAGGGCCGGGGATGAACATCGGTACGCCGTTCCCCGCATCGCGATCCTCCAGATAGTAGCGGAAGACGTTGCCATCCAGATGTTCCACACGCGTCAGGATCGCATCCGCGACACCGGACCCCGACAGATTGAATTCTGCGGCGGTGTCCAGCACAGAGGAGATGTCCAGCGCTTCCGTTCCGGGGACGCGGAACGCAACGTCGATGTATTTGCGGCGATTCAGCAGTGCCGCGTCGATCCCGTCGACGATGGTCGCCAGTTCAGCCGGGGCTGGAACTGTCACTTTCGGGGGCAGAGTCAGCGATGGCAGAGCACCAGCGATGGCCGTGGCGTCGATGCCCATCACTCGCACCGTGGTCACACCGATATCCAGCAGCTGGAAGCCATCTTCGCCGCCAATGCCAAATCGCGCCTTACCACCGAGTTTGAAAACTTCAAAGCCCTTCACGTTCAGCGCTGCGGAAATCTGCGGAATGTCAACAAAAATCACTCCGGATTCCGTTTTTGTTGCCTGAACAGTGCCGCTGATCTCGAAAATACCTGCGACAGAAATTGTGGCCGACCCACCGAAGCTCAGCAGCTTCTCGCCAGTGGGGAAGAACACCGGAACCGTCCCGGCCGGAGTCCAGATTTGTTCGTTGACCGGCACTCCCATCTGATTACTGCGAACGTTAAAGCTGCCGGTAATGCTCAGTCCCGTCAGCCCCACAAAGCCGGCACCCCCGGATGTCGTGAGCGCATATTTGCCATCGCGCAGCACGAGCCCCAGGTTGCCGTCGGATACCTTGAGGCCAATGGCGCTGGAGGTGCCACCGTTGATGCCGAGAAATGCTTCGACGCCAGCAACACCCACCAACAGAGTGTCGCCAGTCTTTTCAATCCCAAAACTCCCGGACACGTCCACGAAGCCGCCAATGGCCACACGGGCGCTGCCACCGAACTGCGTCACGTTCGCCGCAGTGTCAAATTTCACAAGAACCGGACCGGCTGGGGTCACAATCGTCGTATTGACCGCCGCACCAAGTCGATTCATACGAGCGTGCAGGGTGCCCGTGAGCGTCAAACCGTCAACCCCCACAAGCGATGCGGTGCCCTGCGCCACCAACGCGTATCTGGCATCCCCGTCAGCGGGCTTGTCGATGACGGCGCCGATCTGCCCGTTTGAGAGCAGGATACCAAGTTCGTCCGCAGTACCACGACCGCTCCCAAAGAACGTCGTGATTCCGGCCGCAGCCACCAGAATCCGCGTTGTCGCAACACCATTGACAGTCGTCGTGGTTTCTTCAAAACCAAACGCAGCACTGACCTCGATGAAGTCAGCAATTGCAATCTTTCCGCTGCCACCAAATCGTTTGGTACCGGACGGTAACGTAAAATCGTCGTTTAGGTTTGGAGTACCGAAGTCCAGCGTAACGGTGTCCGGCCCCGTGTTCCGCTCGGCCTGCAGTGTACCTTCGAGAGTGAGGTCCGTAATACCAACCAGTTCCGCAGTACCACGCGCGCCAAGTGCATAATAAGAGGTGTCCGTGGCAGTGTTCTTCGTCCAGCGCAGGTCGAGCGCTCCGTTCTTCAGGCGCACACCAAGGTCGTCGGCGACGCTGGTGGTGCTGGCCCCGGTACCGAGAAACGCCCTGACGTTGGACGCGCTGACAAGCAGGTGCGTCAGATCACCAGCAGTCTTCTTTTCCACCGTGATCGTGGCTGCAGCGTCGACATAATCAGAAATGGTCAGCGCAACGGCGCCACTGACCTGCAGAATCTGTTCACTGCCCGGAAACACAACGTGGACATCGCCGCCAGGGGTGCTGATGGTCTGATTGATCGACTGGCCAAGCTGATTGATCCGCACTGCCGCACTGCCGCTGACCGAAAAGCCATCTATGCCTTCCAGGGCCAGTTGACCGTCAGCCACCAGCGCGAACGTCTTCGCGGCAGTGTTCACAACGAGGCCGAGTTTGCCGTCCGATAATCGCAGCCCGGTGTCGTCAGCGCCGACAAAGGCTTCGACGCCAGCCGCTGCAATCGTCAGCCGATCAGTGCCTTTGGAAATCGCAAAACTGCCCGTGAGCGAGGCGAAGCCACCGGCTTCTGCTGTAACCGTCCCACTGAAGACCGCATCATCCTCGTCCGCCGCGAACACCACTGCGACCGGATCTCCGCCAGGGACTGAAATCGATTCCGTGACAGCGCCGCCCGTTGTGTTGATCCGCGCGGAAAGACTGCCCTCAAGAGTCAGACCGGAAACATTCTTCAACGACGCGACGCCGCTCGCATCGAACGCATAAGAGTTCACTCCGTCCCGACGATAGAACACGGCACCAAGCCGCGCACCGCTGATCTCCGCACCCACATCGTCCGATGTATCAGCGGTACCGGAATTCGTCCCCAGAAACGCCGAAACATCTGTCGCCGCCAGTTTGATTTTTGTCACCCCACCGTGAGTTTCCTTCTGGAATCCAAAATCTCCGGTGAGCGTTGTGAAGCCGACAAGGCCAAGGGACACACGGCCACCAAACAGGGTCGAACCGGGCTCCACGGTGATGTCGTCGGAATCATCCTGCGTTCCAAAGTCAAGAAGAATCGCCTCATCCAGCGTGCTTTTCCGCGCGTGAATTGTACCGGAGGCCACAATGGA
>JBDKIW010000145.1:0-7944 GCA_039796955.1 Planctomycetota bacterium
GAGGAGGACGTGTTGTGGCCGCCATGGTGACCGGAACCTGAATGACCATCGTGAGAGGTACTGGAGGAGGCCCGCTTTCCCTCGCTGCTGTTTGCCCAGTCCTGCTGTACGACGGCGGTGCCAGTCAGTTTTCGTACGGACTTGAAGTAGTCTCCCCAGAACTTTGCCCACGGCAAACCCGTCAGCAGCAGGAACAGGGCCATCACCGAGATCCACATTCCGATGACTGCGTGGAGGTCTCGCCAGAAGAGGCGTGAACCCTGAAACAGACGCGGATAAAGAACGCCAGCAAGGCTTCGTGTGTTGCGTGGCCACCACAGAAAGAGCCCGCTCAGAAGCAGCACGATGGTCCAGCAGGCCGCTGTCTCGACGATATTGGAGCCACGATCACCCATGAGAAGTTCACCATGCAGCCGAAAAAACAGCCGCATGATACGCTCGTCTTCAGGAACAGAACCAAGTACCTGCAGTGTTTCCGGATGTACAAATGTGCGATGGACGATTCCCTTGTGTCGAACGAGAACTCGAACGGCTGAAGTGGTGTCTCCGGGAAGCTCGTAGCTGCTGAAAACAGAACCGGGGAACGCAGCAAGTGCCGCCTCAACATGTTCAGCGGGAAGCCGTGTCCTGCTGGTCATGTGCAACTGGTTATAGGCCCGTTCGGTCCAGGACTCAATCTGTGGATTGAACAGGTAGACACAACCTGTGAGCGACAGCACGATCACAAACGGGACACAGATTAACCCTGCGTAAAAGTGCCAGCGCCAGACTGCACGATAGTGGGGCCATGTCCCGGTAGTGTGTTTTGGGGGCGATGTGCTGTGTGCCTGTTTGTCTGGCGGGGTAGTGATCGTCATGGTCTCGTGGAGCTCCGGATACGTTCAGCGGCTGACGGATAGTTCATGCGGCGTTGAGGTTTGTCAGACGATTCCCCGCCATCGCGTATACATCGTGGCCCACATCGACGGTTCTGACTGAGGCCGTCGATGTGGGTTTGGGGCGCATGGAAAGCGGGGAAATGTTGGGGCAGGTTCAGAAATCAGAAACAACTTCTCCGCCATCTTTGCTGTGCAGGCTGCGGTGCAATGCTGTATCGATATTGTCGCTGAGCATGCGGACTGAGCCGTCGCCCAACAGAACCTGGGCGGTGCCGGTATGCCAGCTTCGGGGACCGAAGAATCCAGTAAAGTGCACGACCACGTCAGGGATCCTGCTGTTTGGTGTGGTGTAGCCATTCGTCAGTGTGCTGACAGCGCCGGAGTGCGCCCAGGAGACGCCCCGTCCACGCAGAGCGGCACTGGAGGCACCACGCCACGATGTTTTCTGTGGCCAGATCGTGGCCAGATCGGGGTTAACGATCACACCACTCGGACCGTTGATCCAGCCTCCTCCGGAAGCGGCGAGTCCCTGAACTGCCAGCAGATTGGCGCTGACGCCGGCAGAGCCATTGAGTGTCATTCGATAATTGAATGCGGGCAGGGTTCCAGCGGGGAGCGTGATATCTGCTCCAACGCTGCGAATGGCCTCGCTCATGACCACGGTATTTGAGGTGCCGTCTGTCACATCCCGCATGCGTACACTGGAGTTTTCGTAAACGAGACCATCCGTTCTCCACCGCAGATCATAATTGGCTCCAGTTCCACTGCCGTAGCTGATCATGTAATTGACTCCGGCATATACGGCACCGCCGGCACCGGTATTCAGTGTTGGGGCCGGATCACTGGGACACAGCATCACCTGCAGTGGTGTGGCAAAGGCGGCGGCGAACATGGGATTTGGAACAAGATTGTTGAAGGGGCCCGTGAATGCTGGTTGAGTGAAGTCCAGAAGATTCTGGAGATTGACCTGCTCCATGTAGGGCAGCAGCCTTGCCTGAGGAGAAAATCCCTGGACGTTTGGGAGGTAATTCTGGGCATTGGTCATGGGAAACATGCCAAAAGTGCCCTCGTAGTTGTGCAGGGCCAGTCCGAATTGCCTGAGATTGTTCCGGCACTGCGTTCGCCTCGCTGCTTCACGAGCCTGCTGAACGGCTGGGAGCAGCAGTGCCACGAGGATGGCGATGATGGCAATAACCACAAGTAGTTCGATCAATGTGAAACCATGTCGGTGTTTGCGAAAGTACATAATGAGAACCCCTGATGCTGGGCGTTGGTGTTGGATTGGATTGCAGCGGCCGGCTTGCCGTCACTGGTTTGTGGATCAGTTTGTGACCGATGCCATGAACCTGTCGGTGCCGAACGAAGGCTGAACTGTGAATGCGACGCTGCTGGAGGCGGTGCCTTTTTTCGGAGCGGAGCGTCCTGAGTGTTCCGGACAGACCTGCAAGTGATGCGGTGTCTGTTGCCAGGTGTGAGGAGTGGAATCCTGATGTCAGCCAATGGTGGCATCGCGGTGGAACAGGCAGGTGCCTCCGAGCCATTTCCAGCGTGGCAGTTGCCAGACGGAACGCCATGTACGGGGCGTGTGCAATCGGCGCAACATCGCGCTGATTGTCCGAGCCAGTCTTCCGTTCACGGAGTCCGGCCTGCATTGGAAAGGCAGGGGTAGTCAACTGGCGATCACGACCCGAAAGCAGGGATTGTCGACGAGTGTAACGCTGGAAGCCCTCTTCCCCTACGAACGCTCGAACGACAGCCTGCGGCACGTGGCAGGATTCGGCTTAGATCACTGGCAATTTGGGGGGCGTTGTCGGGGACAGCCCGTCATTTGGGGGCAGTCGTTCTGAGCCGGGGGTAGCAAGAGTGCCCGCCATTGCAGCGAGCCCCGGCAGCATGGCACGTTCTGGAGAGACCACGCTGGAAATCATCAGTTGAACAAGATTCACCCCACGGCACTCGAGAGACTTCAGAATGGAGGTCCATTTCCGCTGGGGCTGAATTGTCTGAGGGGGCGAAGCGTGCTGGTGAGCAGGCGTATTGCCGGCGTCGCAGCAGTCTTTGGCCGACGCTGAGGTGTCGGCACACTGCCGGGCTGACTGGGGAGTTGCCGTCGTCAGGCTGATCGATGTCTCCCGTTCGACAGCAGCGTCAGTTGTTGCTGGCTGGGAATCTTTCTCAGCAGCCGAAGCAACGGTGTCGGGTACTTTGACGGGATGTCTTCTGGCCCCTGCCACCTTTTGAGTAGTGGGATTGCAACAGCATTGCTTTCGGCAGTCTTCAGCCGAGCGACAGCCACACGTGCGATAGAGGCAGGGAAACGGAACAGACGCATCTTTGCCGGGAACAGGTTGCTGCGGCCTGATCCACGTTGACGGTAGCGGTATCGCCAGCACGACACACAACGACATCAGGAGCCCTGCTGATAGCCAGCGGGTCACGCGTTTGGTCGTTGAAATGGTGTGATGTGCCGCCATGGAAGCGTGATCTCGGAAAACTCGTTCAGTAATGCAAGCTTACCTGTTGTCGGAGTAGAAGACAAGGATGTCGTTTTAACTCTGGGTATTCGACTGAGCCATATTGGACTGCAAATGCATGTCCGCTTCGTTCCCTCAATGTGAAAATTTGTCCCGTGAAATGAGGGGCAATGGCCAATCTGGCGGTTGGATGAGTTATGCAGGGGGTGGTAATTGGTCAACACGGCCTCAGATGGATTTTCAGCTGTCCCTTGCATCTGATGCGGATCACTGGACAATGCAGGTCCTGATTAGCGGGAACGCTGAATTCCTGATGGCGATGGCCTGCACCTTTCCCACCCACATCCACTTAGCTTGTGAGAATTTCCGCATGTCCAGTGAGGATGATCGGCTGCACTCGCGGTCCAACCACCACGCGGAAGAGTCCGTCAGTCAGGGGCATGTCGCTGAGGAGGTATTTTCTCCTCAGCCGGGAACCTCTCTCATGCCTCCCTGGACCGTTGCAGAGTTGCCGGCGTCTCCCGTCTTTCAGTGGCGAAAGCTGCTGCTCATGGTCGGACCTGGGCTTGTGATGGGAGGTGCCGCGATTGGTGGAGGAGAGTGGCTGACAGGGCCATTGGTCACAGCTCGGTACGGTGGAGCACTGCTTTGGCTGGCGACGTTGAGTGTGGTGTTTCAGGTTGTTTACAACGTGGAAATCAGCCGATACACGCTTTACAGCGGTGAACCGATTTTTACAGGCAAGTTTCGGATTGGTCCGCATCCTTTGTTCTGGGTGGTTCTGTACCTGTTGCTGGATATCGGATCGTTTCTTCCGTACCTGGCTTCAAATGCGGCTATTCCGCTGGGGGCGATGCTGCGTGGCAGAATTCCCGATCCTTCGATCCCGGCAGATCAAAGTCTGTTGACCGTTCTGTCCTGCGGAATTTTTCTGTCAGTACTGATTCCACTCTGTATTGGTGGGAAGGTTTACAATTCCATCAGGGCACTGATGACCTTCAAGCTGGTGTTTGTGCTGACATTTCTTCTGTACCTTGCCTTTCAGTATTCAACAGTTTCGACGTGGAAGGAAATCGGAAGCGGGTTTCTGAAGTTCGGTAACGTACCTGTTAAACCGGCCGAAGATACGAATCTGGATGGTAAGCAGGACGCTGAAGAACAGCCCCATCAGAACATTGACAACGTGTTTTCCGCCTGGTCTGAAGGACGCAGCCTGGCATTTGATCTTTCGTTGCTGGGAATCCTGGCATCGATGGTTGCGATCTCTGGAAATGGAGGATTGACGAATACACCGATCAGCTCATTCACGCGAGATCAGGGGTGGGGAATGGGGAAGCATGTGGGTGCGATCCCGAGTCTGGTTGGGGGTCATGCGATTGAGCTTTCACATGCCGGTAAGGTGTTTCGGCTGACACCTGAATCGTTGCGACGGTGGGCGGGGTGGATGGCTCATGTCAGCCGCGAACAGTATCTGGTCTGGCTACCGGCATGCTTTGTCGGGCTGGCACTGCCAAGTATGCTTTCTGTGCAGTTTCTGCAGCGCGGAACTGTGCCTAATGACAAATGGCAGGCGGCGGCTATGACGGCTGGCAGTGTGCGAGACGTGGTGGGTACAGCATGGGGGCCAATGTTCTGGTATCTCACATTGTTCTGCGGATTTCTGATTCTTTCCAGCAGCATGGTGACAACGGCTGATGGTGTTCTGAGACGATGGGTGGACGTGTTCTGGACAGCCAGTCGACGACTGCAAACGTGGGATCCTTCTCAAATTGGCATTCTGTATTTTGGCGTGCTTTGCTGCTACATGCTGGTCGGGATTCTGATGCTGTTGCTTGTGCGCGGCGACACGCTTTTGGTGACCGCCACGGGAATGATGTACAATTACGCACTTGGATTCAGTTGCCTGCACACACTCCGTGTGAACACCACGTTGTTACCGCAGGAGTTGAGGCCTCGGCTGTGGCAGCGGATTGCCCTGGTTCTGGGATCTGTTTTCTTCCTGAGTGTTGGTGTGATGGCAACGTATGCAGAGTGGCCGAAGTTAAAAAAACAGGTCGCCGAAATGTTCAGTGAAACTCCGAAACAGACTTCTGTGGCCCCCGTAAAGCCCGTTACCGCTGTTCGGTGAACAGACTGAGGGTCGCTCGTTCGGAGCGGGAAATGATTCAAACCTGGCAGCGGGATGGTTTCCACGCTCGATGAACAGATGAGTATCATACTGTGTCGTCGGGGGCTCATGAACATCGCACTCTTCTGATCCCGGTGTCCCTGCGCCAGTGGAACGGGAAGTTGAATTTCGGCCGACACAATTCATGAGTAGGCTATTTGGGGTGACAGATCAACTCGCAGGGATTGGTCTGGTTTTCTTACACATGGCGGCTCATGGAGAAAGAGCCTGCACAGGGAAACAGAATGAATTCCGAGGTGAGGTCAGAGTTTTCGGTGCAGCAAACGACTCAGACAGAAGTGGAATTACGCCAGTTGTGTGTGCGAGCGGGAGAACGCACGCTGCTTCAGAACGCGAGTACGGTCTTTCGTGCGGGGGAACTGACACTCATTCTTGGATGCAGCGGGGTTGGCAAATCTGTGCTGCTTCGGATTCTTGCGGGGCTGACTGACGACAGTCACTCCGCTATTCGTGTCACAGGCGAAGTTCTGTTTCGGAAGCAGTCTATCGAAACGCCAGCAGAGCCTTCGGAAAGTTCTGCGATCGCTGCCCGGGATGTCGTGGCAGTGGTGTTCCAGAATTTTGCGTTATTCGATGAACTATCGCCTCTGCAGAATATTCTGATCGCTCTTGATCACTCAAACGAACATCCTCGACGCGTGGACCGGCTTTCTGCGGCTCGAAGTCTGCTGCGGCAGTTGCAGGTTCCTGATGACCGTGCTGTCTCTGTACTGAGCGGCGGTCAGCAGCAGCGATTAGCGATTGCTCGCGCTGTTGCCCCGGGAAATCAGGTCGTTTTGTATGATGAGCCGACTTCCGGGCTGGACATTGGGACTGCCCGCGGAGTGGCATCGTTGATTCGACAGACTCACGAGGCTTATCGCAGAACGTCGATTGTTGTTACTCATGATTATGCGACGCTCACAGCGATAGCGGATCGCATACTGATCCTGGATCACCAGCGACAGACACTTGATGAAGTGCCGCGTGAATTCTGGGATCAGTTGTCGGAGAGGCTGGGAGCTCCTCCTGACATGGCATACACCGCTCCAGCGACCCGCAGGATGAGCAGTCTTGTGGGGTGGATTGGCGGGATCCTTGATGGAGCTGGGCAGTTTGCGCTCGACGTACTGCAATTGCCGCTGACCTTGTTGCCTGTCTGGAGAAGTATTGGCTGGGGACTTCGCTATTCCGGGTACTACCTTTGGCTTGTCTCCGGGCCTTCGGCCTGCCTGTATGTTGCTGTCGCCTGCATGATCCTTGGATATGTAGCGCAGGATTTCGTGTTCCGTTACCTGCCCTTTCGTCAGTTTTCAGAGCCCCTGCTGACCGAGAATCTGCTGCATGCGACGGGGTTCTCCCTGTTTCGGTTTCTCGTTCCAATCCTGTCTACTCTTCTGATCGCAGCCCGGTCTGGTGCGGCGGTCGCCGCTGACGTTGGAAGTAAGGTGTACGGCCACCAGCTTGACGCACTCCGATGCCTCGGAGCGGCCCCGGACCGGGTGCTGAGAACACCGATCCTGTATGCCTTCGTGCTGGGAACTCCCCTGCTTTGTCTGCTTGGGTATTTCACCGCTGCGTGCAGCGCGGCATTTGCATTCCTGCTAACGCATCCTGAACCCGGGCTGGCCTTCTGGGATGCTCATTTTCACAAGGAGTTGATTTCGGAGGGCCGTTTTTTTTATCGAGGCGCAGGATGGTTGACGTGCAAGCTGCTGCTGTGTGGTGCGGGCATCGCAGTTGTCGCATGGCGACAGGGGCGAAAGCCAAAACTCTCAAGTGCGGATATCAGTCGTGGAGTCACCAGAACGATTCTCTGGTCCACCCTGCTGGTTCTCGGTGTGCACTTCCTGTTCTCGCTGTATGAGTTTCAAGCGAAGAAATAGCCGCATGCCTGAGGGGGAGATCTGCTCCGTCCAGTTTGTTCGTTCCCATCGAAAGCCTGATTCGGAGGCACCGAGCGAGTGCGATCGGAGGCTTTGCATTTTCGGCAGGCAGGCTGGGAACGCCGCGCTGTTGCATTCCACTTCCGGACGTACCAACTGAAACATGACCGGGCAGCCGGTTGACGGAACTCAGGAGTTGCTGCCGCAGTCTGCTGTGAATCGCTGCGGCAGCCCTCGACGTTCCAGTTCTTCATTCAGAACAGTGTGGTAGTAGGCCAGGCGAACGGAAGCATCATCGAGGGCACCGCCGAACGATCTTTTTTCTTCAAGATAAATTCGCGGCACAGCAAACTCCCGAATACGCCATCCAAGGTTGGCAGCCTGAACCCAGAGTTGCAGGGGCATGGCATATCCGGTGACGGTGATGTCAAGGTCAGCCAGCGCGCTGACTCGGTACGCTTTAAACCCACAGAATGCATCCGTGATTGACAGCCCGAGTTTTTCATTCAGGCATGCTGTAATCCTGCCGTTAATCGCCC
>JBDKIW010000146.1:0-5886 GCA_039796955.1 Planctomycetota bacterium
CGGCTGGGACTGATTCGCCCGGTGCGACGCGTCGGCCGGCTGCCCTGGTTTGACTACCGGGAAGTGGCCAGTGCCCGACGTCTGGCAGCGTTGCTGGACGAGGGGGTTTCCGCCGAAACGCTGGAAAAGAGTCTGGCAGAACTGGGGCGGACGATTACCGGCACCGACCGGTCGCTCGCCCAGCTCAATCTGCTGGTGCGCGACGAAACGGTGCTGATTCGCGATGACCGAGGTGTGATGATTCCGCGAACAGGTCAGCGCCTGCTGGACTTCGACACTGTCGAACCTCCCAGGGTATTCGCTGAGTCATCTGACACTGCGGCTGCGGCAGCCACCGACGATCCGGACAGTCCGGCGCCCCCAAGGCCTCGGCGGGCGGACATGGACGAACCGAATCCGATTTTATTGCCGTTCACTGGCGGACCGCGGCCTCCGGTGGAACGGTCGATGGCCGACTGGAATGCCGAAGAGTGGTTCCACGAGGGCTGTCGGCTGACGGAAGAGTCCGAGCTGGAATCGGCCATCAATGCGTTTCGAAATTCGCTCTCGCTGCTGGGATCCGAACGCGGCATGCGTGCAAACCCGGAGGACCCGCTGGCGGAAGAGCGATTGCTGTTTCCGGATCCCGCGGATGTGAACTTTCATCTGGCAGATGCCTTGTACCGGGAAGGGCGAACGGAGGCGGCTGTCGAGCGATATTACTGTGCCATTGAGTCCGCTCCGGATTACATCGAGGCCTGGACGCAGCTGGGATGTCTGCAGGCGGAACTGGGAGAAATGCAGGTCGCCGAACAGTCGCTTTGTACGGCCCTGTCGATTCACCCGGGAAATCCCGATGTGGTGCTGCATTATGCGCAGCTGCTGGATCGCACGGGGCGTTCCGGGGAGGCAGCGGAGTACTGGTCGCAGTATCTGCAGCATGACACCCGCGGGCCGTGGGCCGATCATGCGCGGGATCGGCTGGCCGCCCGCGATGTGTCGCTACCACCGGTACCGCCAGCGCCCTGATGCAACTGCAATCGCCTGAAATTTCACCCATATCCTGGTCTCGCTGGCACCCGGACCGGGACTCGCCACGCAAGCTGGAAATTGGCCACGACTTTCCAGCGCGGTCGCTGTTGCGTTGACGATTTTTTCTCTGGATTCTGCGGGGCTGCCTGTCCAGGGAAGCACGGCCGCCCGCCAAGCTTCGGGCACGAAAAAAACTGAGTTTCAGACCACCCCCTGCCTGACGCCCGGGGATTTCTCTGAAAACCGGCCAAAAAGTTTCCGCGACTCAGGAAAAACCGGGCTTTCTCCAGACTGCCAGAAACGAGACAATCTGTTAGGATCCCGACCGGGTCAGTCCGGTAGCCGTCCAGCGGCAAGGCTGGGTGATCACCCCGCTGTGCATGGCAGCACCAGATTCGGCTCGTCCGTTCCCAGTGTTCGCCGTCACTTCGCAGCGGGGCTTGCAACAGTACACAACAGAAAAGCGGTTGGGTAGCGCATTGCGGCCCGGCCTTCGCATATTGACAGTCTTCCCCTTTTGTCCAAAGGTGCCATCGATGGCCAACGATCCTTACTCACTGTGTCCGTGCGGCAGTGGCAAGAAGCTGAAATTCTGTTGCCTTGACATCCTTCCGGAAATTCAGAAAGCCTACAGCCTGCGCGACAACCAGCCGGAAATCGCCCTCGGGTTGTTTCGCGATCTGGCGCGTCGTTTTCCCAATCGCGACGTGGTCGTCCGGGAACTTGCCGGCATTCTCGCCGAATCCGGGCGCGGCAACGAAGCCTTCACGCTGTGCAGCGAGTTCCTGAAAAACAATCCAGACAATCCCTCCATCCTGCTGACGATGTCAGAAATGTGTCTGCAGCGCGATGGGTTCCAGGCGTCCCGCCGCATCCTGCATCGCACGTTTCAGATCTGCGCCCGCTCACATCAGATGACCGTCGCGTTTCTGGCGTCCCGGATCGCGCTGGAAATGTATCAGCAGCGAAACTTTCTGTCGTCCCGCGAACATCTGTCGCTTGCCATTCGTATGTCCACCGGCGAATCTCAGCGCAAGCTGATTATGCAGCTGCTGGATATGGAAGGCGACAGCTCCATTCCGGGATTGTTCCGCAGTGCCTATCCTCTGGCGGCCATCACCTGCAGTGACGAAGCCGCTCAACAGGATGCCCGCGCCAGAAAACTCAGCGTCCTCGGCTGCTGGGAACCTGCCAGCATCATCTACAACCGGCTCGCCGACAGCTATCCCGGAGACGGAAATGTCTGGTACAACCTTGGTCTCTGTCAGCTCTGGGACGGTCGACTGTCCGAAGGGGCGTCCTCGCTGCACCACGCGGCGACGCTGATCGCCGATTTTGATACGGCGACAGAAGTCGAAGCGCTGGCACAACAGGTCGATCTGCAGATCACCGAGGAACGCTACTGGCTGAATTCCGTGGACCTGCAGGTTCAGTCCGTGTCGGAAGTCATTACCCGGCTTTCCAGCCATCCGGCTCTGCGGCCTTCGCCATCACATGACCATTCTCAGTGTGATCACACTCCGGGAACGGCACACGCAGCCGAATTGGTCCTGCTCAAGTCCGAAACTCCGGATGAAGAAATTCAGACGGCTGCGCAACTGGTCGAATCCCTCGCGGACATCGACGTGTTCGACGTGGTGGATCCTGAACAAGCCAGCCAGGCCGGTATTCAGCATCCGTATCTCACCATCACTTCGTCCAGCACGATGATCGACGAAGCGATCGTCAAGGTCCGCGCGATCCTCGGTGACCTCATCCTGACTCGTGCGGATCAGGAACAGCGGTCCACGATGGCACCGGAACCACTGCAGGGTCGACCCTTCGACCGACGCTACGTCCTTCCCAAAGGCATGTCGCAGCGTCGCTACCGGATTCTGCTTGGCGAGCTGGCACAGCTTCCGGTTGAAGAATGGCTGCAGATGCCTCAATCGGCACTCCATGGCAAATCAGCTCTCGATGCTGCCAGCGACCCGGCACTGAAGGTCAAACTTGCGGCCAGCCTGATCGTCATGCAGTGGCTGGCGCTCAAACGTGACCTGAATCCGGATCTGCCAGCGCTGCGGACGCGGCTGAACCTGCCGGCACGAACTCCCATGTCCGTACCTGCCAACAGCACCATTGCCGCAATTCCCTGTGCATGCCTCGATCGCCTGCAACTGAATGAACTTGCCCCGGCTCAGTTGGCCGAATTTGCCAACCGCGCCAGCCTGCTCGGGTTGAAGGATCTGCTTCAGGCTGCACTGCAGAAACTGCATGCCGATGAATCCCTGCTGGAGCAGTTCGGGGCTCAACGCGCCTGCATGCTTAGCGCCGCAATCGCTCGAGCAAACAACGATCCGCAAACCACGTTCGAAATGCTCGACAAGGCCCGCGCACAGTTGTCAGACGGGGGCGAAGGGTTCCGTGGTCGTCTCGAACTCGATATCCGCGAACTCTCCTACCGACTCGATGATCCGGAAGACCCCGCTCTCCGAACTCTGCTCCGCAGAATTCGTGATCAGTACCTGCATAAGGTTCCGGAAATTGCCGAGATCATTGCGGATCAGTTTGCTGCGTTTGGCTGCGAACATCTGCTGGTCGAACTCGAACCCAGCGCCGCACTGGCCCCGGCGTCGTCCGGCAGTCTCTGGACACCAGGTGCCGAATCCACCGCCAATCCGGCGGCGTCGCTCTGGTTGCCAGGCCAGTCCTGAGCGATTCTCAGATGCCCGGATGAAAAGCATCCCCGGAGTTTTCCGGGGGTGCTGTCCGGACAGTTCTTCGGCAGTTCGGAACAACCTTGTCCCCGTGCAGGGTTGTTTGCATCGCAACTGGTCCTTTTGACAGCCCCCCAGGGACATCACCGGTCATGGACGGTGACTGCCGGGACAGGCAGACAAAAGCAGCAAGCTCCGAACACATTGTCCCGAGCTCGTTGAATCCGTGATGGCCTGAAAAGTCCGAGGTCCAGCGCAGCGACGTCCCTGATGGCGGTCTTTTACTTGCTGCCGGGCGAATCAAGGGGCACAAATCGCAGGAGCGAGACGCGACGATTTACCCGCTTAATACCGTTTCGCCGACTCAGAGTCGCCCATGTACCTCGATAACGCTGCTACCAGCTTCCCGCGTCCGGAATGTGTCCATATTGCCGTCGCCCAGGCGATGCGGTCCATGTCGTCGGCGGGACGTGCAGCCCATTCCGTCGCCTCGGCAGCCTCGGCTGTCCTGCAGCAGTGTCGCACGGCCGCGGCCCGTTTGCTGCACGCTCCGGCGGCCAGCCATGTCGTCTTCACCGGCAACTGTACCGAAGGTCTGAACACTGTTCTGCTGGGACTTCTGCAGCCCGGCGATCACGTACTGGCCTCCACTCTGGATCACAATTCTGTCCTGCGCCCCCTGGAATTCCTGACAGCCCAACGCGGAGTTCATCGTCACCTGGTCTCGTTTGACCCAGTGACCGGACTGCTGGATCAGGACGAATTTCAACGGACTCTGCAGCGATTCCCGGTGCGTCTGACAGTGATCAATCACGCGTCGAACGTCACCGGTCGTCTGCAGGATGTGGCGTGGCTCACCGCCACGGCTCAGCAGCATGGCAGTCTTGTCCTGCTCGACGCGGCTCAGACCGCCGGTCATGTGGAGTGTCACATGGAGCAGCTGGGTGTGGACTTTCTGGTGACCTCAGGACACAAGGGCCTGGCTGGTCCGCAGGGAACCGGGTTGCTGTGTTTTCGCCCCGAGTCACAGTCGTTGGTACAGCCACTGAAATTCGGGGGGACAGGCACGCTCAGCGAATCCCTGCAGCAACCGCTGACCTGTCCGGAGAAATTCGAATCGGGAACTCAGAATGTCCCCGGAATTGCCGGCCTTCTGGCAGCCGTGCAGCTCACGTTGTCTGAGTCCCCCGGGAGTCGGCACGCGCATCTGATCGAACTGACTCGTTGCCTGCTGAACGGCCTGCGGGAAATTCCGGCGGTCCGTCTGCTGACACCTGATGTTCCTGAACAACTGTGCGGCATTGTCTCGTTTGTGATGGACGGGATGGACAGCAGTGATGTGGCCATGGTGCTGGATCAAACCTTTGATATCCAGTGTCGAGCTGGACTGCACTGTGCCCCACTGGCCCATGAAACCCTGGGCACGCTGTCCTCCGGGGGAGCTGTGCGTTTCAGCCCCGGACCCTGGTCCACCATGGAAGACATGCAGACCGCGATTGAAGCGATCGATGCGATCGCGCAGGAGCTCCATTGAGGCGGATTTTTCTGATTCAGCGGGCAATGTGTCGTGCAGTTGGAATGGTTATCTGGCCAATTGTTCTTCGGAGAACTGCTGATGAGGAGTTGTGTCTGCCTGCTGGCTCTTGCATCCTTCAGCATCGGCTACTGGAGCTGTTTCGCTCTGCTGCAGCTGCTGAATGTCTGCAGTCTTGCGGCCGGGCTGTTGATGCTTCCGGGAAACTGGATGATGGTCGTCACGCTGGCCCTGTTCGTGGCGGCCACCAGTTTTGATCGCGGCCCGGGTTGGTGGGTTGTCGGGGGATCGATCGCGCTGGCTGTGCTTGGCGAATTGCTGGAGACACTGCTGGGTTCGGCAGCGGCAGCAAAGAAGGGGGCCAGTCGCCGTGCGATCCTGCTTTCGTTGCTGGCTTCATTTGTGGGAGGCATGCTGGGGACTGTGCTGTTGCCGATTCCTTTGATTGGCAGTTTGGTTGGTGCGGTGGTGGGTGCTGGGGTCGGAGCCTTCGCTGGGGCCTGGGTTGGTGAAGCGTGGCTGGGGACTGATCCAGCGCGACGCACAGAAATTGGCACAGCGGCGATGAAAGGCCGCTTATCCGGCATGGCCGCCAAAATGATCACTGGCATGTTGATTTTCCTGCTGCAACTGATCAGCTTTCTG
>JBDKIW010000147.1:0-5598 GCA_039796955.1 Planctomycetota bacterium
CCCGACGACTTGAAGGACTGGACCTTCTCAGTCGTCACTTTATCCAGCGGCAGGGAGTGGCCGCGGGAGACGTTCTGCAGCAGGACACCATGGGACGTGCCCTGCAGATGATGAAATCCGAGCAACGCCGCGCCTTTCAGCTGGAACAGGAGCCTGCAGCGCTGCAGGCGGCTTACGGCCACACCGAATTCGGACGCGGATGCCTCGTGGCAAGACGACTGGTAGAAACCGGTGTGCGCGTGGTGGAAGTTATGCTGCCCGGCTTTGACACCCACATCGCCAATCATGAAGGTCACATCACGCAATGTCGGATTCTGGACCCGGCCATGGCAACACTGCTGAGTGACCTGCGTCAACGTGACTTGCTGCAATCCACAATCGTTCTGTGCATCAGCGAATTCGGACGCACACCGCGCATCAATCCCGCTGGCGGACGTGATCACTGGCCAGGCTGGTTCTCCTGCGTTGTCGCCGGTGGCGGCTTTCGCCAGGCTGCTGTCATCGGGGCCACGCCTGCAGAACTTCCCACAGGCGAGCCACCAGTCCCGGAGCAGCCGGTCAGCATCCCGGAACTTTACGCCACCATTCTGACGCTGATGGGTATTGATGGTCGCAAAGAGATCATTACTCCGATCGGACGCCCCATCCGCTTCGTTGATGCCGAACCCTCAGGTGTGCTGCTCGCTGACCCGAATCTGATCAAGTCCATCTGAACGAGATCGTGAACTGCGCGGCGGCACGGTTCTGCGGCACAGTGCCATTCAGGCAGACCACACACGGTGGTCGCTCAGCTATCAACGGCAAGGCCGCAGCACAGCAACTCCGGCGGCTCTGTCTGATTATCCTCCCGCCCTGCCTCGAAAATCCCGGGCTGTCAACCCGTGCCGCTGCAGAATCCGGTGCAGCCCCTGACGCGACAGCCCTGCCTGTTCCGCAGCCTGCGTAACATTTCCCCCCGACAACCGCAGCAGATTGACCAGATACTCCCGCTCTGCTGCAACACGATCCATCGGCAGCACACCGGATACACCAGGCAGAGCCGAAGCTGTCATGTGTTCGTTCCCCGGCCCGCTGTTGGAAACAATTTCCGCGGGCAGATCATCCGCTTCGATCCAGCGTCCCCTCGCCAGACTCAAGCCCCGTTCCACCACATTTCGCAGCTCTCGCACGTTTCCCGGCCAGTTGTGGCGGCGCAACAATGCCCACGCTTCGGGGCTGAAGTCGATGGCCGAGTGTTGAGGTGTAGAAAGTTGTCGGAAGAGGTCTTCTGTGATGGCTTCCAGATCCTCGAGACGTTCTCTGAGCGGTGGCAGCTTCAGATGAATTACCGCCAGACGATAGTAAAGGTCACGACGAAAACGGCCCGCAGCAATTTCCACGTCCAGATCCCGGCTGGTCGCCGAAATGAATCGTGTGTCGATGCGAATTTCACGGTTTTCGCCCACCGGCGTGAAGGATTCATTCTGAATCGTTCGCAGGAATTTCGACTGCAGTAACAACGGCAATTCGCCCACTTCATCCAGAAAGGCCGTCCCGCCGTGACACTGCATTAACAGTCCTTCCCGTCTGCCCACTGCGCCGGTGAAGGCTCCCCGCGCGTGGCCGAACAACGTCGACTCAAGCAAACCTTCCGGAATGGCCGCACAGTCAATGGGCTGGAAGGCGTGCCCGCCCCGCTGACTGAGTCGGTGAATTTCCCGGGCCGCCACTTCCTTACCGGTCCCGGTTTCGCCCGTAATCAGGATGTTGACATCTGTCTGTGCCACGCGACGAGCCACATCCAGAACCTGACGCATCGCCGGCGAGCGACTGGTCAACTCCAATGGCCGACCAGCCGCAGGTTCAACGTCTGCCTGCGCCGGTGTCGGCAACACCCGCCGCACGGCCTCCAGCAACTCTTCGTACTTTACTGGCTTCAACAGATAGTCGGTGATACGCAGACGCAGACTGGCAATGGCCGTCGGGAGTGAAGGGTGGCCGGTGACGACCATCACCGGAACCTCCGGAAACTGCTCACGCAGAAATCGCAGGAGCTCCAGCTTTTCATTGCCCGGTAAATTCAGGTCCACCATCGCCAGTCCCGCCGGCTGTTCCCGCATCAGTCGCATCGCTTCTTCGGTCGAAGCCGCCGTCGTCACCTGATACCCGGAATTTCTCAGCAGTGCCGCGGTGGATGTCCGGTAGAGCGTTTCATCATCGACCAGCAGAATCTGTCGTCTGCGCGCGGACATCATGTGCTCCTCCGATTCGACGGAATCTCGATCCGAAACTCCGTCCCCCTGCCCTCAGCCGTGCTGTAGTCAATCACCAGGCCCAGGCGATCCGCCAGGCTTCGACAGATGGCCAGTCCCATTCCTCGCACAGAGGAACCGTTCCGTTCACTTTGTGTCCGCGTGGTGAAGAAGGGTTCAAACAGACGTGCCTGCACGGATTCGGGGATTCCTGGCCCGGAGTCCCGGATTTGCAATTGCACCGATCCGCCCGGCAGCTCAGTGATGCTGACGAAGACTTCTCCACCGTTGGCCGAGGCCTCAATGGCATTCGTCAGAATGTTGAACAGGATCTGTCGAAACTCATCCAGTGCCAGCGTCAATGTTAGCCGATCGGCTGCAGACACTGGCGCCAGCCGCAGCGTGACGCCGTGAACTTCCGCTGTCGGCTCAAGGAGTTTCACCAGCGATTGCAGTTCCGTATGAACCTCAAAATCTTCTACAGATCCCACCGCCGCAGATGTCCCCGCATCGGCGCTGCCCAGATCCAGCATACGTCGCACCACCCGGCCGATCCGTTCAATCTCTCCGTCAATCAGACGATGAAACTCCCGTCGCTCCGACCCACTCAGGGCATCCTCCTGCAGCAGCCGCAGCGCATTGCGAACACTGGCCAGAGGATTGTTGATTTCGTGAGCCACCTGGGCAGCGACACGGCTCAAATCCGCAAGTCGTCCGGCTGCGGTGCCGCTACTTCCACCGGATTCCACCCTACCCCCGGATGCTTCTTCCAGTGCCATCAGCACGAAACCACCAAATCCACCCTCGACAGTCCGCCGCGGAGCTGCCGAAAGGAACACGTGTATCACCTCACCGCGACGGTTTCGCAGTTCAACCCGCGAACGCTCGCCACGCAACTCACCGCGAATCGGCCCCTCCAGAAACTCCTGCAAACACGCCCCCTGAAGTTGCTCCGGCGTTGAACCCAGTAGTTCAGCCATCCGCTGATTCACGAACTCTGTCCGCCCCTCGACGTCCAGCAACCAGATCCCCTCCCAGGCACCTGCTACAATCGATCGATACAACGATTCACTGCCACGCAGCGCACTTTCGGCCGACTTGCGCATCGAGATATCCCGAATGCTCAGACGCAAACCCGCCGGATAACCGGCGATCTCCACGGGTTGCCACGAAGCCGCCACATTCAGCAGACCTCCCAGCCGATGCATCACCCGAAATTCCACATCATTACCCGCGGCACCCAGCATTCCCGCTGATAACAGGGCCGCCACCTGCCCCCGATCCTCCACATGCACCAACGGCAGCGGATAGTCCTTCAGTGCCAGACACTCGGGGACCGTCCAGCCCGTGAATCGCTGGACAGCCGGATTCACCCATCGAACCACACCGTCGCTCGTGAGCCAGCTCTCCCAGTCGTAGGTGGCGTCCGCCAGTATTCGGTAACAATCCTGCTCCACCATTTTGTCCTCCCGCGGAATCTGAGTACGCGAGTCTAAGCGGGCTGTGGTGGGTGACAATGGCAATGCGTGAAACGTGAACGCAGATTCCGAATGAAATTCCGAACAGGAATCGTGCACAGTCCCCTACTGTCAACAGGCGGCGACACTCGACCGTCGCCAGAGCCCCCGAATCTGTCTCATGCAGGCGACAGACGGTGAGCAGCAGTTTTTGCTGACTCACTGCAATGTGTTGTGATTTCAGGCACTTATACGAGCCGCTCCCCGGTGTCCAGTTTTCCAAACCGCCGCGGCATCACAGTTGCCTATGGAAGATTTGGCGTTCGGCGCTGCCGCAAGGGATTGGCCGGGCCGCGTGATCGATCGCCAGAAGGTCCTTCCAGAACAGGGGAGATTGTCATGAAAAGTTCTCAAGTCCTCGCTGCTGTCTGTGGTGCACTGTTGTGCTCATTGGCAGTGGTCGAAGCCGGTGCTCCAGCGGCCTGCTGCAACACCACAAAACCGGTTGTGGCCAGCAATGGCAACAGCAACGGCAACGGAACGTCCGGCAGTCAGCGGTCCGGTCGCGTGTTCGGCGTCTTCCAGACCCGCAGCCGCACGGACGTCCGCGATTCGTGGTACCACACCCACCCAAAATGGAGCGCCGGGCGTAAAGCGACCGGAGCGGCCTACCGCTAATCGGCACTTGTTTCCGAACAAAGATTTCAATCCCGTGGCTCCGCAACCGGCCCTCCCAATTCCGCCGGTCCGCGGAGCCATTTTTTGCGCTGCCTCGTCGACCACTGCGAAACGCATCGTCATGAAGGCACATGCCACCGCTGGCCAGCGAACCCCGCCGAAACCCGCGTCACTTCACTCACCGGGGACACAGCACACCGATCACTTTCCCGGGGACACAGCACCGGATGTTGCCTGAAATCAACAGTCCGTCAGATCCGTCGCAATTCGGCGAATCTGCACTGTGACGGTGCATGGCACCTGGCTGCGTTGAAATGCGAAAGTGCATGGCACCTGGTTGCGTTGAGGGTTCCCGGCTCAGGCGGAACTTTGCCCTCCCCGAGTCGCTGTACCTGGCCGTTCGGGGACACACCACAGCCGGCGACCTACCCGGGGACACAGCAGCGGGTGTTGCCAGAAATCAGTAGTCCGTTAGATCCGTCGCAATTGGGCGAATCCGCAATAAAAAGGTGCATGGCACCTAGCTGCGTTGCCGCAATTCGGCAAATCCGCGCTGCAAAGGTGCATGGCACCTGGCTGCGTTGAGGTTTCCCGGCTCAGGTGGAACTTCGCCCTCCCCGAGTCGCTGTACCTGGCCGTCCGGGGACACACCACAGCCGGCGACCTACCCGGGGGCACCGCAGCGGGTGTTGCCAGAAATCAACAGTCGGTTAGATCCGTCGCAATTCGGCGAATCTGCACTGTGACGGTGCATGGCACCTGGCTGCGTTGAAATGCGAGGTGCATGGCACCTGGTTGCGTTGAGGTTTCCCGGCTCAGGTGGAACTTCGCCCTCCCCACACCTGGTTGTCCGGGGACACACCACAGCCGGCGACCTACCCGGGGGCACAGCAGCGGGTGTTGCCAGAAATCAACAGTCCGTCAGATTCGTCGCAATTCGGCAAATCCGCGCTGCAAAGGTGCATGGCACCTGGTTGCGTTGAGGGTTCCCGGCTCAGGTGGAACTTCGCCCTCCCCAAAACCAATCGCCCTCCCCCAAGCCAATTGCTCTCCCCGAGCCGCTGCACCCCGCACCAAAACTTCCGGGTTTTCGATCCCAATAGGTGTTTGGGTCTGGAAAAGCCACGAACAGGACGTAGGCTGGGGGACTCAGGAAACGGCATTCTCAGGTTCGCTGCTGTCTGGTGTGTCCCAGGCGTTGCGGCCCCGTTTCTGTGATCCGGGATCGTGAA
>JBDKIW010000148.1:0-3701 GCA_039796955.1 Planctomycetota bacterium
TGGTCGACCGGTGCCAACGGTCAGGATGAAGGCGGCGAAGGCGATGACCTCGCCAGCTGGCGTTCGATGTCAGCGGGTACAGAAAACTGATACGAGCCCCGGCGGTTCCGGCGTGTTCAGAAAAGGGGTCAGGAACCAATAGCCAAATGGCCCGAAGGGTGCTCCGCACTATTGGTTCCTGACCCCTTTTCTGAATAGCCAAATGGCCCGGAGGGTGCTTCGCACTATTGGTTCCTGACCCCTTTTCTGAACCCCAAATGGCCCGAAGGGTGCTTCGCAATATTGGTTCCTGACCCCTTTTCTGAACGCCAAAGGCGAGAACGCCGGACGTCTGACCAGTGAGGGAACATCCCATTTTCGGAAGTGGCCATGCGTCAGCAAACGACGAACAGCATCAGATCGGGCCGGCCAGGGTTTTCCCTGCTCGAACTGCTGATCGTCATTGCCGTGCTGCTGTCTGTGGCGGCGATGGCGGTTCCACCGATGATGGACCGCTTGCAGAGTGGTCGTGTGCAGGATGCAGCAGAATCCGTGCGTGAGGTGCTCGCCAATGCCCGCAGGTACGCTATTGACGCTGGCGTGGACTATCATTTCAGGTATGAGCTGAACGGTCGGGCATTTGTTGCCATCCCGGCGGAACCGTCGCCGGTACTTGCCAACAGTTACTCTGGCGACGAAGAAGACACGCGGATCGTGGTGGAGGCCGGCGAACTGGACGAAACGCTCTTCATCAAGCCGATGCCTGAAGCGGACACCCTTTCGGAATCCCTGGAGGTCGAAGCCTTTACAGATCTTCCGAATGCCGGGGAACTGGCACAGAAAACATGGTCGGCACCGATACTGTTTCGCTTTGACGGGACGGCGGAAGACCGTCAGTTTCGTGTGATGGACGACGGAACTCGCACGGCCGAAATCACAGTACGGGGACTGACGGGCAGTGCCCGTGTGTCTCAGGTCTTTCCGATGGAGCAGGAATGATGGCCTGTCGTCGGACGTCACGTGATCTGCCGCTGCCGGGCAATCGCCACGGCCTCTCGCTGCTGGAAGTCCTGCTGTCTGTGGCCATTTTTCTGGGTGCCATGACGGTGATCATGTTTGCCCTGAACAGTGGTCAGCGAGCGGAGCTGTCTGCAAGACTGCAATCCGAAGCCGTACTGCGATGTGAGGCGGTCATGGGCGAGATTGTCAGCGGCGTCGTGGAGGCCAACTCGTCCCAGGACAATCCCTTCGAGGATGACGAGACGGGCAACTGGAAGTGGAATGTGGACGTTGCAGGCACCAGCGGTGCGGGCTTGCTGCAGGTGACGGTGATCGTTGAGCATCGGCCGGACGGCGGAGAACCGAACGCTGCGTTCAGTTTGATCCGATATATGCGGGACCCGCAGTTGTTTCTGGACGCTGCGGTGGAAGGAGGTGCCCAGTGAATCATCACTCGCTCCGAACCGACCTTCGTCGAACCGGCTTCACACTGCTCGAACTGCTGATTGCAGTGGGGTTGACGTCCATCCTGATGATCGCTTTGTTTTCAGCGATGAGCATTTATTTCAACCTGCAACTGGACAGCCATGAAGAGATTGGTCGTCAGCAGGTGGCTCGTGCCGTGCTTCGACAGATGACCCGTGACATTCAGTCTGTTGTTTTTGTTAAACAGGAAGTGGTGGAGGAGGAGACAGAGGACGAGGCCATAGCGACGGAAGATCTCGATGGCAATGCCTATGGAGAATCGCTGATTGATCCGGAAACTGTCCTGATGACCTATACCAGCGGGCTTGTCGGCACAGCCTCGGACCTGCAGTTGTTCATCAGTCGACCGGATCGCAATCTGTCCTACGTCTCTTCGCAGGAACTGACGTCGGTGGATCAGCGCACCGGAGATCTGCTGCTGGTTCGTTATCTGCTGGCCGACAAATCCGGCGGTGGCCTTGGATCGAAAATCGCGGAACGAGAGGCACCGGGGGAAAGCAGTGGCCCGGTCGGACTGGTGCGGATGGCTGGAGATCTCTACGGGCTCAGCACTGCAATGGAATCAAACGAGGAATATCCGCAGCTTTCGGCCGCCAAACTGGAAGCGCGAGAGGTTTCAGCGATGACCTTTCGCTACTACGACGGGCTCGCGTGGGTCGAGGAATGGGACAGTACGGCTCGGAACGAATTGCCGAAAGCCATTGAAATCAAGCTGACCATTCGTGACTCCCAGCAGTCGTCCATGGCCTTCGAGGACGACACCCCGGATCCGTGGGCGTTGCCGGAAACGATTCATCGTATGGTCGTTCCTCTTCCGCTGGCTGAACCATTCATCGCGGAGGCCGTGCTGTGAGACAGTATTTCCGGAATCCCGGCCGACTGCAGGCACGACGCAGGGTCGTGCGGACAAACCGTGGTGGCTTCGTGTTGCTGGTGGTCACCGTCGTGGTCATCCTGCTCTCGCTGGCCTCCTACAGCTACATGAGTCTGATGGAGACGGAGCAGCGTGCGGCTGGGATGTTCGGGCGGGATGTGGAAGCGCGTCTGGCGGCAGAATCAGGTATTGAATACGTGGCAACGCAGGTTGCGCTGCGTCAGACCGATGCGACTCTTGACCTGTATCATGATCCCGCACGATTTTCCCGGCAGGCAATGGGGCAGGCCGAAGACGCTCGCGGACAGGTTCGCTTTTCAATCATCAGCCCCAGTCTGGTCGGACAGACAGACTCACTGCCTCGCAGCGGATTGATGACCGAAACGGCAAGATTCAACATCAACCGCCTGCTGGAATTCGAGAATGACACGGACGACACTACCGACCCGTTTACCGCGGTGTCATTTATTCCGGGGATGAGCGAGGACATCTGCAACGCGATTCTTGACTGGATTGACAGTGACGAAGAACCACGAACTGGTGGCGCAGAGTCCACGACGTACGAAGGACTGGCGGTGCCTTACTCTGCACGCAACGCACCCATGCAGTCCATTGATGAACTGCTGCAGGTTCAGGGCGTCACACCGTCCTTGTTTTATGGTGAGGACGCAAATCGTAACGGTCGACTGGATCCCAATGAAGACGACGGGGCAGAGCGACTTCCGAATGATGATCAGGACGGTGTTCTGGATTTCGGTCTGCGTGACTACCTCACAGTTTCCAGTCGCGAACGAAATACTCAGACAACCGGCATTGAGAAGATCAATATCAACAATGGCATCGTGGCTGAGATGTTCGATCTGATTGAAGAGTCGTTTGATACGGAAACAGCCACCTTCATTACCGCTTATCGTCTGACCGGAGACCAGAAGGCGGATTCACAGGCTCAGGGAAAACTGACGATTGAACAACAGCAGATGGTGGACTGGATTGCGAAAAATCTCGCCAACGGAGAATTGGGGAAAGTCACTCGTGGCGGTATGGATCTATCCAATCCGCCTCAGGCATCCTTTCGATCCCTCTACGATCTGATTGATGCAGAAGTTCAGGTGGAAATCAACGGCGCCCAGCAGACGCTGGCCAGTCCCTGGACAACGAACGACCCAGCAGGTTTGATGGAGCAGATGCTGGTGCTGGAGGAAATGCTGACATTTCTGAATGATGACTTCATCGACGGGCGGATCAACGTGAACATGGCCCCCCGGGAAGTGCTGCTTGCCATGCCGGATATGACAGAGACCATGGCAGACGCGATTCTCGAGGCCCGCCCACCAGTCGATGACACCATCAAGGCGGCCGATAT
>JBDKIW010000149.1:0-10427 GCA_039796955.1 Planctomycetota bacterium
GTGAGCACGTTGCGCAGTTCCTCACGTCGCTGCGCGTCTTCCTCTTCTCCGAACACCTGGCTGAGAAAGACCATCGAAAATCCATGGCCGTACGTGTAGTGATAGTCTTCACGATATCCGATCAGCCCATTCGGACGACTCATCGAAACAAGATAGTCCACCGCCAGACGGATCTGCTTCGAGTATCTGCCGGTCGTTGTTGTCGAACCCTCGGCCAGCATGGCAGTACCCGCCAGAGCCGTCATGGCTACGCGATACTGCCCCTGGTTGGCTTCCCAGTACCCCTGCCGCTTCTGCAGAGTCGACAAGTAGTCCAGCGATTGCCGCACAGTCCGATCAACCGCATCGTCTCCCCTGCAGGGTTGGTCAGCACCACGCAGGAAAACAAGCACGCAGAGGCAGCCAGAGATGCTGCGAAGCAACCGGCTCGGAAACCCTGCTGCGGTCATTGTTAATTCCTTCTGATAAGTTTGAAACGGTCCCCAGTGTCTGGTCCATACGCGTTGGTTCGGTATTTGCCCCGCCGCAACCGTCGGCAGTTTCTGCGATCAGGAGACCTTTAGCAATTCGAATTCGACGGAAACCAACGAGGCCATCGCGGAAAAAGTGGTGGTATCCCCGGGCGTCGCTGGCCAAAGCCCCGCTGGAATATCCACATCGGCGTGGTCCGACCCTGCTTTCCGAAAGTGACTCCCTAAGCACCTGCCGCCGATTCTTCCGGTAACCCAAAGGGCTGAGTGCGACGCAGTATGGACGCTGGCCCGTTGCGAGGCTTGCTCCGAAGGTCGGAAACAGTCCTTGCTGGCTGGCAGTGACGACTGAGGCCGCGTGACGCTCGCGATGGAGTGGTGAAACGATTTCGCACCAGCAATGAGTCGTATTTCCATCTGACGAAACGCTCGTCCCGGATGGTCACAGGTCCATAAGTCTGGAAAACACCCTTCCGCAAACAACCGGAAAACGCCGCGAAGAATTGCGTGTTGCCACCGCACGTACTTCCCTGGGACGCCCCGGATACCGGAAGCCGGCGGTTAACCAGCAAAATGCCCCTTTCCGCCCCAACCAGATGTACTGGCCGGCTTTCCGACAGTGATCGAATTGATCGCCGTCAATGGGCGACCCCGACAATCACCCATTCCCCGGCGTTTGGGCAGTTTCGCTCGGATCTCGCGTCTCTCCCATCGCTCCCCGGGAACAAAAAAAAATCAGATATTCGGCGGCGGAATAGCGCGGGTTTTCGGCCTTCACCACCCAACTCGGAAACTTCCGGGCCATGCATCCACCACGGCCCTGTTGAAACTCAGTAGCTCGGAGACACAAAACTCGCAGATTGCCCAGTTTATCGTGGTACCCATTCTGACCCCAAATTTGGTCAGAATGTGGTGACGGCTCGCTGCTTGTTTGTGGGAATTTTCAATATTTTGCCTTGTTCGCTGGTACTTTGCCGAGCAATAGCGCAGATTGACGTGGAAATAGAGGCGCGGGCGAACGTTCGTTCCCGGAAGTCTCCAGCAATCCTCCTAGAAGGCGAATTACCGTCAGGTTTGGGGGGAGATGGGCGGTCTGCCGATGCGGTGGGTTTCCTCCGTCTGTGCGTTGCTGCACCCGACCGTACTGTTTGTCGCCTGCGTGTTTTGGTGAGTAGGCCAAAAAGGAACATTTAAAAACGGAGGATGATTGTGATGCAGCGAAGACGTCGTGGCCTAAGAAAAACCGAGAAAAAAGCGCCGCCGCAAACTGAGTTCGAACAGCCAAAAAAACGCAAACCTTTCACCGTTTTTCTGGTGGAAGATGACCAGGCCGTCAGAGCCTCCCTCGTAGCAGCCCTGACTGAGCAGAAAATCACTGTTCGCGACTATATGACTGCGATGGAGTTTTACCGGGACTACCGCGAGACCGTTCCCGGCGTGCTGATTCTTGACCTGCGCCTGCCCGGCATGTCCGGTTCCGAACTGCAGGAGAAACTCAATGACGACGGGTTCGATCTTCCCATGGTCATGATCTCGGGGCATGCCGACGTGCCGATGGCCGTCCGAGCCATGAAGAACGGCGCATTTGACTTCCTCTGCAAGCCCATTCGAGTTGACGATCTTGTTGGCGCTGTCGCTCGTGCGTATGCCTTTTACTACGACGTTGACGCTGAAGTGCTCGAGGAAGAACTTGAGGAAACAGAAGACAGTATCGCTCGCCTGACGGGCCGTGAGCGTCAGGTTCTTGACCACGTTGTGGAAGGCCTTTCCAGCCGGGAAATCGCCGCTGAACTCGGCGTAAGCACCAAAACTGTGGAAGCCCATCGAGCACGGATTAATGACAAGATGAGAGCCGATAATGTTTCTCATTTGATCCGCATGTGCTTCGCCTACAACGAAGAACAAAAAGGCTGAACTTCATTTCGACCAGTGGCAGAGATTGAATCATCGCTGACCCAACTCTTCTGCCACCCCTGCCCGTTCGGTTCCTCGCGACCGTGATGGGCCGTAACATTGAATACCACGAAGGCACCGCTGGCTTATTCTGCGGTGCCTTTTTCTATGCGCAGCAGCCTGCCTCCTCGCCCCCGAAAACTCAGGTGTCCTGAACAGAGACGCACAGCCTCGTTAACTCCGGAGTACAGTGCCAGCGCAGCGGATCTTTCCCTCCAAGGCCACGGGATACGTGCAGTGCCACAGGACCACCGGTAAATAAACCCGCAGCATGCGATACCCCGAAAAGGCTGGGACTGTAGACCGGCCCAATCACGGGCAGTACGACCTGTCCACCATGGGTATGGCCCGCCAGCATCAAATCATAGCCCAGCACACGTGCCATTCTCAGTTGGTCCGGACTGTGACTCAGCAGAATCGTCAGGTCACAACCACTATTGACAACGTTCGGAGGACTCTCGGTCACCCACGGAAACTCGGTGCCCGCCAACAGGATCCGCTGGCCCGCCACAACCACAATTTCCGAACGGCCCGTAACGCAACGCCATCCGTCACTGATCAGGCCCTGCCGAATCTGGTCAAGGTCGTAGCGCCAGTCATGATTGCCCAGAATGAAAAAACACGGGGCATGTGCCGTCAGCGGACGAAGAATCTCCCGGGCCACTCCCAGCAGGGCTGGGTCATCAATCAAATCGCCTGTGAATAGAATCAGGTCAACGGGTTCTTCCACGGCCTTCTGCACCATAAACTGGTAGTAGCCCAGCCCGGGTGTCCCGATAAAATGCAGGTCACTGAGGTGCAGAATTCTGAGAGTACGCGAGCCCCTCGCTGGCCGATGCCGCCCTGAGCGAACCATCAGACTTTTTGTGTTCACCTCAAGATGGCAGTACTCATTCCATGGCCACCACGATGCCAGACGCCGAGGCTGACCACGCACTACGGTTGAATCCAACCCCGCTTCGCCACCGACGTCGTAAACTCTGCGGCTATCTGCGGCGTAAAACTGGCGATATCGAACAAACTGCCAGACCACTACCTGCCAGACCAGCGGACCAGACCAGAAACCCGTCATGACAATCAGCCAGCACAGCGACTCCGGCTGATCCTGTAAACGGCCACCTCGCAGCAGGCTGTTGCTCGATAATTCCGTCCAGATCAATAACAGCAAACCCCATCCGGGTATGGCCAAGTCATGAAATGTTCGAAATCGCCTGAGAAGCGGATGAGGGATGGGAAAGGAATGCGTTCGGTTGACAAGAATCACCCAGAATTCTGCATTCCCGGCCACACTCGCAAGGATAATCAACCAACCCCAGATGTACTGCACGTCACATTCCTGTCTTTCTGCCGACAGACTCCGGAGAGTTAATTCTCCCCTGGCTCAGCCAGGGACGGAAGGCCCCCCGTTTTCCACCGCCGACGAATCCCCGAACCGATGGCGAATCTGTAGCAGCAGCGGCAAAAAACGAGAAAAAGCCCTCGCGCGATGACTAATACGGTGTTTGACCACCGAACTGAGTCTGCCAAATGTCTGATGGTACTCCGGAATCAGAAAGTAAGGATCATAACCAAAGCCTCCGATTCCTTCACTCTCAGTCAGAATTCGGCCGCGACAGGTCCCCTCACAGGCAATCCGGACCCGTCCTTCCGGGTCCGCCAACGCCACGCTGCACAGGTATCCCGCTCCACGTTTCTCGGGAGGAACTCCGAGCAACTCCTGCAACAACTTCTCGTTGTTCTTCTCGTCCGTTGCCCCGGGGCCGCTGTACCGAGCTGAATAAATGCCGGGAGCCCCACCCAGTGCATCCACGATCAAACCGCTGTCTTCTCCGATGACCCAACGCCGCAGAAACAAGGCCGTCTGGACAGCTTTCTTCGCAGCATTCTCCGCAAACGTTGATCCGTCCTCTTCCACTTCCGGGACGTCACCACACTCGGTTACAGGAATGACCCTGAATCCATGTGGAGCAAGGATTTCCGCAACCTCTCGTGTCTTCTTTCGATTGCGACTTGCTAGAACGATTTCAGGCATGATTCAGCACCGTAAACCCGATTAACTCAACGTCTGCTTCCACACAGTCCCCGTTCGAAGCGACCTCGCCCCGAATCCTTCACGAGTGGCCAATTACGCGATGCACAACTTTTATTTCACCACCGTCACTTCGATCCCCGCATAGCGGTTGTTTCTGCGTCTTCACGCAAACAGATCGCTGACAACTCGACCATGCACGTCTGTCAGTCGGAAATCCCGACCGGAATAACGATAGGTCAGCTTCTCGTGATCAATCCCCATCAGGTGCAGAATCGTGGCATGCAGGTCGTGCACATGCACCTTGTTTTCCATCGCCGCAAACCCGAATTCATCGGTCGCTCCATAGGCCATTCCACCCCGCACACCCCCGCCAGCCAGCCAGACTGTGAACCCGTGATTGTTGTGGTCGCGCCCCTTGGCTCCTTCTGAAACCGGAGTTCTGCCAAATTCTCCACCCCACAAAATCAACGTGTCCTCAAACAGCCCCCGTTCCTTCAGGTCCCGAATCAGCGCAGCGATCGGCTGGTCCACTGCCCTTGCTTTGTCCGCATGGCTGGCGATGTTGTCGTGGTCATCCCACGGTTGACCATTTCCGTAAAATACCTGAACCATCCGCACGCCTCGTTCCACCAGACGTCGCGCAGCCAGGCAACCGTCAGCAAACTCACCCTGCCCGTATGCGTCCCGAGTGGATTTCGTCTCGCGACTCAGGTCAAACACGTCCTGTGCCTCTGTCTGCATCCGAAAGGCCATCTCCATCGACTGAATCCGGGATTCCAGTGGGTTGTCACTGCCACCCCTGCGCGCCAGATGCAGCTCATTCATGCGTTTCATCAGATCCAACTGCTCACGCTGCGCCGCCCGAGATACCTGGGCGTTGCTGATGTCCCTAATCACATTCTGCGGATTCATGCTTGAGTTGTTGATCTGCGCTCCCTGAAAGATTCCGGGGAGAAAGCGATTGCCCCACAAGGCGGGACCAACCACTGGCTTGCCTGGACACAGCACTACAAAGCCGGGCAGATTCTGATTCTCTGTCCCCAGTCCGTACAGCAGCCATGACCCCATCGAGGGCCGTGTGGGCTGCGTTTCTCCGCTGGTCATCATCAACAGCGACGGCTCATGGTTCGGAATATTTGTGTGCATCGAACGAATCACACAAAGGTCGTCCATGCAGGCCCCAAGGTGCGGGAAAATCTCACTGACCTCCAGCCCGGACTGTCCCCGTTTTTCGAAACGAAACGGAGATTTCATCAGCCCCCCGGTTTTTCTCTCCGTCTTCAGGTCGGCACCCGGTGGACGCTGGCCGTCATATTTTTCCAGTGCAGGTTTCGGGTCAAACGTGTCGACCTGCGATGGGCCACCATTCATAAACAAATGAATGATCCGCTTCGCACGTGCCGGAAACATCGGTTGCCGCGGAGCTAATGGTCCCCCGGCTGCCCCCGAAAACTCTCCAGCCAGCAGTCCCTGTTCCGACAGAATTCCAGCCAGCCCCAGAGTCCCCAGACCTGTGCCCATCTTCTGCAACAAGTCCCGTCGTGAATATCCCGTCAGCCACTGCTGTGCCTTGTCCATCTCATCGACCCTTCTTATCCGATCCGGCTTTGCATCATTCCATCACTGCAGGTTATGTCTGGAGCACTGACCGCATTCGCTGTCCCGACGCGACAATTCCACCGGGGCATCAATGCGGCCCAAAGTCTCTCAATCGAGGTACATGAATTCATTGCTGCCCAGCAACACCTGAGCGTAGCGTTCCCATCGCGACAGCGATGTTCCCTGCTGCTCTTCAACACTGTCATCCTGCTGCAGGTACGACAATCCCAGTTCCAGTTCCTCCGGCGTTTCCGGACGACCAAACGCCAGGAGAAATGCACGTCGGATGCGGGCCTCGTCGCCCTCCGGAACCTCTCGAATCAGACGCGACGAAAATGACCGCGCCTGCTCCAGCATGAAGGCACTGTTGATCACAAATAACTGCTGCTGCGGCACGGTCGTTTCCGTTCGCGATGAACTCGTGATATTCGCGTCCGGAAAGTCAAATAGTCGCAGCATATTGTCCAGCTCATGTCGACTGATGAATGCATACACTGTTCTACGATTGTTTCCTGCATCCGCCAGATTCGTGGACGGCCCTTTTAAACCTGCATCCAGTCGTCCAGACACGGACAGAAGCGCATCACGCCACGCTTCAATATCCAACCGCTGACGATTTGACCTCCACAGGTAACGGTTGTCGGCATCAATGGCCAGATTTCCTTCATCCCTCGCGCTGCTCAACTGCCATGTGGATGACAACATTAACTCCCGATGCATCGCCTTAATCGACCATCCCGTCTCGGCAAATCGAATTGCGAGGTAATCCAGCAGTTCCGGATGAGTCGGCGATTCTCCAAGCTTCCCGAAATTATCCGGCGTCCCCACGATGCCTCGGCCAAAATGATGCTGCCAGAGCCGATTGACCATGACACGCGCGGTCAGAGGGTTTCGACCGGGAGCCATCGCTTCAGCCAGTTCCCGTCGACCACTGCCCTGCTCAAATCGCGGTGGATCATCTCCGGCAAGCACCTTCAGAAATCGTCGCGGTGCGACGTCGCCCTGATTCGCCGGGTTGCCCCGCACAAACACCCTCATGTCAGATGGAGTGGACTCCGCGATTACATGCGCCACCGGATACATGGACGGTGCAGATTTCCGCAACGCCTCCAGTTCCTGCCGTCGAGCATTCAAGGTGCTGCGATCAGCCTCCGTCAGATACTTCTCCACGTCCGCAGGTTCAATTGCAAAAAGCCCCTGTTCTCCAAACACCAGAGTCAGCAAATCAGGAGTTCCTACCTGAATATCTGTCGGAGTCTCCGTATATACCCGAAATTGCACAGCCGCCCCATCGCCACAGCCGCCCTGGTCTGTCCCGCTGTTATCCAGTCCAACAGTGGCCCGAAATCGAGTGGCACCCGCTGGCAGGTCATACACAATGACAGAAGTCGAATGCGTTCCAAGCCCGAAGTCATAGAGCTTGCCAGCAATGCGTAGCCGCCCGCCATTCACGTTTCGGTCTCGGTTGATGCTCCCGTAGGTTGCTGTCGCCGTCCGCCAGTTCAACTCGGTCAGCCGCGTTTCCCCCTCCGGTGTGATCACCCAGGGCTCGGCCCAGTCGGCATGGTCGCAGCTCGCCCCATTCCCGCCGTCCGTCACCACGAGGTGCAGTTCGCGAGCCCCTGTGATGTCGAGGTCGATCTTTGCGATCCCCTCCCGCTTCGTCATCAGAGGGCTCGTGTACCGCGCATTGCCCGGCCCGATCGATTGACTCAACGCGGCCTCCTCCTCCGCCGTCAGCTTCCCATCACGCCGTCGCAGCAGACGATCCAACAGGTTCTGAAACTCACCTGAGGCAACTCGGAGGCCTTCCGGAACGTTCTGATTGTCAGCATCATTGACAGTCACCTGGGCGGTTTCAGCAACAGCGGAGTTCCATGCCTTCAATGCCGCCACTTTGTCCCGCTGCTCAGGCGAAAGAAATGTGACCCATCGCTCGAGGAACTTCGCGTCCAGTTGCTCTGCTTCCGCCGCCGCTGCGATCGATTCTGATGCCCCACGCTGCCGGCGCTGGTCAAATTTCCAGGCCGCCAGCATGTATCGAGACACTTCCACCAGCTGCGCCTCTCGCAGCGCCGGAGCCTTTCCGGTGACCAACCCCTTGACTATCTCGTCCAGCTCTTTCAAACGCTGCTGTGAAGCGTTCCATGCATCCACTTCGGACTGCGGCACCAGCGGTGCGTTGTGCAGCCGCGAACTCTGAAAAATCCCGGCCAGCGAGTAATAGTCCTGCTGTGGAATCGGATCAAACTTGTGATCATGACACCGGGCACAGGAAACCGTCAGCCCCAGAAACCCACGTGTCAGCGTGTCGACTCTGTCATCCAGTTCGTCTGCAGCCGCCTTGGCGGCGTCCGTGTTCTTGTAGTACTGCGCCCCTAACCCGAAGTAACCCAGTGCCGCCAGATGCCGCAAACGCTCATTTTCAGGCAGGTCCAACAGGTCGCCAGCAATCTGGAATTTCACAAACTGATCAAATGGCATGTCCGCATTAAATGCCGATACGACCCAGTCTCGATACTGATAGCCACTGGTGTTCGGTGTGACACTGAACGTATGTGCCTGGTCTTCAGAGTAACGAGCTACGTCCAGCCAGTAACGCCCCCAACGCTCTCCGTAATGCGGTGACTGCAGCAGACGATCCACCACACGCGCAAACGCGTCTGGAGAATCATCAGCCAGAAACGCTTCGATCTCTTCAGGTGTCGGCGGTAAACCCAGCAGGTCAAACGTCGCACGACGAATAAGTTCACGCTTGCCGGCAGCGGCGACTGGCCTCAACTGTCGGAATTCCATCGCGGACAGAGTGAAATAGTCGATTTCTGACTTTGGCCACGCCCCATCACGCACGTCCGGACGCGGTGGACGCACAGGTTCGCGATAGGACCAGAATTTGCGAGCTTCGGCAAAGTCAATCGCCGGTCGCTCTGGAGCTGGTCCGCCAGTCCGAGGATCGTAGGCACCAGAATCCACCCACTGCTCAAAGTCACTCACCACCGAATCCGGCAGTTTGCCCTTCGGTGGCATCTGCAATGACTGATACTTTAATGCCTCGACCAGCAAACTCTCGGAACTTCTGCCCGCAACCAAACCCGGCCCCGAATCGCCCCCACGCAGCAAACTTTCAGCGGTATCCAGCTGCAAGCCGCCCTTGATCGACTTCGAATCCGCAGAATGGCATTCGTAACAGTGCTGAACCAGGACTGGCCGGATCTTTGACTCAAAGAATTCAGCCTTCGCGGCGTCGTCGGCTTGAGTAGAGTGCTGGCACACCCCGAGAATCGCCACGAGTGTCCAGAGCAAACCTCGTACAGGACAGTTCGGAAACAGCGGCTTTCCACGCATGTCGGTTTGGCAATCGTTAAGGTGGGAAACAAGAGGTACCGGTCATCTTTTGCAAATGAACCGAACCGAACGCGAAAAGGTACGCGCTCGCGGAGGGATGACTAATATAACCGAAGTCCGGTTTCGGCGCGAAACAGGAAATCATGTGGATTTTCAAGAATTTCAGATCCCACGAGAAAAAGCAGTGGTTTCGTCTTACTCGGTACAAAAATCGCACTGCCTCCATCAGCCGGCACCGTTGGGCGGCCGTTAGCACCCGTTGTGTGTGCCCCGTCAGCCGCCGGCGCGAGCTTCACCACTGCGACGGCATCGTGAAAAGATGCCAGCATGCAGCCGCGGGTGTCACCGCACTGTCTGGCAACCAGCACACCCACCCACACCGCGAAACAGCCACGCCGTGAAACAGCCACACCAACTGCACCGCAAACGGCGAGGAATAGCCACCACGTTTTTTTTGGTGGCTGTTACCTGCGGAGATTAACTTGCTGCTCACGGCAACCTTGTACTGAATAACCGTTTATCAGTCATTTACCGGCCAGTAAACGGGAAAAGTAGAATGTCCCCTTTTGCGATTTCGTCCGTAAACAGGTCATCCAGCAAGTCCAGTTCCTGCTGACTCTTCATCGGAATCACGGTGCCCTGCCCTGCGACCCGTGCCTGCTTCGGCAACTTGTTCGTCGCCTGGCCTTGCGTCCCCATGGCAGGCTGAAGCACGATTGCTTCTGTATCGAGGGCGATTCGCGTTGCCGCTGTCGATTCCCCGGCAGCTGCCGAGTCGCTCTCCGCAAACAGGTCGTCGACTGGTGCCCACCCACCGACGGCCGGTGCCACGTCATTTGGCATCGGCTGGTCTCCGGTCAGCAGGTCGGCCACACTGACACTGCGGCGTTGGCCGGGTTGCAGGGTGCCCGCCATGATCCGGTCCGGTGTCTGCTGACCATCCAGGTCGCTCAGCCCCAGCACGTGGCCCAGTTCATGAGTCAACACAGTCAGCAGGTCCATCGTGCCGTCCGGTACCGTTTCGCTCA
>JBDKIW010000150.1:0-19316 GCA_039796955.1 Planctomycetota bacterium
GGTCGCTGAAACTGAGCCCTGAGAACCGACGTGTTCGCAACAATCTGGGGCTGCTGTATGCTCAGACGGAACGTCGGGACATGGCGTTGGAGGCGTTTCGAAAGTCCGGTTGCAGTCCAGCAGAATCGTTTGCGAATGTCGGGCTGGTGGCGACGATGAATGGCGACGTTGTGCAGGCAGAGGAGATGTTCCGAAAATCTCTGGCGGCTGATCCGAGCTGCACGACGGCCGTTCAGGGGCTGGCGGCGATTCAGAAAACAGCAACTGACAGAACGGCATTGGCCGGTGCGTCTGATACTGATGCCTCGGGACGTGTGCAGCTGACCAGTTGGAGCGGTGAAAAGGAGTAGGGTCGGGCGATTTGTGCGGACGACATTTCATCTGAGCCGGTGCGACTGGAAGGCGTGGGTTTGGAACCACGGATGGGTTGAGGCAGTGTTGTCTGACCTGATATGGCTTTTTGGCGTGGTTGGAACCCGGAATGTGGCAGATTTGAATACAAACAAAAATGTTTCAAAACGAAAGTGAATCACTTCGAATTTGTTTGATGTTCGTTTTGTTGCTGGTGTGGTCGGGCCGAGTTCTGCAGGTTTGCGGCTCAGGTGGAACTTCGCCCTCCCGGTGAGCGGGGATGTTATTCCACGAGGTAAACGAGGCTGGCTTTTGCCAGATCATAGCCGGTGGCGGTGAGTGTCATGTTGCCGTTTCCGGACCATTTGACGTTGCCCACAACAAACTGCGTGTTGAAGACGCCCTGACCAGTCAGTGTCAGTTGGCTCCATTTGGAGTAAACCGTCCCGACGACCTGTCCGGCCACCGCATTACCAGCGACCGTCACGGCGCTGTCGTTGCGGCGTCGCAGGTAAAACAGCATGCCATGAAACGGGCTGTTGGGGTCGTTGTATCCTGTTAAGGTGGGGCTGGAGGTCACACTGATGCCGCCGCGCTGGGCGTTGGATGTCACGGGCAGTGTTTCCAGGTCCTGGCTATCCGGAAGTCCAGTCGCCGGCTGATAATCATTCATCGTGATGTAAAACATCACGCCGCGCCCCGTGACATTTCCACCGGTGATTTTCAATTCTCCGCCGCGGATGACGTAGATTCCCGGTTGAAACGTAACTGTGCCGCCGGAGATCGCAATATTCGAATAAATGCCGGGGGACAGCGTTCCCGTGTAGCCGGTGGAGCTGATCGACACTCGGCCGCGGTCCACATTGATCACTCCATTGGAAACCGTTGGAGTTGGCAGAAACAGCAGGGGATCAGGTACAAGATTTGACCGACAGTGCAGCGGATTGTCGCCACCGGGCACCCAGGGGCGAAATCCCGCGGGACTGTTCACTCCACCACAGATGCGGAAACTTCGTCCTGTGAAACTGCCATTGGAGCCAATATTGCCGGCGTATCCGTTGACTGTTCCGGCGACGGCGACGCCCGATTCATCAACACCCCATCCCTGGGAGTTGGTAATGCAGCCGCCGTCGATTCGCAGCTCACCGTTGCCGACACAGTTCAACCCCGGAGTGGCGCGTCGGTCCAGCGCGATGACCATTTCTGAGGATGAAACCGAGCGATACCCCGCCACGGCTCGGGCCCGCACCGGCGATCCGCTCTGGCCTGAGAACATGCTGAACAGGCCGCCAGAGGATTCCAGCTGCACTCGTGTTTCGCAGTAGCCCATGCGCCCGGCGTAGGGGCCGGTCACCGGTGGCATCGAAACCGCAACAGCTGCACCTGACAGTCCATGATAGTTGTTAATGAAGTCATTCGCGTCGGCGGTGGCCTGCTGACTGGACTGCTGGCGAACCAGGGCCTGAGCTGCGGCCAGTGCTGCCGCGTCAGTGGCATTCTGGGCTCGGCGACGGAGATCCATCATCAGTCCCGACTGCATCACCAGCAGCATCATGCCCACCATGGCGATCAGCCCAGCCGAGGTCATGATCAGGATCGTACCGCGGCGCGGCGCATCGGCTCGACCAGAATTTTTCCAGGAGTGCTTCATCCGTTCGTCTCCCTGATGGCTGTTCAATGGACAATCGACATGGTCGATTTTGCCTGCAGCGGAATGCTGTGATGCCCGACGACAGCCCCCAGAACACTTTCATACACCCCCGAGACGGTCACTCGTACACGACTGTCCGGGTCGTTATTGCCATCCAGCCACTCCAGACGCAGTTGAAACGAAGATGTGGCGATTCCTCCGGCGATGGGGCGGAGTGTATTAGCGATTTCACTGTCGTCACTGAGGCTGAAAACCTGTGTCTGCGGGCCCCACGGTGTGAATTCAGGAGCTGAGGTAGAGCCGCGAACAATCGCCAGACGAGCAGCCTGTCGAGCGATATGTGCCGTCAGATTGCGTCTGAGTGTGCCGATTCCCACGTCAAAAATGCCGACGAAGACGATTGTCCAGCAGCCGATGATCAGGGCCGTTTCCACCATCGTGCCCCCAAAACGCGTACGCTGCCCCGTCCGGGCCGTGTCGCGTGTTGCTGAGGGTGTGCTGCGTTTCCACATGGCCTGTACTTTCGGATCGTTGCGGGATGTTCTGGCGACTTCGGAGCTCAGCGAATCATCGGCAGTACGGAGGTTCTCTGAATCGGGATGGAGGAAGGCAGAAATGCCCAGTGAATAACGGTTTCAAATGGATACGTCACCGTAACGCGGATCCGATCGGTGGGCGCTGTACCTTCCCTTGAGATGGACACGCTCAATCGAGCCGGGTCGAATCCGGGAACACCACTGAACTCCTCTTCCACTCGCGCCCGGCAGGTACTGAGAAAGCGTGATTCGGTGTAGGCGTCAAAGGGCTGCACACAACCGTATCCAGCACCACCTCGGGCGGCATTGCAAACGGCGATGGAGGTCGAGGCGAAGCGGCAGTAATCTCCGGTGCCGGCAAGAATCACCACCATCACCGGCAGCACCATGACAAACTCAAGTGCGGACACACCATGACGGAGTGACGATTGAACGGGAGTTGCGAATACTGTCCGGGATCGTGATGTGCGGCTGGATCTCATGAAGAGCATCTCCGGGGTGGGGGATCAGGCCTGAGTATCAGATCACAGCGACGTTTGAGGAAACGGCTGACGCGAACGGCGAACGGACACTTGCATCGGTGATAGCTTCCATAGAGTGAACGCCGGATCGCTGTCCGACTGTGGGTCAGCGCTCCGGACGATGACGACCTTCTCGTAACCGCCGTCCCGGTATCAGCATCAGTGGGTGATCGACCCTGTGGCTGCCGTGGACGATGCCTGTGCGGTCAGAGGTGTGTGGTCCGCCAATTGCGAATCCGCGATCGTCCTGCGACGGCCGGAGTACAGCGTTCTTTGCGAGATATCCGAGCCGCGCATGATGAAGACGGGAAATGGGCGTCGTCGGACTTCCGGCAGTTGCACGACCGCCGGAGTTGTGATTTCCACAGCTGGGTGTTCCGCAGACTGGGCGTCTGATTCGGTGGTGGCGACGTTCGAATCCAGCTCGGTAGCCTGCCCGAGGTCTGATGTGGCGACACTGTCGAGCGGATCACGTCCGGGCATTGTCAGTGAAGTGATGGTCACCTGCGGCACATCAGCGATGTCTTCATCGAGTGGATTTCTGAGGGTGAGTCGCAGAATGCCTTTATTCTGCCCGAGATCCAGCTCCTGCGCCTGTTTTGGTGTGACCACCAGCGTCACGGTGCGCATTTCCTTCAGATCCATTTTGTTTTCGGTGGGGGCTTCGATGTTCTGGTCGACAGCCAGCACGGAAACATTTTGTAAAAGGGTGATGGTTCGCCCTCCCCCCGACACATCATCTGTGCCCTGACCATGCATGGTTAACACGACGTCGACCTTATTACCGGGAACCACAAATCCGGTCACACCGGAGCTGACCGTCGGGGTCTGAATGGAGACCGCGCGCATGCCCTTGGGAATCAGCGGCGGCAGGCCTCGTCCGGCACCGGCTTCCGTCAATCGGTTCTGGAGCAGCATCTGGCCTTTGCTGAGTGTGTCGCGGGTTGTGCGTCCGGTCACGAGAGCGATTTCGGTCAGCGCACCTGCAGGAACGGAGTCTTTGGGAAAGCGGCTGAGTTTGACCAGTTGTTCTGTAAGAATTGTTCCCCACGGAAGATCATCGGCGGCGGTGACGACTTCGACCATGACTTCGGCCCCGGAGCTCTGACGCTGCGAGATAAATGCACCGACGGCTGAAATCACGCCAAAGACAACTGCAAAGGCGGCGACAAGGATGGTCCTCGTCTGCATGACGCTTCTCCACAACGGATCTGGAAAAGTCAGAGGCGGTCCCCGTTGCTGGACAGCCCGCTGCCGATTGGTCTCAGCATGGCCCCGCGAACTTGCGGGGAGCAGCGGCATCGGGTGACGAAATGCGCGTCACACACAGCCACACAGAAAAGGCTCAACCCGGACCAGAAACCGCCAGTTTTTCCTTGATTTTTCTGTGAACAGACGGATTGCAGAATCTCAGCGGAGGCTGGTGGTGTCGCCGCGACTGGCCAGCCAGGAAAATGGGGGCTTTGGGGGTTCAGAAAAGGGGTCAGGAACCAATAGTGCGAAGCACCCTTCGGGCCATTTGGCTATTGGTTCCTGGGTTCAGAAAAGGGGTCAGGAACCAATAGTGCGAAGCACCCTTCGGGCCATTTGGCTATTGGTTCCTGACCCCTTTTCTGAACCCACTTTCTGCTTAGCGTTTCAGATTGGCAAACACTTCCAGCACCTGAATCATGGCGGGGCCCAGAATGACCAGCAGGATCGCTGGAAAGATCAGCAGCAGCGTGGGGAACAGCACCTTGGTGGCGGCTTTCTGAGCCATGGCTTCGGCATACTGCTGTCGTCTCAGACGCAGCGTCTCGGAAAATTTCTCGAGGGTGCGGGTCATGCTGGAACCATATTTTTCTGCGGTCAGTACGACGGCGGCCATGTTCTGCAGTTCTGCGAGGTCGCTGCGGCTGCCGAATTTCTGCAGGGAATCGGCGAGCTTGCTGCCCAACTGCACTTCCCGCTCCACGATCCGTAATTCCGCGGCCAGCAGAGGATGTGCGGCACGCAGTTCATCGACGACGCGAACCAGTGAGGCGATGAGGCTAAGTCCACCGCTGAGGCAAATCACAATCAGGTCACAGGCGTCCGGAAGGGATCGTCGCAGGGCCATCTGACGTTTTGCCTTGCAGCGATCCAGCCAGAAACTGGGACCGATAAGTCCAGAGACCCCCAGCATGGAACCGACCAGCAGCGCGATTTCCATCGGGAAGACGCCCAGCATGGCTACGAGAATCGAAATCACCATGGGACCGGCGATGAGAAAGAATTTCACGCCCAGAAAGATGGCCATCGCGTTCGGACTGTACAGCCCGGCGTGCATCATGCGTGTGGCTAGTTTTGAGCGTTCTTCGGCGGTATCCGGAAGCATTGTATTGCCGATTTTCGGCAGTGTTTTGTGAACAATCTGCTTCAGATTTCCAACCAGTTCCGGGTCTTCGCTTTCGCGTCCCGTGCGACTCAAACCCGCCACACGCTGGTCCGTGCGTTCCGTTTTCTTCTTCAGGACCATATACAGCAGCCCGGTCAGCCCACTGGCCATTGCCGCTGCAAACAGGACGGGAACCCACATGCTGATAACTCCTCTGACGACGCCACTAATGACTGATGCGGACTGTCGGGACGGATCCCCGCAGCATCTTCAGAAATCGAAATTGACGATCTTGCGAATCCAGAGCCATCCCAGCAGCATGCAGACGGCCATGCCGACCAGCAGCTGGGGATGATCCAGCAGACTCTGCGTGTATTCGCGATTCATGACGACCATCACGAGCAGCAGGAACGGGGGAAGTGCCATCAGGACCAGAGCCTGCAGACGTCCTTCCGCGGTCAGCGTATTGATCAGGCCGGCAATCCGAAATCGTTCGCGAACAACGTGAGCCAGTCCCTGCAGAATGTCGGACAGATTGCCACCCACCTGCCGTTGCACGAGGACTGCGACGACGAAGATGCGGAGTTCGATGATGCCGCATCGTCGCGACAACTGTCGCAGAGCGATTTCCGGGTCCAGACCCAGATTCTGCTGCTCCGAGCACAGCATGAATTCTTCGGCGATCGGCGGCGGAAAATCAGAAGCCACGGCCTGCAGGGACTGGGCCATGGATTGTCCGGCCCGCAGCGTACTGCTCATCAGCTCGAAGGCATCGGCCAGCTGACTGCGCATGTTTCCCTGCCGTTGCGTTCTGAGGTGCTGCACATACCAGATCGGCACGACGGACAGCAGGCCGGCACCGACAAGTGCCATCAGGCCTCCCCGGATCAGAAACCCCAGCAGTCCACCGATACCGGCCGCCGCCACCGTCCACCAGATTAGTTTTGCGGGTTCGGCTTTCAGTCCTGCCTGATCCATCAGGTCCTGCAGACGTTCCCACCACGTCCGCTGATCGTCTGCGAGTTCCATAATTCCATGGACCTCTGAGGCGCTCAGCGTACGCAGCATGGACTGTTTAGCGCGGGCACGCTGGGTTGAGCGAAGCTCTTCCTCAATCCGCTCGCGAAGCCGTGTACGATCCCGCAGAAAAATATCGCTGACGAGAGAATACACAGCGGAAACACCAAAGATTGCCGCAAAAAATGTGGCAAAGGCGACCAGAGTTGGTCCCATGGCTTGACCCCGGATTCGAGAACGCAGACCGCTGTTCAGCAGGTCAGCAGCGTTCGTCGTTCAAAAAGGCCGGGGGAGAGTCGGATGCCCATGGATTCCAGATGCTCGAGGCAGTGCGGTCGAATTCCGGTGCTGACAAAGTATCCGGAAGCGACTCCATCCGCATTCAGGCCGGTTTGCTTGAACACGAACAGATCGTGCATGGTGATGTTTTCGCCTTCCATGCCGGTGATTTCAGAAATTCGTATGACCTTGCGTGCTCCTCCAGTCAGTCGGGCGGCCTGCACCACGAGGTTGACGGCGGAGGCGATCTGGCGACGAATCACCCAGATTGGCAGATCAAATCCGGCCATGCCCACCATCATTTCCAGTCGACTGATGGCGTCGCGTGTGTCATTGGCGTGCAGTGTTGTCATGCTACCGTCGTGGCCGGTGTTCATGGCCTGCAGCATGTCCAGTGCTTCCGGACCTCGCGATTCACCAACGACAAGTCGATCCGGTCGCATTCGCAGGGTGTTGCGGGCAAGGTCGCGACACGTGATCGCGCCCTGACCTTCCACATTGGCCGGACGCGTTTCCATACGCACCACATGCGACTGCTGCAGTCGCAGTTCCGCAGCGTCTTCAATGGTGGCAATCCGCTCATTGTCCGGAATGTATCCCGACATCAGGTTCAGCAGCGTTGTCTTGCCGGATCCTGTCCCACCGGAAATCAGAATGTTCTGCCGTGCTTTCACCGCACCGGCCAGAAATTCCACCATCTCCGGGGCGATCGATTTTTTTGCGATCAGATCTTCTGCCTTCAGTGGCTTGTCCGGAAACCGGCGAATGGACACCAGCGAACCATCCAGAGCCAGGGGAGGAATAATCGCATTCACGCGACTTCCGTCGGCCAGTCGTGCGTCCACCATTGGGCTGGTGGCGTCCACGCGTCGTCCCACACGACTGACGATTCGCTGAATGATCTGCAGCAGGTGATCTTCACTGGCGAACGTGACGTCCGATTTTTCCAGACGTCCTCGTCGTTCACAGAAAATGGTTTTTGGACCGTTGATCAGGATATCACTGATCGATGGATCCCGCAGCAACTGTTCAAGCGGTCCCAGCCCGAAGGTCTCATCCATGACCTCATTGACCAGCAGCTCCCGCTCTGCAGAACTCAGCAGCTGATTGCTCTGACGGCACAGGCTTTCGGCAGCAGCGCGGATTTCCGCACGCAGCTCGGTCTCGCTGAGCGATCCAAGGGTCGACAGGTCGAGGCTGGCGATCAGCCTCGCGTGAAACTCACACCGGACGGCATCGTCGAGACGTCGAGGTGCCGGGATGCCGACTGAGTCCATGCCGGCGGCAGAGTCACTCAGTCCGGAGTTCAGAGATTCTAACGTGCCGCCAGCGGCGAGGGATGCCAAACGCGGATCCATCGAGCTGAACAGCGGAGGAACAACGACCGGGGAAGCAGTCATAGTTGTAATTCCGTGGAAAAGTAAGATTGTCAATCGGCAGACCGAACATCACGCTGCGGTCAACCATTTTCACTGCTGCTGACAGGACCTTCCGGGAAGAAACTCAACCGGGCCTTCTGCAGTTTCCAGTCCGCAGAAGACCCGGTTGACGACCACCTTCCCGCAGTCGTGAAACAATGTGTGCCGGCGTTCAGAAAAGGGGTCAGGAACCAATAGTGCGGAGCACCCTTTGGGCCATTTGGCTATTGGTTCCTGGGGCAGAAAAAGGGGTCAGGAACCAATAGTGCGAAGCACCCTTCGGGCCATTTGGCTATTGGTTCCTGGGGCAGAAAAAGGGGTCAGGAACCAATAGTGCGGAGCACCCTTCGGGCCATTTGGCTATTGGTTCCTGACCCCTTTTTCTGCCCTCCAAACACTAGTGGACGATCGCCAGCCGCTGCAGGCCGGGGATCATCAGATTCAGGCAGACACCCACCGCAATCATCAGTCCGAATGGCACCAATCTGCGTCGACCTGCCGGGGTTCTCAGCGCTCTCTCAATCGCATCCCCCGACTCGTCCGGACACTCCTCAGAATCGTCGTTCATTCGGTCCGCTGATCGCATAGGCTGGTGTGGGGCGAGAATTCGCAGCAGCCCTGGAAAGCCGCCGACGATCCCCGCGATCACAAGCACATGCAGCGAAAACCAGGCGCCCATCCAGGCGCCAACTCCAGCCATCAGCTTGACATCCCCGGCTCCCATACCACCACGCAGGTGCACGTAAAGCAGAGGGGCCGCGGCCACAAGGATCCCGATCAGACTCCCGACCACACCGGGAAGACCGGCCGACCAGAGTCGCCAGGCGACTCCCGTGATGACCAATGGAAAAGTCAGCCAGTTCGGGAGTCGGAAGCCGCGCACATCACAGAGGGCCCCGGTACACACGGCGGCCAGAACAGCAATTGCAGGTACTGAATTCAGCAGGTCGGCAGCCGGAAACATTGCAATCTCCCATGGTTCTGTTCGTCACTGGAATGTCGCTCAGAACGGCATGCTGACGGATTTGCTGCGACGGTCGTGTTGATGATCGACCACTGGCCGACTCTGCCTGTTCAGACCCAGCGTTGTGTGTCCAGCACAATGACTCAGAACGTGAGTCCACTGAAGGTGTCAGCAACTTTACCGCCGAGTGTTCCGACGGCGGCGACAGCGACGACAGCGATGAGTGCAACCATCAGTCCGTATTCGACCATGGTGGCACCTTCTTCACGGACAGTGACGTTACGCAGAGCAGCGATGAACTTTGACATGACTGAGGACTCCTGGAAAAAATCGAACAGACTTCGGGAAGTAGAACAACAACGGGCAGCACAGTTTGGAACTCAGACTCAGAAGGTGAGTCCACTGAAGGTGTCAGCAACTTTTCCGCCGAGTGTTCCGACGGCAGCGACAGCGACGACAGCGATGAGTGCAACCATCAGGCCGTATTCGACCATGGTGGCACCTTCTTCACGGACAGTGACGTTACGCAGAACAGCGATGAACTTTGACATGACAACACCCTTTCAGAAAAGAAATCGAATCACGACCAGACTGAACTGTGCGCGGAGTATCAGCGCACAGAATGAACGCGGAAGAAGTGCTGTGCGGATGGGACGGATTGCGAACCAGACGGACAGCCAGACTGACGTCGCGGAATGATTAGCGACGCGGAACCCCGCCGGCGAGGCGGGATCACGGTGGACTCTGAATAGTGCGATCAGAGTCTTATCGAAGTCAGTTGAGCAGAGTTCCGGAATCTGTGGCCACTTCAGAAACTGTAGAGTCTGAGTCGCCCTTGAGTTCTGAACTTCAACTCAGTGTTTGACTAAGGGGGTTAAGGCTTTTTTTGCTGTGTCAACCGCCAAATATTTTTTTCGGATTTTTTCTGGCGAAAAGTCCGCGTGTTCTTTGGTTTGCCCAGATTGCGCAGTCGCTCTGTCTGCTTGTTTCGGAGTTGCAGCGGCGGACTGAGGAGAACCGGGGTTTCCGGCGAGGAATAGGGCAGGCGAATTCGGAGCTCAGATGGCCCCGAAGAATCCACGCCAGGCCACATCCAGTGACGCAGAGTTGATTTCGAGTGGTCGGCCGTGGTAGCGGGCGAGATCCTTCATGCGTTCGATGAGGTCTCGGGATTCGCTGCAGCGGAGTTCACGATTTTCCCGTCGGTAGCGTTCGAGGATTTCGGAGATCAGGGCATTGGAAACGGTGATGCCTTCCCGTGCGGCATAGTTCCGAAAGATTGTGGAGTACTGTTCGGGGGTTGGTGACGTGAGATTCAGGCGGTATCCCATGCGTCGGAGAAACGCCGGATCGGTCACATCGCGTGGATCAAGGTTGGTAGCGAACAGCAGCAGATTGCGAACGGGGACGCAGATTTTCTGCCCCGTCTGCAGAGTGAGATAGTCGATCTGGTATTCCATGGGAATGATCCAGCGATTCAGCATTTCCGCGGGGTTGACCTGCTGACGGCCGAAGTCGTCGATCAGCAGCAGCCCGCCGTTGGCCTTCAACTGAATGGGGGCCTCGTAGAACCGCATCGAGGAGCTCCACGTCAGGTCAAGATCCTGCAATCGCAGTTCTCCACCGGCGACAACGAGTGGTGGGCGAATGCGGATCCAGCGTGGATCAAATCCGCGTGCCTGTGATCCGTCCAGTTCCAGGACTTCATGAACCTGGGAATCAAAGACGCGAATGACCTGGCTATCGACAGCGAAGCAATGCGGGATCCAGATGCCATCGGTGAGCGCTTTGCGCAGATTCAGACACAGCGCGGTCTTGCCGTTGCCTGCGGGACCGTGCACGAACAGGCTGCGATTGCCGTTAACGGCGAGTCCGGCCAGCATGCGTGATTCATCGGTCAGCGTCAGTCCCGACAACGACTCAGCCACCTTTTCCGGGGAAACCGGGGCGCGTTGTCTGGCCTGACGTTCGACGGAGTCCGTATAAGCCTCGAGGGAAACAGGTGCCGGGCCGATGTATCCCGAAATTTCCATCGCGCGCGCGGCGCGTTCGCGACCTTTTTGTGACAGGGTGAATCGGAAGCCCAGTGGTCCGGAGCTGCCCAGCACTTCGACGCAGCTTTCCCGACGGAGTTCTTCGAGCAATTCTGCCACCAGTTGCACGGCCAGCAGCATTTTCTGAGCGGCCAGTTCTGTGGTCAGCTGTGAAGCGGCATAGGCCTGTTTGAGCAGCAGCGACAGCAGAACTTCACGCGCAATACCGGTCTCGCGAATGCTGGTTGGCATCGCCGGCGCTTCCAGACCCTCCAACTGTACGACCGGAAAAGCGGCAGAAGACGACGTCATAAACGACACTCAGGGTGGAATCAGGGGCGGACATGCACTGAGTTCGGATGATATCGTCCTGCTGCGCGGCTGACCATTGTCGTGGGCTGGAGGGCGATGGGACTGATGGCGAGTGATGGGACTGATGTGAGGGGCAGGACTTGTGGGATGGGCTGCACTGATGGCGAGTGGTGAGCCGTGTTGTGCGGGAACCTGGCGGGACGACGGCATCAACGTGGCAGTTCACTGGGTTGCACGCTGGGGGGATTTTCTGTTCGTTCAAATGACCGGCCGCGGGGCAGAAGTGCAGCCGGATTTGTGGTGAAGTCAAGCAGGCCTTCGGGCTGTTCTGCCGTGAGGTGCAGAGCTGCGCGGTGATTGCCGCAGCGGGCGTTGACCAGATTCACCTGATCGGTCCGGGTTTCCAGCAGTCGGCAGGTGACTTTCAGGTCCTGAAAAGGCAGCGTTTTCACGTCCGCTGCGGTTGTGTTGGTGGTGCGGATCGAAGAGATCAGTGGCGGCTGAGTGGCGTTTGAAGCAGGATCTGAGGCCGGATCCGGTGTGGCAACAGCGGGCTGTCCGGGGCGGATTTCAAAGTACACCCAGACATGACGCACCTCCACCTCCATACCGATCCATTGAAATTCACAGGTCTCGTGATTGCCCGCGGTCAGCTGGAATCGTGATTTCACATAGTCCTGCAGCAGTTGTTCGCCATCAGGAGCGATCTCCAGATTGATGCGGCGCTGCTGCAGTCGCGACAGTTCGTCTTCGATGACCAGCCCCGGCAGTTTCAGGGAGACTTCAAACCACCCGGACTCCCCGTTCCACTCCAGTTCTGCCGCGGTGGCGTGGAAGGGGTGTGCTGCCAGCGTGACGTTGGCGAAACAGGCGACGAGGCACCACGTGGCGACATGAGTGGCCAGCCATCGCCATGCGGGGTTGAAGTCCGTGAATGGAGTGATCATGGCTGGGGTGTTCCTGCGGGTGGGCTGGATTCCGGCTTGCGTCCCAGCCCGGCTTTCTGCATGGCGTTCTGTTCCTTCTGATCGCGGAACACGCGGAAGCGACTTTTCTGGATTTGTGGCGGGAAGTAATTGTTGGAGCGATCGGCGTCAGCGGTTTCGAGGTGCGGATCCAGTTCCACGGAGACGATGGGTTGGCTGCTGATCACGAGTTTGGTGACAGCGAGCGAGTCCCGGACCCAGAGTTCTGCGGGCAGTCGCAATTCCGCTGTGGTGCCGTCTGCGTGTGTCAGTTTCAGGATCACGGGCATGACCAGACCGCCGACATTTTTCAGGTCGATCAGGTAAAAGTGAGACTTGACGCCCAGCAGTTCTCGTTCTGTGGCGGACAGTTCGGACAGCAGTTTTTCGAAGTTCTTTTTGTCGTCTTCGGAAACCTGCAGGTCGTCGAAGGAGTTGTAGAAGTCTTTCAGTCGGGGAATGGAATCCACCAATTTGGGCAGTGCCTTATTGCGCTGCACGGACAGGGTTTCCGGCTGCGATTCGCGTTCATTTCGCTTCGCCAGAGCGTCGCGTGTCGGATCGCCGTCATTGGCGGTGAATTCGCGTACGTTGGTCAGGGCGATGTCCACGTGATCCGTGGTGTAGAACCAGCCATGCCAGAACCAGTCCAGGTCGACCCCGCTGGCATCTTCCATGGTGCGAAAGAAATCGGCCGGATAGGGGCGTCGAAACTTCCAGCGTCGGGAATATTCCCGGAAAGCGAAGTCAAACAGTTCCCGTCCCAGTACGGTTTCGCGAAGCACATTCAGCGCGGTGGCGGGTTTGGCGTAGGCGTTGTTGCCCATCTGCAGGATGGATTCGCTGTTGGTCATGATCGGCACCTGCTCGGTACTTTTCATGTATCCTGTGATATCCTTTGGTTCGCCGCGAATGGCGGGATAAGACTCTTCCCATTCCACTTCGGCGAGGTACTGCAGAAATGTGTTCAGGCCTTCATCCATCCACATCCACTGTCGTTCGTCGCTGTTGACGATCATGGGGAAGTAGTTGTGGCCGACTTCATGAATGATAACGGTGATCAGACCGTATTTGGTGCGTGCAGAGTAGGTGCCGTCTTTTTCCGGGCGGGGGCCATTGAAGCAGATCATTGGATACTCCATGCCTCCGACCGGGCCGTTGACGGAAATGGCCACGGGGTAGGGATAATTGAACGTGTACTTTGAGTACACGTTGAGTGTGTGTACGATGGCGCGGGTGGAATACAGGCTCCAGAGTGGTTCGGCTTCATTGGGATAGAAGGACATGGCCATCACGCGATTGCCGCCGACATCATGTCCGATGGCATCCCAGATGAACTTGCGTGAGGAAGCGAACGCGAAGTCCCGGACATTGTCGGCTTTGAAGATCCAGGTCTTTCGTCCTTCGGTTCCGGCCGACTGATTCTGTCGGGCTTCCTCGGGGGTGACGATGAAGACAGGTTCTGTTGCGGTGCGCGCCTGTTCGAGGCGCTGCCGCTGCTCTTCGGTCAGTACTTCAGCTGGATTCTGGAGGACGCCGGTGGCGGCGACAACGTGGTCATCGGGCACGGTGATGCGAACGGTGTAATCTCCGAACTCCAGAGCGAATTCGCCCTGACCGAGATATTCCTTATGCTGCCAGCCGGTGACGTCGGAATAGACGCACAGTCTGGGAAACCACTGAGCGATTTCGTACAGGTAATTCCCGTCTTCATCGAAGTATTCAAATCCGGTTCGTCCGGGAAGTATGCGGCCGTTGTTGATGTTCCATGACCAGGCGACGACGATTCGCTGTGACTGACCGGGCTTCAGTTCCTTCGGCAGGTCCACTCGCATGCTGGTGCGTACCACGGTGAACTTCAGGGGCGCACTGGTTTCGGCGTCGAGCACCTCGGAGACGAGCATTTCGCCGTTGAATTTCTCTGCGGTGAGCAGTGTGTCGAGGCTTTTCAGGGACAGGCCGGCATCGAGTGACGGGGCTTCCGCGGAGAGAGTGCGTCCGGAGTTCGGCTGGCGCATGTTTCCATCAAGCTGCAGCCAGAGCCAGGACAGTGTGTCCGGCGAGTTGTTCTGGTAGGTGATGGTTTCGCGGCCGGTGATTCGCTGTTTGGTATCGTCCAGTTCCACATCGATGTGGTAATCGACTTTCTGTTGCCAGTAGCGATGTCCCGGCGCGCCGGAGGCGGTGCGGTAATCATTGGGCGTTGGCAGGATTTCCTCCAGTTGCCGAAACCGATCCGGCTGGCGGTACTTGCTGTTGGTAACAGCCTGGGCCAGTGCGGGAGCTGAGTGATGCAGCAACAGCAGGATGGTCAGCAGGGGCCTCAGCAGAATTCTGCGGCCGCGGGTGTGACCGCTACCGGAGGACGCTGCTGATGGGAGTGATGTGAGCAATGGAGGGTAGCCAGACACGCGAAACCTCTTGATATTCCGCAGAAACAGCGTCGCAGAAGTCCTTACAATCCGGGAGGAGACTCCCGCAAAATAGCTGGATTTCCATCGAGGGCAAGGAGAAACCCGCAATTTCGAAGCGTACCCCATGTTGCAAAAAGCGAACGTTCTGCTCTACAGTGGCGGCGGTGGTCATGGTAGGGGGTGTGGAGTGCTGGTGGACGAGAACTGAGATACCGGAGAGGCTTTGCATGTCGGGGCGACGAGGTGGGTGGCAGACTGAGCGGTTGCATGTCCCGATTTGAAAACATCATCAGTGGCCGGTCGCGGGGCGTGATACCGTTGGTGTTGCGGGGGATTCTGCGAGTTCTCTCGTGGCCGTGGGGGCTGGTCATGCGCCTTCGCAACCATCTGTATGCCGCCGGTTACCTGCAGATCCATCGTGTGCCCGTGCCGGTAATCAGTGTGGGAAATCTGACGACCGGAGGTACCGGGAAGACGCCTGTGACAGCATTCCTCTGTCAGCGGCTGCTGCAGTTGGGTGGTCATCCGGGGATTATCAGTCGCGGCTACCGGGCTCACGGTCCCGAGGGAAACGATGAAAAGCAGGTTCTGCGGATTCTGGTCCCGGACGTCGCGCATGAACAGCATGCGGACCGACTGGTGGCCGTCAGACGGCTGCTTCCGGAAAGTGCTGCAGTTCCGGGGCCGGATGTGATTGTTATGGATGACGGGCTGCAGCATCGCCGGCTGCATCGGGATCTGAATCTGATTCTGGTGGATGCCACCAATCCATTTGGATATGGCAGTGTGTTGCCGCGGGGATTGTTGCGGGAGCCTGTTTCGGGGCTGCGGCGTGCGGATCTGGTGCTGCTGACGCGATGCGAGCTGGTGTCGGAAGTGGAGTTGTGTGCGCTGGAACGTGAGATCGAGCGGGTGGCACCGTTATTGCGGTCCCGGATTCTGCGAGTTTCGTTTGCCCCCGGGGGGCTGCGTGCGCAGAACGGGCTGCGTACCGAGCTGGCAGCGATCCGGGGGCTGCGGGTGTTTCTGATGAGTGGGATTGGAAACCCGGCGGCGTTTCAGCGGACGTGTGAACTGGCGGGACTGCAGATTGTGGGTTCGTGCTGGTTTGCGGACCATCACCAGTTCAGTGGGGACGAATTGCAGCGGGTTCAGCAGATGGCGCATGATGCGGGTGCTGCCGCTGTGGTGGTGACTCTGAAGGATCTGGTGAAGATTCCGGCCGACGCTGGCGACTTTCAGGCGCTGGAGATTGCCGCTGCCCTGCCCCGTTCGAGCGATCGTGAGTTGCTGGATCAGCAACTGCAGAAGATGGTGAGTGGGCGGGTTTCCGGGTGAACGGCTGTCGAAAAATTCGGATTTCGTGGCAGCTCGCCCGGCGTGAACTCAGCGGGATCTGCGATCTCACCGGAATTCTGCGGGATTTTTCGGAGTGATCGACGTATAATGGCGGCCCGCGTTTGAAACCTCCTGGAGTGGATTCAGGTTCTGTGCCGTGGTTGAGGATCGCATACTGTGGATCGCTGCGGCGCGGGAAGTCTGTGAAACTTCCGGATTGCAGTGCCCTGCCGAGCTTTGAATGAAGAGGCTCTCGAATGAACGTCCTGACTCCGACACGATCACTACGGGCCTTCATTCCCGGACTTTTCTGCTGGTTGAGCCTGGTCTGTTGTGTGAGCGCTGGTGATTCTGCTGCGATCAGTTTTCAGCGAGACATCCGACCGATCCTGTCCAATCACTGTTTTCCGTGTCATGGGGCCGACGAGGGGTCTCGTGCTGCCGACCTTCGGCTGGACCTGCGGTCTGAGGCTGTGCGACTGAAAGCGATTGTGCCTGGCAAGCCGGCAGAGAGTCTGCTGGTGCATCGCATCACGACGGAAAATGCCGAGGAGCAGATGCCTCCTCCGGAAACGGGCAAGCCATTGACGTCTGAGCAGATCTCGCTGCTGCAGCGATGGATTGAGCAGCAGGCGGAATATCAGGAGCACTGGTCCTTCAGCCCAGTGCAACGACCTGAGATTCCGGCCACGCGGACGGATCCGTGGTGTCGCAACGACATTGACGCATTTATTCTGCAGCGGTTGCAGCAGGCTGGTCTGACCCCATCGGCTGAAGCGGACCGTGAGACTCTGATTCGCCGGTTGTATCTGGATCTGCTGGGTCTGCTGCCGTCGCCGGCGGAGGTGGAACGATTTCAGCAGGATTCTGATCCGCAGGCCTGGGAGTCACTGGTGGACCGAGTGCTGCAGAATCCGCATTATGGAGAACGCTGGGGCCGTCACTGGCTGGATCAGGCGCGTTATGCGGATTCCAATGGGTACACGATTGATGGTCCGCGGGTGATGTGGCCCTATCGTGACTGGGTGATCGCGGCGCTCAATCGCGACCTGCCGTTTGATCAGTTCACGATCGAGCAGCTGGCGGGTGATCTGTTGCCCAATGCGACTCTGGATCAGAAAGTGGCCAGCGCGTTTCATCGAAACACGATGATCAATGAGGAAGGCGGGGTGAAGCCGGATCAGTTTCGTCATGAAGCGTTGATTGATCGGGTCAACACAACGGGTGCGGTGTGGCTGGGACTGACGGTTGGTTGTGCTCAGTGTCATACTCATAAGTATGATCCGATCAGTCATGAAGAGTACTATCGGCTGTATGCGTTCTTCAACGCGGCTGCTGATGCGAACAATCAGAGTGAAACGGTGGAAGTGCGTGAGCAGCAGCTGCTGGGCTGGAGTGAACAGCAGCAGCAGCGACTGGCGGAACTGCAGCAGCTGCGTCAGGATCAGCAGCAGCTGGAGAAAGCCAGTCGGGACATTTCGAAGTTGCCGGGTCTGGCCTGGAACTGGACTCAGGTGCCGATTTCGGCCATTAACGCGTCGGGCAGCAGTATTCTGAAGATTCAGGCGGATGGGTCTCTGCTGGCAAAGACGCATCCCGCGGCGAATGACACCTTCACCGTCAAACTGCAGCTTCCGGCCACAGCGGAGGGACCGGTCAGAGTCACGGCGATTCGCCTTCGAGCGCTCACGGACCCATCACTGCCTGGACAGGGGCCGGGGACGGCGGGGAATGGCAACTTTGTGCTGACGGAAATCCTGTTGCGATCCGGTGCGATGGACTATCCGTTCGGACTGGCGTGGGCTGATCACAGTCAGCCGGGTTTTGCTGTTGAAAACGCGATTGATGGAGACGCAACGACGGGATGGGCGATCAACGTCGATGCGGCCCAGGCAGCGGCCGGCAAGCGGATGAACGCGCCGCACGAAGCGATTTTTGTCGCCACGAAACCGGTGACCGTTGAAGAGGGCCTGCTGACAGTGCTGCTGAAGCATGACGTGAATCGCAATTACCTGCTGGGACACTTTGCGATCGAGGTGTCCACGGCGGACGTCACGGCTGGGATGCCGGCGTCCGATTCGGCGTTGCGTCTGGCGCAGGTCAACAGTCGGATTCAGGAGCTGGAGGCGAGCTTGCCGGGTCAGGGTAAGCCGGTCCGTCAGATGATTATGAAGGATCTGGCACAGCCTCAGGAGACGTATCTGCTGACGCGTGGTGATTTTCTGGCCCCGGATCGGCAGCGAGGGATTTTGAAACCCGGCGTACCGGCGGCACTGGATCCAAACGGGGCCGACAGAACGTTCAGCAATCGTCTGGATCTGGCACGCTGGCTGGTGGCTCCTGAGAATCCGCTGACAGCGCGAGTCACGGTGAATCGGATCTGGGGGCGATATTTCGGGCGGGCTCTGGTGGAAACAGAAAATGACTTCGGACTCCAGGGGGTCACACCGGATCATCCCGAGTTGCTGGACTGGCTGGCGGCGGAATTTCAGCAGTCTGGCTGGTCCCTGAAGCGACTGCATCGCACCATCGTCACCTCAGCGGTGTACCGCCAGTCCTCCAGTTTTGTGAATGTGCGTGGTCTTGAGCTGGACCCGGGCAATGCGTTGCTGAGTCGCCAGTCGCGGTTTCGCGTGGAAGCGGAGATTGTGCGTGACATGGCCCTGGTGGCGAGTGGTTTGTTTTCGGAAGAGATTGGTGGTCCGGGTGTGCATCTGCCACAGCCGGAGGGCATTTACGATTTCACACAGAACAAAAAATCGTGGCCCACGGCGACCGGATCGGATCGTTATCGTCGCACCATGTATGTGATGTTTTATCGCAGTGCACCGTATCCTCTGCTGACGACCTTTGACGCACCGGATTTCAGCACGGTTTGTACTCGGCGTGTGCGATCGAATACCCCGCTGCAGTCACTGACGGTGGCCAACGATCAGGTGTTTACGGAATTGGCAGAGGGACTGGCGCGGCGCATTCTGAGTGACGGGGGACTGAGCACGGACGAGCAGCGTTGCCGGGAGATGTTTCGATTGTGTCTGACGCGAAATCCGGTGGATCGTGAGCTGGCGGTGCTGCTGGATTTTTTCAGTCGCGAACTGTCACGATTTCATTCGGAGCCTGACGCGGCTGGAAAATTCGTGAGCCGTCCGTTGCCGGATGTG